>NZ_JAKIKS010000080.1 GCF_023284005.1 Shewanella surugensis
GAACTCTACAGCGATGTTTAGGATTATTCTTGAACGCTTCTTCTAGCGTGGTGAACTCATGAGATAACAGGGCTCTAACTTGTTTCATTTATAAAAAGTGATAATTCATATGCTAATAATAGTTATACAAAATAATGATAAATAAACAAGTTCAATGATGCTCTAAGCACTGATGTTATCACGTTGCTCTAATAGTGAACGAATTTATGGTAATTTAATACTCAGGTACTTCACAACGGTTCTCGCTCCATGGATTAACTGTTTTCGTAAATAATTATCCCCTCGCTTCGTAATACCATACAACCGACTTTTATTACCTGAAGCATATTGTTTAGGCGTTAATCCTAACCATACAGCTAACTCAGAAGGAGAATTAAAGGCTTGAGCCTTATCGATATTAGCTTCAAAAGCAGAAGCAATGATAGGGCCAATGCCGGGTAAACTCATCATAATAAGACCTGCTTGTATTTGCTCTACTTTCTGTTTAATGAGTTTATTTAATTCTTTAAGATGTTGACTGATGTATTGGTATTCATCAAAGATTTGATTAACGAGATATTTTAGTAAAGGTCTCTGTTCTTTATCACTAATAATGCTCCACATGTTTTGTTCAAATGCGCAAAATCCACCAGTAAGCTTCGTATCTGATTAGTGCAAGCAATGCGTTGTTTAATTAATCGGTCTATTATCCTGTGCATCATCATGACTTCTTGCTGGTCCTCGGATTTTATCGGGACAAAGCGAATGCCAGGTCGAGTACTCGCTTCAAAAATAGCTAATGCATCATTAGTATCATTCTTATTACCTCGAACAAAGGGGTGACATGTTGAGCAGGAATACAAAGATTTGCTCTGTCAAATAACTATCTCTTAAATTGTCTTTCATGCCATTTATTGTTTTCATGATCGTTGTCTCTATTGAGCCTTTTGTGCGGGTGTTATCGGGAGATCATGCCCGTTTACTGACGGCCATTGAGCTTAATGGGATGTCACAAAAAGACTATGCGACGGCGAATGGGATCCCTTACTCAACGCTTAAGTCTAGAGTGAAAAAAGCGCGAGGGGAACTACGTCAAGTGTTCGATGATTGCTGTCACATGCGATTAGATAAGCAAGGTAATTTAATCGATTACGATGTGAAAGACGACAAGCATGAGTCGTGTTAATTTGAATGCTGAGTGTCATATTATGATAATAGGGATCGTTTGGTATTATCCTGAACCATTGTCGCCGATGGCACAAATAAATATGTTTCCTTCGATGCGAGTCAAGTTAACGTATATGAGAAACCGACTTGAAAATAATGGCTCATGGCTGTGATTTACTGTGATGAAGGTATTAAATCATAGAAAAGAGGATAGCCAAAATCAAATTCATATGATGTTCTTCGAGCGCGGAAAGCATAGGTTGGAATGGCGAATAAATTGTTGATGCCATTCCAAACACTCACATCCATTTTTGCCCCAGAGCCCTTGTCTGTCCACACTCTATGAAATAACCCTTTTGCGAGTAACGCACTATTAATACAGCGAAAGCTTGCCAAATTAGGCTCAGGGATATCATAGGGTTTAAGGCCATAACCTTCATAGCCTATGGTGACAATATCACTGATACAGGTGAAACCTGATGGGGCAATAGGTCGCCAATACACCGCATCTTGTGTGCCTCCAGATAGCTTATCATAGCTAATAAATTCATAGCCTACTGGCTTGGCTAAGATTTCAGGGTTGTCTTCTATGAATATCACACTGTTCATAGAGGGCGCTTGGAGGCCTTCTACTGCGATTTGGTTAATCGTATAGCCTTGTTGATTATTCATGTCAGGAGTCCAGATACTGACATCATTTTTTACCCCAGTCCCGGTCGAATGGTATACCTGTGTGTAAGTGTTGGTTGTGCTGTACTGAGACAGATTCGAGGGCAGTATCGTTTCACTCGCTTGATGATTTTCATCTTCAAATACAGAATGGATGGGCTGTGATACCCAAGAGTGGGGTATAGTAACATTCAATATTGTGGCCACCATGGCCGATAAATCCCATATTCGTACTGTGTCGGTGATTTCATACTGACTTTTTATGTTGGGCCCCGTGATGTAAAACGGGATCGAACGCGAAACGGCATTATCCCAAGATTGATGGGTCTCTTTAAAGCCACCATGATCGGATATGACCATCACCGTTACCTTGTCTGTGTCATCACAGTGATCTATGGCATCCAGTAAATCACCAATTTGGCTATCGGCTTGTTTAATGGCGTTGAGATATGGCAGGCTTCCCCAGCCCTCACTATGGCCAGCATGATCGACATAATCGAGATGTAAAAAGAGTAAATCAGGCAGGCAAGTCTGATTTTGCATCAGGGCAATGGTTTGAGGTATCGCTGTCGCTTCAGCGACATGCTCATTGATTTGAAAAGCATCACTAGCATTGAGTAGTGATTGAAAGCCTTGCCATTCGTATAGCGTCCACATTTCGCCTTGTGGGTATTGTTCACGATAGGCTGAAAAAAGGGTTTCAACTTGATTTTTATACAGATCAATATTGGATGTGACCTTGTTTTTACTCGGGTATGAGCCTGAGATCATTGCCGTCCAGTTTGGGCCACTAATAACAGGTAAGACATTCTGCATGGAAAGGGTATGAGCCCCTTCACTCGCCATGTTATCCAACGTAGGAGTGGGTGTTTGGGAGATGTAGTGTCCACCCATGCCATCAACACCGATGATGACAACTTTATTGGCAGCTTGAACAGTGAGACTCACCACTGTGAGGCTGAATGTCATTATTAAGGGGATTGTTGAGATGATTTTCTTCATATTTATCCTTAACTAAATGAGGTGACAGGTGATGGCTGTTATTGGTGATATTTTCATTTTTTGATCAAGCTTTATCCCTAAATGCTCAGTAAACGCAATGACACTCTAGCGTATACATTTTGGGATAAATGAGAATAATAGTAATGTGAACGGGCGAGTGATGGTATTGACTGAATGAATGATTTTAGTCTGTTCTGATGGCTTGACTCATTTCATTTTGACGTTTAACAATTAATAAAGATGACAGCCCCTAAGCTTTGCTTGTATTAAGCACTGTGATTTCATACAGTGTCAATGTGAGGTTGGTGATGCGTTTAATTGATTAAAAATAAGGGAAATGGAATGATTGAGTCTGAGAACATTGAGGGGCGATGGGTCAATAATGGCGAATATTTTGAATGTATTTTTGATAATGTAAATGTGAGCCCGCAGCACTTTTCAGGTATGGAGTTTGAGGAGTGCACGTTTAATGATTGTGATTTTAATGAGGCCACTTTTAAACATTGCAGATTTATTCATTGCCACTTTAACCGTTGTCAGATGAGTGTCATAAAATGGCTTTATACTGAGCTATTTGATGTGAAATTTATTGAATGCAAACTCGTTGGGGTTGATTGGACACAAGCCGATTGGCCCACATTTCGATTGGTACCAGAATTGATATTTAAACAGTGCATGCTTAATGGTGGTTCATTTTTTGGACTCACATTACATGAAGTCGTGCTTGATGAGTGTAAGTTACATGATGTTGATTTTAGAGAAGGCGATTTTAAGCACTCGAAGATGATAAATTGTGATTTATCCCAAAGCCTGTTTATTCGAACGCAGTTGCAACAGGTGGATTTTACCGATTCCGTTCATTTCGACATTAATATTTTGAATAACTCACTTACTAAGGCGACCTTTTCACGACTCGAGGCTATGAGTTTATTACAGGGACTTGATATTACATTGGTGGATTAGTGTAATATCAACAAAAACGTAAACTTGCTCGTTGGCTAAATATGCTTATTGGTAATCATTTTCCTCTCGTATGAAGCTGGAGTTCGCAGAGTGTGCTACAGGGTCCTGGCGAACTCAGGTATGCCTCATAAGTTCAGCATGCTGGTCCAGCATCAGCTGTCGATATGTCCTAAATCCCTGTGTGGATCCAATTGATCTCTCACGCGACGTTTTAATATTTTTGCTTCAGGAAAGCCACCATCTTGTTCTCGACACCAGATTAGTTTGTCATTGTAGTAAATGTTAAAGGTGCCTTTCGTCGCAGGGGCCAATGAGACTTCTGCCAATTCATCACTAAAGGTGGACAAGAGCTCTTGAGCAAGCCAAGCACTCCTTAATAACCATTGGCATAATACACAGTAGTGGATGGTAATTTTAGGTTTCATGGGGAAGGTGTTTCCTTATTCATTCGTAAGCGGCTGCATTTAAGGTAATAAATACTGTAGGGTACAATAGTTTAGATTGATTTCACGACTTTTTAAATTTTAGCCTTAAATACGTTGGCTGAATACGAGCGTATGGTATTTAATGGCTTTACGTTATTTAATCTTATTGTACTATTTTATTTTTGAGGCTTGAAATAGGGTCAATGAATGACCATGTCTTTTGTTTCTCTTTTAGATAGTTGAGACGGTCTTGAATAATAATCATAAAGTAATAGATGAACATCAGTCTACATCCTCTGCTCATTCAAAAAAGACAAACGCTAAAAAAACAAAAGCCTTCACCAGCTTATTGCCTATTTTTGCCTTTATTCGTCCTTATAAGTTAATGGCTGTGAGTGCTTTATTGGCTTTGTTATTGACCGCAGGGGTGAGTTTATCGTTAGGCCAAGGGGTTAAATTCATTGTGGATAATGGATTTATTGCAGGTTCTAAAGCGCAACTCAGTGATGCTATTTTTGTGCTGATGGGCTTGATTAGTCTGCTCGCTGTCGGAACATTTACCCGCTTTTATTTGATGTCTTGGCTTGGAGAGCGAGTGAGTGGTGATATTCGAAAGGCGGTATTTAATCAAATTGTGACTTTACATCCTAGTTATTTTGAAGAAAATCGCAGTGGTGAGATCATGTCGCGTTTGACCACTGATACGGTATTACTGCAATCCATTATTGGCTCTTCTTTTTCGATGGCGCTGCGCAGTATGTTCATGCTAATAGGAGGTCTCATTATGCTGCTTATTACTAGTGTTAAATTGACCTTGTTTGTGATTATTTGTGTGCCGCTTATTTTAGTGCCTATGATTATTTTTGGTCGCAGAGTACGAACATTGGCCGCCAGTAGTCAAGATGCGATTGCCGATATTGGTACTTATGCGGGTGAAATTATCCAAAATATCAAAGTCGTGCAAGGGTATACCCATGAAAGTCGAGAGCAAGCAGCTTTTGGCGCCGAGGTGGAAAAAGCATTTGAAGTGGCTAAGCACCGTGTGCAGCAGCGATCGTTTCTCATTGCTGTGGTGATTTTTCTGACTTTTTCGGCTATTAGTATGATGTTATGGGTTGGTGGCATGGATGTGTTATCGGGTAAAATGACGGGAGGAGAGCTGGGTGCCTTTATTTTTTATGCCATCATGGTTGCCATGTCGGTGGCCACTATCAGTGAAGTCTATGGGGAGTTACAGCGGGCAGCGGGTTCTGCAACGCGGCTACTTGAATTATTGAAAGTGGAGTCAACCATTTTAGAGCCTAAGATCCCTCAAGATATTCAACATCATCATGAGATGGTTTTGGAATTTAAAAACGGTGACTTTTATTATCCGTCACAGCCAAATATTGCGGCACTTAAAGGGATTAATTTACAAATACCTAAAGGCAAAGTGGTTGCATTTGTGGGGCCTTCAGGAGCCGGTAAAACGACGCTTTTTGAGCTGTTTCAGCGTTTTTATGATCCCCAACAAGGGCATATTATATTTAATGGTGTCGATCTGACTCTGCTTAATTTAACCGTGCTTAGGCAAGCCATGGGCATGGTACCGCAGCAACCAGTGTTGTTTAGTACTGATGTGTGGCATAACATTCGCTATGGTAGGCCGAATGCGACGGATGAGGACGTCATTGATGCGGCCAAACGGGCCCATGCTCATGAATTTATTGAACGATTGCCTCAAGGCTACCAAAGTTATTTGGGTGAGCAGGGGGTGCGTTTGTCTGGTGGACAAAAGCAGCGTATTGCCCTCGCGCGTGCTATTTTAAAGGATCCTGAAGTGCTCTTGCTCGATGAGGCCACCAGTGCCTTAGATGCTGATAGTGAATATCATGTCCAAGCGGCATTGAAAGAACTGATGCAAAATCGGACCACTTTAATTATTGCGCATCGCCTCGCGACTGTGGTGCATGCCGATATGATAGTGGTCATGGATCAAGGGCAAATTGTGGATACTGGCTCTCATCAATCATTGCTGAAGACGTCCTCGCTATATAAACGCTTATGCGAATTGCAGTTTGATCGAATAGAGAAGTCACAAGCCTCTTAAAAATAATGTCAATCTTCCTTGAATTGAAAAATCTGAGAGGCACTAAATTGATTACCTATCAGGCGGATTGGTATAAATAAAGGTGTGTTTGCCAAGGTAGTGACGACCTTGGCTGGTTGATAATGGAATTAACCTACCATTTTTTTGGCGATTGTGCTGATGCTTGAATGGAATTGATATTGGCCATCATGTGGAGAGTTCGTATCGTCAATGAGTTCAACATCGAGAAGATCATCGGTGCTATAAGTGACTGAGCCTAATGATTCATCTCCAGCACCGTCGACATCATATAATTCTACCCGAACGGAATTGGTAAATTCAATAATGATATTCATAGATGCATTTTGGCCTGCTTTTAAATCATAAACAAAGACGGAACCTTTATCTGTAGGATAACGTGTATCAATAGTCTGGCTATCAGCTCGATATTTGATATATAAATCATCGCCATTGTTTTGGTGATCGCCGGTTACGCTGCAGTGTACGTAGCTTAGATTGAGCTGTAATTTGTTACCAGCGCTTGAGATGAAAGTTGAGTTTGTATCCATTTTATTGTTCATTTTAAAATCCATTTTTTGAATGTGAATAGTCTCTTCCTTTCGTGATCATAGTATGTCACAGAGGAAGTGGTTAATTGCTTTCTAAAGTGTGACTTGATTAATACGCTTTCGAAGCAGAAAAATTTTAGTATAAGAATTTCATTCTGCAAATTTTTTTTGATTTATTTTTGAATAATATTTTTCCGATGAATTTTAGATTTAAAAAATAATTTAAAATCATTGGCATGAGCATATATGGTATTTTAATTTGCAGGAGTAGAGTGTGACTTGTTTTTCATTGTCTAGATGATGGTATTGAAAAGTAGGTGTTAGTTTTAGTGCTTTTGATGGATGCATTATGGGAGCCATTATCGGTATGGTAGTGGGAGATTGAAATTTGCTCCTTTGAGTCTCTGGAATGGTTAGTCACCTGGGCTTAGGAATGACGTGAGCATAAGATTTGAGTGTGATCCAGTCTGAAATCTCATATGAAAAAATTTGATGAATATATTTAACCAAAAGTGTTTTTTGAGCCAATGCCTATCCATCTTCTTGATGAAAAATATTTTATAAAAGGAACGATTATGAAAGGAATGACTTTTAAGGATCATTCTCTGTGGTTAATATTGTTATTTTGTGTCGCAAGTTTGGTCAGTATGGCTGTAGATAGCAAGGTGAATGGCTTAACGACGAGAGTAAAGGAACAGTTTGATTTATCGGGTCAATATGAATGCATCAGCACTAACAATAAAAACCTTAAAGAAATTTACACTAATAAAAAACTAACATTATCCCTAAGTCATGGAAAGAGCAGGCAGTATCAAACTTATGATATTAACTGGGTTTATAGCTTAAATGGCCAAAAAATTGATGCTCAAGCCGTTGCTATCTTACAAAATGAAACCTTGTCTTTATCTTACAACTTACACTTTCCAAATAATAAAACGCTCAATGGTGTTGAAGTGATCCGTTTTAATCAGTTAGACGATCGTTGGTTCTTATACGGTAAGTGGTTAAGGAATGATCGGAGTCATAATACGGGTTCTATTAGCTGTGTGATGTTAAGTAACTTGTAGAATTAATAACGGCATATAAGCAAGATTATATGTGAAATATATTCATAGTAAGTATAGCAGTACATTAACAAGGAGTCGGCATGTTTATTATTAAGTTATCCTTTTCTTTTGAGCAAAATTTAGATCATTCTGAGACTGAAAACAAAGCGAAAGCCTTTATGCCAGAGCATCTTGCTTGGTTGCAGCGAGGGTTTGATAAAGGCGTTTTTTTACTGTCAGGCAGTCTTCAGCCAGAACTCGGGGGCGGGATCATCGCCCATAATATTTCACGGGAGGCGTTAGACACGCTGCTCAGAGAAGATCCTTTTGTCACTGAACAAATAGTGACGCCAGAGATCATTGAAATATTACCTTCAAAAACAGATGACAGGCTTAACTTTCTATTGGATTAGCGGAGATATTGTTTGTGTTTATCATGAATCTTATTTTTCTTCATTGTAGTTATTGATATGAAAGATCGTGACACCTTGGAGGATTTCATTTAATGGGTTTGCCTATAAGCCGATAGGAAGTATTAAGATGAGTAAAAAGGTTAAGGGCAGTTGTTTGTGTCAGGCGGTGAAGTTTGAAATTGAGGGAGAGTTTGAACATTTCTTCCTTTGTCATTGTGCATATTGTCGTAAAGATACCGGCTCAGCTCATGCCGCGAATTTATTTTCTACGACGGCACGTTTAGTTTGGCAGGCTGGTGAAGATCAAATCACTACGTTTAATTTACCTGCTACGCGACATATTAAGAGTTTTTGTGCCACTTGTGGCGCAGCGCTACCTAATGTGCAAATGCAAGGTAAGTTATTAGCGGTACCTGCTGGCAGTCTTGATGAAGCCGTCAATTTGAAACCCAGTGCACATTTATTTGGTGCTAGTCGAGCTCATTGGGATGATGGGCTTGCAGAATTGCCCGTTTTTGATACTTTCCCTGAATGATCCGTTTCTTGAATAATGTCTTCTTGACTTGTTTGAGTATGGTGGGATCGATACCGAAATCAGGCGATTATCTATCTAAGCCTTATTACTCCATTTTATGTTTTAATCTATTGCCTCGATAGCTTAATATATAGAATATTAGGTGTTTTCATTGTGGGGGCTCTTTGAATATGAATGAACTTGGGTATGAAAGAGGTTAACTTGCCAAATGTGCTAATCAAGATCAAAAAGATCAGCTGGAAAGAGACATTGCCCATAAGACATCAAGTTTTATGGCCAAATAAAGTGGCGTCATTTTGTAAAGTGTCAGGTGATGAGTCAGCGCTGCATTATGGTGCCTATATTGACAATGATTTGATCAGTGTGGCTTCCCTATTTTTTGTTGAGTGGAGGGTGCAGTTACGTAAGTTTGCTACTTTAGCTGAATATCAAGGTCAAGGGTTTGGCAGCCTATTGCTTACTCATATGATTGGCGTAGCGAAAGGGCTTGGGGCCGATTATTTTTGGTGTGATGCTCGCCGCAATGCGGTGGCATTTTATGCTCGATTTGGTATGACAGTAAAGGGGGATGATTTTATGAAATCTGGAGTGATCTTTTGTCAAATGGAAATGGCTTTGTAACGCCTCAAAAGCCGATAAAATGCTGCAGGAGCATGCATTAGACCTGTAGTTATTTATTCAATAATACTTTTAACATTTTTGACACTTGTGAGTGACAAGGATAAAGTGTTGAAAAATAATAACCTCTAAGACATTCTTCATGACGTTTTCGACACGCTTTTCCCATGCAATTTTAACCAAACGATTACCTATCACTCCTGTGCCTTCTCTCGGTCTCTCTTTACCGCGAGCGTTGGGAATGACGACTGCGATGGCATTAATGTTGAGCCTGACAGCTTGTCAAAGTCAGCCCGACGCTAATGAAATCGCCCGTGAAAATAGTGCCAAAGCCAATGAGATTGCGCAGAAAACGATTATCGCAGATACCCATATTGATGTGCCTTATCGCCTCGATGATAGCTTTGAAGATGTGAGCCAGCATACCGAAAAGGGAGATTTTGATTATCCCAGAGCAGTGAGCGGCGGCTTAAATGCACCTTTTATGTCGATTTACACGCCAGCGTCATTGGAAGGAACCGGTCAGAGTAAAGTGTTGGCTGATCAATTGATCGATGTGGTTGAAGCGCTAGTGAAGGCATCTCCAGATAAATTTGCGTTAGCTTATTCGACGGATGAAGTGCAAGACAACGTTAAGAATGGTTTAATCTCTTTCCCCATGGGGATGGAAAATGGCAGCCCCATTGAAGGGGATTTAGCCAATCTCAGCCATTTTTATGAACGTGGCGTACGTTACATTACTTTAGCCCATGCCAAAGCGAACCATATTTCAGATTCTTCCTATGACACTAAGCGTCCCGCTCATGGTTTGACTGAATTTGGTAAAGTATTAGTGCAAGAGATGAATAAGCTGGGCGTGATGATTGATGTATCGCATATTTCTGATGAGGCGTTTTATCAAGTAATGGCGATAAGTCAAACTCCCGTGATAGCCTCTCATTCGTCAGTAAGGTATTTTACCCCTGGTTTTGAACGTAATATGAATGATGACATGATCCGCTTACTGGCTGAAAAAGGAGGCATTATTCAAATTAATTTTGGTTCGACGTTTATTTCACAACAATCTATTGAAAATTATGAAGCTTACACCAAAGCTGAAACAGCCTTTATGGAAGCACATCAGGTGGCAGAAGACAGTGAAGAACTGAAAGCGTTCAGCAGTGATTATCGACAACGCATTCCGTTTGAATTCGCCACTCTTAATGATGTGCTGGATCATTTTGATCATGTGATTAAACTCGTCGGGGTTGAGCATGTCGGCATTGGTTCAGATTTCGACGGTGTGGGTGATAGCTTGCCAGAAGGATTAAAAGATGTGGCAGCCTATCCTAACCTAATCGCGGGCTTTTTAAATCGAGGTTACAGTGAGGCCGATATTGAGAAAATTTTATCGGGTAATTTATTGCGCGTCTGGAAGCAAGTTGAAGATTATGCCGCGAGCCATTAGCGCTGTTTAAGTCGGTTAATGGAGTCTAAATGAATACATGCCCATTATGTCATTGCGTTAAGCTGAATATAATGGGCTGTGAGGGTAGGGTTAATAAGGAGAGTGTCAATGAAGATGCAAGGAGGCTGTCATTGCGGCGCCCTTCGCTATGAAGTCCAAGCGATGCCGTTTGATGCCGATTTTTGTCATTGCCGCGATTGTCAACAGGTAACAGGTGCCCCAGTGGCGGCATGGATGGATTTTAAAGCCGAAAATATTCATTGGCTTAAGGGAAAAGTCACTGAGTATGCTTCATCGGATAATATTCGTCGAGGTTTTTGCGGGCATTGTGGCTCAACACTCAGTTACCGGAGTCTTGAGTATCCAGATTATTTTACCTTAAATATTGTATCGCTTGATGAGCCTAATGTCATCAAGCCGCGTTATCATATACATACTGAGACTCAAGTGCAGTGGCTTAGTGTGGCGGATGAGATGCCTAAACACTTAAAAGGGAGGTAAATAGTCATTATAAATCCATTTTGATAAAAGAAAGTCTAACTTCATACGCATTGAAGCACATTGTTATGATAACTCTATATTAGGAAGGACGATGAAAGGATTGTTTGAACGTCTATTTAAACTTGAGTCACACCACACCAATATTCAAACAGAAATCATCGCAGGCGTGACGACTTTTTTTACGATGGTGTATATCATTTTTGTTAATCCGCAAATTTTAGCTGTGGCCGGTATGGATAAGGGGGCCGTTTTTGTCACTACTTGTTTAATTGCGGGCCTAGGGTCTATTTTGATGGGGTTGATGGCTAACTTGCCTGTCGCATTAGCACCCGCAATGGGGTTGAATGTTTTTTTTGCTTTTGTGGTGACATTAAGCATGCAATATAGCTGGCAAGTTGGCATGGGGACCATTTTTTGGGGCGCTTTTGGGGTCTTCTTGTTAACGGTATTTCGTATTCGATATTGGATTTTAAGTCATATTCCTGTTTCATTAAGAATTGGGATCGTGAGTGGCATTGGTTTAATGATTGCATTCATGGGATTACAAAACATGGGCATAGTGGTGAAAGATCCCGATACTATGCTCGCATTAGGGGATTTAAGTGCCACCTCTAATCTATTAGGCGCGTTAGGTTTTTTCATTATTGTATGTCTTGCCGCGAGAGGCATTCATGCTGCCGTATTGATTTCACTATGTGTAACAACTTTAATTAGCTTTTTGATTGGCGATGTGCAATTTCACGGCTTCGTATCACTTCCCCCCAGTATTAGCCCGATATTGGGTCAGTTAGATGTCACCGAAGCACTGCGTCCAGAGCTTGCAGGCATTATTTTTTCTTTCATGTTAGTGAATTTATTTGACTCAACGGGCACCTTAGTGGGCTTGACTGATAAAGCAGGTCTAATCAAGGGCATTGAAGGTAAAAAACAGATGAAACGGGCATTGCTTGTTGATAGTTCATCATCAATGTTTGGTGCAGTGATGGGGACATCATCAGTGGGCGCCTATATTGAAAGTGCATCAGGTATTTCAGTGGGTGGTCGCACGGGCTTAGTGGCCGTTGTGGTGGGGATATTGTTCTTATTAGCTATCTTTATTTCCCCTTTAATACAAATGGTGCCGATTTATGCCGCGGCAGGTGCGCTAGTTTATGTGGGTGTGTTGATGGTAGAGGAGCTGGCAAAAGTAAAGTGGCAAGATTTAACTGAAGCTGCTCCTGCATTTTTGACGGCAATTATGATGCCGTTCAGTTTTTCCATTACAGATGGGATTGCGTTGGGGTTTATGAGTTATGTCATCATAAAATTAGGGGCTGGACGTTACAAAGAGTTGAATTTGTGTGTTTGGGGCGTTGCATTGGCATTTTTAGCTAAGTATCTCTGGATTTAATCTTGTTGGCACGTTGAAAAAAACAGACTCACGTTTTAGCCAGTTTATCCGATCCAACTAATGTGAGAGATTAAATTGAATTCAGTTATTCATTTAGCGACATGCTGGCGTATTCTTCCCACGATGAGACACAGGCATAGGTTTCCTCTGAGCAATCTGACATTAAACTTATCTTATTAAAGTTTAAGTTTTCTAGATGGGGAGCGGAAAGTACTTTATCTTCTGGAATATCACTTTCATTCCCATAAAAAAGGCTAATATGTGGCGCAAAGCGGTAAGTGGAACTGTTATTTAAAGTACTTGCTGTTTCATAAAGGTTTTCGAGTTGAGTATTATTTTTAATTTGATAATAAAAACGTTTGAAGAAGTCAGTGCCCCACTGGGTCCCTAATATGCTTGCTTCAGTGGTATTTTCATTAGCGAATGCGGTGTTAAATTGATTGATGAGTGCCTGTTTGGGTAAATCAGTGCTGCCACAAAATAGCGTAATGTGTGCATCAAAAAAAGGGCAACGGGTCCCACTGATGTTTTCTTCTACAATGGCATCTAGCGAGGCTTGGCCTTTTGTATTAGGGTTTAGCCACACACAAAAAGGTAGTTCTGTTTGCGTGGGAAAGTATTCAGGGTTATTCAAGTAACTACTGATCCTAGTGCCCAACCAACCATTGTCGTAGAGTTCGGTATTGAGTGCGATATCAATGGCACCCGTTGCTTGGTTTCCACCGCCCCAAAGGATGGCGAAAATATTGTTGTTGGTGGTGTTATCCAAATGTCCTTCATTCCAATAATAAATATCATCGGTACTGCCATCGGGCTGCATTTGTAAATAATCGGGCATGGCAACATCAATATCGAAGCTGCCATTGGAAAGAGTGAAGGTAATATTGTCGATATATGCCATTAAGTTGTCATAATCAACGGCAGCGATACCGCCTTGTGTCTCAGAGAAAAAGAAGTTAGGCGCGGTTCCCCCATGTTGATCGGTTATGCGAGTAGGGTCGTTATCAATATCATCACTTGTTTGAATATGAGCGCCTGGTATTTGCCAAATCATGGCGGGTTTTTCTAAAGTGTTACTCATTTCACCGACAAAGTTGAGGTAGTTACTCCAGCTGCTAGCATTATATAAATAGCTTGCCTCATAGACCTCAGGCATAAAATCATCACCTTCATAACGATCAAATACAATGAAGTCAGGTTGGTATTGGCCATTAAACACGGCCCATTCTTCAAGGTAACTATTGATTTTAGTCGCTTGGCTGCTAATGGTATCGGCTGTTGCGCCATAAATCCACGTGCTACTGCCTGTTGCCCATAGGTTTTCTTGCCAGCCATAACTAATATTAGGGGCGAAGGTATGCATGATCCAGTTGGTGGCGTTGATCCAAGCAATGACATTATTACTGCTTAAATCTGGGGGGGAATAGTTTTCGCTGCCTGTTGTGGTTGATATATCGGGGCCTGAGGTGGTCATAATGTCGTTCCAATCTTCATAGGCCGCGTAGAGGTAGTTAGGATTGCAGGTTTCAATTAGAACATTAAACAGCTCTAGAGGGGTGACGTAAAGCTCCTCTAGGCCTTCACAATTGACGTTAGAAAAAGACTGATAACGGGTGGAAAATGAGACCGCAGCATCGAGAGAATTTTGTACTGTATAATCTTTGTTATCACTAAGTTGTTTATTGACATCAACATAATCTGTGTCGTAATTTTTCTCGAAATTACCTAATAGATCGGGGTTAAGGATCACTGAGCCCATGCCTTTTTTTTCAAGTAATTGAGCGATGAGTATCAGCTTACTAAAATAATTCATCATGACCCCGCCGGTAAAATCATTGACAACAGGGTACCAGCTATAGCTTGAGTTCGCGGTATAGACAACCATAGTCGGTTTGGTTGTCGATGTGCCTGCGGGCAGGGCATTTGGGCTCGCATAGTCTTGGGTGAGAAAGCTGCTTTGAGCTATGGTTTGGTAGGTTGAGTAAGGAAAAGTAATGGCGTCATTTTGATCATAAGGCTGTCCGGTGCCTGCGTACTTAAAAATGGCATTCACAGGGTATTGTGCTAGTGAGACTTGGGTAGAGGATAAGTCACTACCAACGTAAATTGAGGCATCGGTAATGTTGCCCATGGCTAAATAATCAGGCCAACCTCGTACTAAGCCATCAAAGGTTTGTGTGTCAATATCATAATCAATATCGGCAATAGTATAATCATCACTTTCTAAGCTAATTGTGCCTGTTTCTGCTTCAGTGATATTGAGTGCGGTGACTTCAATCATGCAGGCGGAGGTTGCTGCGATGATGGTACAGCTTGAAGAGGGGATAGACAGTTGAGTATTATCAAATGAGGTGATACTAATATTAATATCTTCAGCAGGGCTTTTTGTTGTTTGCAGCAGTAATCGTCCTGTCTCGCCACTGGCTATGGGGTTAGGGGATAAGTATGCTTCTACATTTACATTGCTATTATCGCTTGCATAAACCGTATAATCGAGACTGTCTGCTTCAAAATTTGCTATTGGGTTAAATGTGGCTAAATTGAGTGTCCAAGGCGTATCTTCAAAGACCGTCGAGGCTTGGATGGGAATGCGGCATTCGATTTTGCCAGTGGTAATGGTACAGCTGTTACCGTTGGTATAATAGATATATCCGAGTTTTTGCACGTATAAGTCACTGTTATAGTCAGTTGCTATTATGGTTATATTTGAAGGGGCAGCTTGATTGGCTTCAATGATAATGTCAGCGATTTGACCACTGTTGAGCGTGTCTGAAAAACTAGCGGTAAGCAAAGTGGTATTAGTGTAGGGCTCTATCGTATAAGTGACACTGGCGGGAATAAAGTTGCTGTTTATGCTTGAACTACGACTAAAGCTCAAGGTGCCAGAGGTTGTTTTTATGACGTTAGAGGCCGTTAGGACTACATCGCAATGTGTTTCTGTCTCCACAATGATGCAAAAATCATTGGATAAGCTCACCAATGTATCATCATAAATAATCGATAGTTTTTCATAACCGTCAACGGCAGCATTACTAAAGATAGTGAGTTGAGTCGAGCCGCCACTGGCTAAGGTATTCGTTTTTAATGTTGGTGTGAAATAAGTTGATTTGCTTTCTTGAATTTTATCTATAATAGCAGTACCACTCTCTCCACACGATATTATAAATATTGAAATAAATAGAAAAATGCAGTGATGAAATATTTTGACGGAAGATAAATTATTGTGATCACCGTTCTCATTAGATAATAAGTTTAGCATGGTCAAACCTTTCCATAAGTAGACATAAGAAGTAACCACTAAAATCATTATAGTCAAAGTAATGAAAAGAGCTGACATAATGATTAGAGGGTGAGTGGAATGACCTATCTAATGTAGATATTGAAAATTAACAATGAGATAAAGAATATTGTTTGGAATGTTAATTATTAATTAAACACAAAGGTATCAGTCATTAAGGGATATAATGAAGCATCTATATAAGGTTTTATTTGTTACGGCAAGTCTATTTTCTTCTTTGAGTTATTCTGCAGAAGTTAAGAATAACTTATCACCGATAACCATTAAAAAAATGTTGATTATCACCTCTAACATGATTGATATGGGTGATAAAGACAAACATGATGCTCGTAATAATCTATGGGAAGTGGCTCCGCCATTTCATGTGTTTATGAGTCATGGAGTGGAAGTCGATTTTGTTTCTCCTAAAGGAGGAAAAGTTGAATTTATGATGGATCCGTTAGGGATCAGCAGTTATGCCATAAAATATGAAGGCTTTTTGGATAAAACTGCGCATACTTTTTCACCAGACTTGATAAACCCCAATGATTATTGGGGGGTGTATATTGGTGGAGGCTATGGACCTTTATTTGATGTTACACCGAATAAGAAGCTGCAGACGATTATTCAGACTATTTATGAATCGGGTGGCATTGTTGGGGCGGGTGGACATGGTGCAGGGGCGTTTGCCAATGTTCAGCTTTCAGATGGAACTTTTTTGGTAAAAGGTAAAAAAGTGGCAGGGTTCCCTAATAGTACCGAAATAACTAAGTCATGGGCCAAGCAAGGGAGCTTGTTACCTTTTTTGGTTGAAACACAACTCAATAAAAACGGTGCGATTGCACAAAACAAACAAACGCTAAACGATAAACATGATGTTGTTATTGATGAGCGCATAGTATCGACGATGTTTCTGCCTTCAGCGGCTCTGGTTGCGAAAGAAATGATATTGCTCAATGACAATAAAAAAGTGGCTCAAGTTTCAACCCTCGAATAGACCAATATTGGGATAGAGCGACATTTCCCTTGTATATTCGTTTTCTTCTTGTACCTAGCGCCGATCTATCTTTGTCCCCTGATAATATTGGTTTTTTTCGTACCCCTTCCTTACTAAACGTGGCAATCATGGGGCCTTGGGGACACAATGGCCAATTTGGTACGTTAAAGCGTAATATTGAACATTATCGCGATAACAGTGAGTCAATTGCACAATATTTTGAAAATGAAGAAATGTGTGAATTAGAACAATTTAAAGAACTGAGCAATTGTGCGGACGTGTTAGCGCCAGAAGGCTTGATGCATTCGATGGCTATTTTTAATGGTAATGAGAGTTTCATTCAGGACATTAACGATGCTGAAGTGGCGCTAATGGAGACATTTCTAAAAACATTAACCGATCCCGATGCCGCGAATACGGATTCAAATGCCATTCAAGCATTGATCCCAGTACGTGATGGTGGACCCGATAATAATCAATTGGATGCTATTGATGTCAATGGTCGTCATCTCTGAGTGTGTTATTGTTTTTTGTTGATGAGTATGAAGGGAGCGTATTTTGAACAGAGTAAAAGAGACATTAATTGCCTTAGAGCAAGCCTGCATAAAACCCGATATTCGTGCATCTAAAATTGCGTTAGATTGTATACCCAAGCCACCTGAAGATGCAGGGTTCAGTTGGAATAGAAAGCCTTGAAGGCAAGGCTTTGAATAGATAGCCTAGTGATTCTAAACGGATATTCAGTAACGCAGTATAAAAGGCTTTTAAACCTACCCTTTGGGAACCCGTAAAAATACCGACTTCTGCGTTGCATCATCTTAAAAGGCAATAAGCATTCCTGCAATAATGCGCCTTGAATGACGCATTTTTACGGGTTCTGAAAACATGCACTTTCAGGTAGCTTGGGTATGTGCTAGATGATGACTTTATTGAAATTCCAAGTAGCGGTATACCTTATAATAAAGCCGATGCTTTAGGACGTATTCCTGAGGAATGCTCGCCTATATTTACCCAGCAAGATCATCAATTAACCATGTTGAGTGACAATGTGGCCTTGTTAACCTATCGGGCAACGATTAACAAGGTGGGTGAGAGCGGGCGGGCTTACTCGATGCGGAGCTCCATTTGGCGCTTCAATGGCAACCAATGGCGCATGTGTTTTCACCAAGGCACCGCATCTTCTGCTTTTGAAGTGTGTGATGTTAGCTGTTAAGCTTTTGGTATCATATCTTAGTACCACAAGGCCATGAAATATTGGGCACCATGAAAATATATCAAATCAGTGATTGTCACCTAAGTCTTGAAGAACCGACTGTAAAACAAAATTTAATCAAGGTATTACAGCATATAGAGCAGCAAGCTGATGGTGATATCTTACTGCTTACGGGCGATTTAGTGTGTGATGCCTCTATTGAACGTTACACACTCTTCAAAGACGTGATTGAAGCGCATACTTGTATCGCTAATATTTATGCGATAGCGGGAAATCATGATGACTTATCGATGATGAAAAAAGTGTTCTATCACAGCCGCATTCAAATCAAGCAAGTGGTTAAATTAAGCCAAACGCTCCGTTTATTATTCATTGATTCGAGTTTAAAACCTTTGGGGAATATGCCCTTGGGGGCAGGGCGAGTATCAAAACAGCATTTGAGTTTATTGAAAAAAGAGAGCCGTAAGCATCAGAGTGTGGTGATTATTCATCATCCCGTGATCAATATTGGCGCCCAATGGTTTGCTCAAATGGGCATTGAGAATCATCAAGCGGTGATTGATGCGATTCATCCTCAAACACAAATGGTGATCAGCGGTCACGCGCATCAATATTTTAAGCAGAACATTAAAAATGCACTGGATCAAATCGTTTGTCCAGCGACATCATATGGTTTTAATCATGATAATCCTCAATATGAAAGAAATAACAACATTGGCTACATGACTTATTGGTTTGATCCTCAAAAGGCTCAATTAACAAGTGCGGTGAAAATTTTAGATTGAAAGGCAAAAGCCACACTGACTGGTGTTCACTTTTTTTAACTCTGCCAGTATATTTTTTATCTTTCACTATACTTGTTTATCCCTTAGCTTTTGAAGAGTAAGACTTTGTATGGATGATTTTCGGATAGAAAAGGACAGTATGGGTGACGTTAAGGTCGCAAAAGATGCGCTTTATGGCGCACAAACCCAAAGAGCCATTGATAATTTTAAAATAAGTGACTTGATGATGCCCAGAGCCTTTATTCGTAGTATGGCGTTAATTAAGCAAGTCAGTGCTCAAACCAATCTGGATTTGCAATTATTGGCGCCCAATATAGCCAAAGCGATTATCGATGCCAGTCAAGATATTATCGATGGACAATATGATGCATCCGATGCCCATTTTCCCGTTGATGTGTTCCAAACTGGATCGGGCACCAGTTCAAATATGAATGTCAATGAAGTCATTGCGGCTGTAGCGAGTCAGCATGCAAATTGCCCGATTCACCCTAATGATCATGTCAATATGAGTCAAAGCAGTAACGATGTGATCCCGACAGCGATCCATATGAGTGCCGCTATCGCCATATCCGACGATTTATTACCGGCGTTAACACATTTAGACGCGTGTATTATGAGCAAAGCAGACAGTTTGAAGGCTTACATTAAAACGGGACGGACGCATTTAATGGATGCGATGCCTGTGGGGCTAAATCAATCATTATTGTCTTGGTCAGGTCAATTGCAGCATGCTAAAAGAATGATTGAATTGGGGGTCAATGAATTATTAATGCTGGCACAAGGCGGAACAGCAGTCGGAACGGGCGTTAATGCCCATGTTGATTTCGCCCCTGTTTTTAGCCAATTGTTAGCGAAAAAAACAGGGCTTGATTTTACCCCCAGTGCTAACAAATTTTCGTTAATGGCCAGTCAAGATGTGGCGGTAAATGTGTCGGGGAACTTAAAAACATTGGCGGTGGCGTTAATGAAAATAGCCAATGACTTGCGTTGGATGAATTCGGGGCCGTTGGCGGGATTGGGTGAGATTTCATTGACAGCATTACAACCAGGCTCTTCTATCATGCCAGGAAAAGTGAATCCTGTGATCCCTGAATCGGTGGCGATGGTGGCGGCTCAGGTGATAGGCAACGATACCAGTATTACGATTGGGGGACAGTCTGGCAATTTTGAACTGAATGTGATGCTACCCATGATTGCCTATAATTTATTACAAAGCATTGGCTTACTGAGTAATAGCATGAGGGCGTTGGCTGACAAGGCGATTGTTGATTTTACAGTGAATAATGATAAGTTAAATGAGCAGTTATCCAAAAACCCTATTTTAGTGACAGCGCTTAATCCGATTATTGGTTATCAAAAAGCCGCGCATATTGCCAAGAAAGCCTACGCTGAGAAGCGGGCAATTATTGATGTGGCTGAGGAAGAAACCACATTGTCTCGCGCTGAACTGTTAGTGTTGCTGGATCCTAAAAAGTTGACGTTAGGCGGGATCTAAATACTCAGTAATAAGCTGTCTATTATTGAATCTGATGAAAGTTGCGATTAATGAATAGCCACTCGCGTTTGATTGCCGAACGCAGAGAGTTAAAGAAACCGTTCAGTTCCTTTCGTCAGCATTGTTGATGAAATCTTCAGTTATTATTGGGAGAACATGACATGAAACCTCAACGTATCTATGATCCGGCAATAGAGGCCATTGCGAAAACCTTACCTTGCTTTGACTTTTCTGATGCCAGTAAAGTGAGAGCCATGTTTGCGCAAATGCAACAGATGTTGGTCGAGCAAGGTATTGAGCGACCAACCGATGACAGTATCGACGAAATTGAATATTTGATCCCAGGACCTGAAGGCGCTCCAGAGATCCCTATTCGTCTTTATCGGCCTAAGGGTCAATCAGTGCCCATGCCCATTTTTATAAATTTTCATGGTGGTGGATTTATGTTGGGGGATTTAGAGCTGGATCATCCAAGAAGTTTGGTGATGGCGGCTAAAACGAATGCCATCGGTATTATGGTGGATTATCGACTGGCACCTGAACATCCTTTTCCTGCTGCGGTGGAAGATTGTTATGCGACGCTCGAATGGGTGGCCCAGCATGCGGATGAGCTTAATATCGATCCTAATCGCATCGTGATCGGCGGCGGCAGTGCGGGGGGAAATTTAGCTGCTGGCGTTGCGTTAATGTCTCGTGATAGAAAAGGGCCAAAAATATTGTTGCAAATGTTGCTGTATCCGGCGCTGGATGATAGAGGTCAAACGGAGTCGATGAAAAATGGAGAGGGGTTATATATTTGCGATAGCCAGAGCGTGCGAGATGTATGGCAGCATTATTTAGGGCGTCATTGTTCAGGAGACACGCAAGCACCGACTTCTCATTATGCCGCACCTGCAAGAGCAGATAATCTCTCTCATTTACCACCCGCTTATATTGTTACCTGTGAGCATGACGCATTAAGAGATGAAGGTATATTGTATGCCATGCGATTAATGAATGCAGCTGTGCCAGTTGAATTGCATCATTACCCTGGAACGGTTCATGGATTTGATTTTTTGACGCCATCGCCCTTGTCTGAACAGGCCATTGATGATTGTGTTACGGCGTTTAAGCGAGCTTGTCATTCAACGAATGAGAGTGATGCTTAGGACTTATGGCCGTGTTGTGATGCTGCGCCTCTTTTTTAGTGTTAGAGGTAGCTAATAATATAATGCCCACATGCGTTCTCAATGCCTTCTATTGTTGAGCGAGAGGTATTCAAAATAGGCGTGATTGAGACGGATTTCTGGCATTTTTCAAATTGCACATTGCAATGAAAAATCTTAAGTTCATTATCGATGGCGGGGCACACAAAGGCGTGTAAATTTTTTTTATCGTCAATATTGGGCACATTACTGGTGAGATTGAGTTGCATCGATTGATTTATATTGAGGCCACTGTCGTTAATGTCACTGTTGTTTAAGCCACTTTTGTTTAAACCACTTTTGTTTAAACCATAGTGCAGGCCGGTAAACATCACCGTAATAGACAGTTCGACAATCTCTTGGCTGCTTTGATTGAGATCGACACATAAAGCAGGAAAGAGTTCCCGTCCTCCGCCTTTCAATGTATTGAGTTGTTGGTTCGTTATCACAGGCATAATGGCGTTCTCCCCAATGAGTGATTAACACGACTTGTTAAAAAAAGTTAATGTTTTAATGGAAAGATAACGCTTTTTCAGCGTAAAAAATATTACACCTTATTACACAATAAAAAATCGGATCTTTTGTGACAATCTTTAGGGCGAAGGACCTGCATGATCATGGATTGAAATATCTTTGATGAATATATTGATTTAAATGTAGGTTAACCTATTGATTAATACCTTATAAAGCCATACTGTTAAACATTATTTTTAATGAGTTGATTATTGTTGTTTTTATTGTATGAGCATGATGCTGTTAACTAAAGGAGTAAGTATAAAGTGATCAAGGTGAGGCACAGTCAGTTATCCGATTTAGCGGCCATTAAAGGGATTTACGAGCAAGAGCATGCTGTTAGTAACACCTTACAACTCCCTTTTCAGTCTGATGATCTGTGGGAAAAAAGGCTCACGGCTTGTTCGGACAATCATATTAATGTAGTGGCACTCATTGATAATCAGGTGGTGGGGCAATTATCATTATTGGTAATGGACCGACCGAGGCGTAAACATGTGGCGACGCTTGGCATGGGAGTGTCTAGTGTTCACACGGGTAAAGGCGTCGGCAGTCAATTATTAATCGCGGCTTTGGACCTTGCCGATAACTGGTTGAACATCAGGCGGATAGAATTAGAAGTGTACCAAACCAATGAAGCCGCGATATGTTTATATAAAAAGCACGGCTTTGTCGAAGAAGGGCTATTGCGTGATTACGCCTTTAAGAATGGTGGCTATGTGGATGCCTTGATGATGGCCAGGTTGAGAACGTGAGTGGAATAGTGAGTGCCACTCACACAGGTTTGATTGATTAAGCTTCGCTTAATGGAAGGTCGTGAGTGAATATATTCTTTTCACCTGCGGTGAGGCTAACGTCGTGAGTTCCCACTCACATAGGGCCAAAAGGGGATCAACAGCAATCCCCTCTTGGATCTCCTGTGCCGCCCCTAGCGGAGCAAAGCGCTTTATAATTCAAAGGACAAGAATAGTTATCGCCTCATATTTGCCGTCCGTGGCTCACCTAAGGCTATTTTCGGCATCCATGCCTTAATCACACTATTCTTTGTTGAATTATCTCTGCTGCTCCGATGGGGGAGATTAAAAACTAAAGCGCTGTGTTTCTTCGATTGGGTTTGTCTTCCAACAACGTCCATGTTTAAAGGCCAGTTCGATATCCGATATCTCTCGCTCAAAGAGATTACTATTGTAATCTTCAACAACGTCCGTGTTTAAATGCCAGCTCGGCGTCAGTGTCTCCCGCTCATAGCGATAACTATTGTAATCTTCAACAACGTCCGTGTTTAAATGCCATCTCGGCGTCAGTGTCTCCCGCTCATAGCGATAACTATTGTAATCTTCAACAACGTCCGTGTTTAAATGCCAGCTCGACGTCAGTGTCTCTCGCTCATAGCGATAACTATTGTAATCTTCAACAACGTCCGTGTTTAAATGCCAGCTCGACGTCAGTGTCTCTCGCTCATAGCGATTACTATTGTAATCTTCGCCCTACATTCTGTTTATTTGATCAAGATCCACCAGAAGCTGCTCCTTTTCATTGGACAAAAAGAGTGTAGTGCAAGGTAAGTAGTCAAAGGCCAGAAGGTAAGAGGTGGATCACATTTTTAGACTCTTTTTGTGAGGGGAATGAAGATTAATTTTCCTTAATTTGTATCATTATGTTAAGTTGTTGTTTTGTAATTGAGCAAGTGATTATTATGTCGGTAGGGCTTATTTCGAATAGTGGAGAATTTATCGATTGACTCAAGTATCTGCCCAGATTTCTAATAGTAGTGCCATTCCTGCTTGGAGTGGATTTGTATATCAAGGAAAAATTGCATTTTATCATGCTATAGGTCTTTTAGCTGGAGGAGATCGAAATGCACATTCGTTAAAAGTAGAAACATTGGATGATTTTGTTGTCCATGATATTAATGGTGCAGTTTTATCTCTTCATCAAGTAAAAACAATGCAAAGTGCTTATCGTTCAGCATATGAAAAGGCACTAATTCAAGCAGCAAAAGTAAATACTCAAGATTGTTCTAATGACACGAATCGATGGTTTCACGTATCTACCAAATTAGATGACTTTAGTGATAGAGAGGCTGATATTTCTGCTGGTGAGTACCATGTTCAGTTTTATTCTTATGAAGGTGGGGTTAAATACGTTGAAACAGGGACTGTAGATGAGAAGCTAAATGAAGTTGTCACATTATATCTTGAGTCTAATAATCTAAATATCACTGAAATCCTTATCGAACACAAATTAGCAAAATTGCAAATGCTATTGGCAGCTCGAGTGAATTTGGCTCATCATCGTAATCAGCATGAAAAGATAAGAAAGTTTGAAGCAGCAAATTCTATTCCAATTTATTTCACTGAGATAGAGGAATGCTTAAAAGATGAGGTGATTCATGATGATGACTATGAAGCAATCTTATACAAATTTAGGAAAGCATTATTGGAGAGAACTGATGAATTATTACGTTTTAATCAAAATGATCCGAGTATTGACCTGAATGATTTGTATAAATGTAGGTTTGTTATCGCTAATATGGATATCGAGCGATTAACTAAACTTTATTTTTCAAAAGTACCAAACCAAACGGATATAGCATTAAATGGTTTTAGTACGACAACAGTAGAAATGTATCTTGGTATTGTCTCTGAAATACAGGGGATTCGAACGGAAAACGATCTCCCTCATTATTATCAGAGCCAAGCTGGTACATTTTTACCAACTGCAATGCAGTTTAAGCGTATAAACCAACAAATTAATATTGATGAAATCCAAGGCAATATAGTTGGAATACGTAAGAACCAAGTTGTACAAGACGTTCTATATGATTATGAAAACTTGATTGTTGAAATGGATATTAGTCCATTTAGATTAAGTGATAAGTCTACTAATGTAGGAAAATTTACAGATATCTCAGAAGGTGATGAAAAACGAATTACCAAGATAAATAATGTGAGGTTTGTGTCTGTCCGAAACGCAAGGGATGAAATAAATGATTAATCAGATAATTACAGATCTATCACGCAAGTCACCTTGTCAGTTTGAACTTGTGGTACAAGCAGCTGAACAATTTTCATTTTACAGGGCTGCTTCTATAAATTATCAACGATTTTTGGTAGTAGTACGAGTTTCTAAATTAATGAAACCGAGTGAGCTTAATCAATGGGTGTCGGTGAGTACACCTAATGAGCTTCGAGAAGAACCTGCGTTTGCCAAAAATACAGATGTCGTTGTGTTGTTCGAGTTGGATTGCTTAGCGGAAATAGTTAATTACGAAAATGAAGTTTTTGCTCTTGAAGAGGATAGCTATAGTTTTAAAAAGCATGTTTTGTACTTTTCACAAGCCGAAGTTGCTCTTTTGGCTGACATGGATTCGAATAACATTGCTGATTTGATAAAGAATAAAAATAAATTTGAGCAATACAAGGAATCCCCTCTGTCAGAGTCCGAGTATGGTTTAGCTAGCCGTATTTTTATTAAGTTACCTTTTTTGTTAGTTCCTGTTGATGAATCTGAATTAGACGATCCTTGTGGATTTGCGGACACATATTTGGAGAGTGTAAATTTATTGGCGTTAAATAATGAATTCGAAAGTAAGGTTGGCAACGGTGACATTGATTATGATTCATTAATAAAGGAGTATATTAGTGGGAAAATGGCGAATTAATAAGCTTAAAATTATCGGGTTTAAGATTTTTTCCGAGTTTGAGGAAAGCTATTCTCATAATCTTATTGTCTACGATGGCCCAAATGGTTTTGGTAAAACTTCGCTCTTTGATGCCAAGCAAGTGTTATTTTGCAATAATCTTCCTAGAGTTGCAGCTAGGGTTGGTGTACTTAATGTATCAGGGAAAAAGAAGTTTTCAAAAAGTCTCTATCAACACCATGATAGTGTAGGGGATGTTTCGATAATTGTTGAGTTGAAAAGAGGAAGTGAATCGCTTTTTATTATGCGTTTAGCTAAGGCCAAAGACTTAAAAAAAGGAAACAACAAACCCACGAGTTTTGATAATTTTAAGTTATATGAACTAACAAGCTTTGATAACCTTGTTGACGTCAATTTAATCGCAGATGAACAAGCTTTTTGGTCTGAAAAGTTAGGTGACAAATTTTTGAGTAACTTTACTGTTCTCAATTACCTACAGCAAGATAGTAAATCAATAATTATCCCTGATAGATGTGGTGGTAACAAATCAAGAACGAATCAAATTGAACATCTTATTAACCTTGATGCTTTGAAACAACGTATTGAAAATATAGTTAACTTTAAGTCAGCAGCTAAGAAACAGCTTGTGAGTGCTAATGAGTATTTTAAGAATGAAAAGCAGGCGTTAGAAGAACTTAAAAATGCGATCCTCGTTGAGGATATTGGTAACGTTGCTTATGAGAGGCTTACTTGCACGACTACTGTTCCTCAAGAGTTATTGTCAAATGTGGTGTATCAATGAATCGTGATGTTCTGTTTGATCTTGAGTTATCCGTTCATCATCTTTAAATTGAATACCTGATATGACATCAGCAAGCAGCTTAAAACCTCGCAGGCGATACCACTTTTTTTCTGCTGATTGCGCCAGTTTAAACACCATCATTAATGTTG
>NZ_JAKIKS010000081.1 GCF_023284005.1 Shewanella surugensis
AGGTTGCTCTCCTGTCTTTTGGTCGAGACTTGAGCCTACCTATACCGCGGTATAGGTGAAACCTATGCGAGTCACCCCGGCAGAGCCGGGGGTTTACCGTTTGTTAATTAAGATGATATATTCCACAGTACTCCTTACTGACTCATCAATACTGCGTCCAAGTTACACCTAAACAATTGAAACCATAATTTACAATTTGTTAAATAATGGTTTTTCGACTCCTCAGCAAACAATGATCATCTTTAGAATAGGTCAATTTAATAGCCATCAATTTTTCATAATTCTCTAAAAAGTAGTCACTGGTTGGAATAGCCGCATCTTTAAAGCTAATAAAAGCCCCATAGGTATGAGGAATATCGGCATAACGACATTCCTCAATCCAATCTTGAGCCCGATTTTCAAAAAAACGGGTTTCATTTTGATTTTGAGCAGACACTCGATCGCCGTTACTATCCACTCCAATTTGATCCCACCAAGCCTGATATTGAACCGTAAACAATCTGTCTTTATAGGGAAAACTGCTACCTTTAGGGCCCCCTTCGGGGTTTTCTTGATAATATTGGCCACAGATCGCCCCCAAGGTAATATAAGTATTGATATTACTTTTCGTTTCAATTAAGGCTAAGTGACGTGATTGTAACGAGCAAATTAATGCCTGACGACTGGCATCATTCCAGCTCTTTTGCGCCAATTTTGACGTGAGTTTATGCGGCGCAGGCTCATCGGTTTCAAGTCGAATGTGATGTTTTTTGAATCCTCTTTCCCAAGCGTCGAAGTCCAGTTGATAACCCTGACGATTTTTACGATGATGCCGAACGACCCGTCCAATATGCATCATTTGTTGATTAACCCACTTTTTGATGATCTTTTGATTGTCTTGATTCAGATGCGGATCGACATTAACAAATAAATGCCGCTGAAAGTTATTGATCCAACTGATAATCATCGCCGCTAATTCTTGCTCAGTTCCGCCAAAATGGCCATTAAACTGCCAACTCAGTACCGCATGAGGATCGGGTATCGCCCCATTCGCTAAACCGATGGCATCCATTTTAAGGTTGGTACCAATGAGCCCCGGATTATTATTATCCGCAATGGCTTGCTCCCATGCTTGAAGAATATAGATAGCCGGAATATGCTCAAATAAATCCCAATGCTCGCTTTGGATCGTAAAACTAAAAGCCAACTCGGGTAATTCAAACGCCTGAAAAGTCAGCGAGGTGACGATCCCATAACTTAAGCCCCCGCCTCCACGAATGGCCCATAATAATTTACCTTTGTCCAAATCAGGTGCATCGGTGATCGACACGTGTTCAATACTCCCGTCACCCAGAACCAAGGTTGCGCCAATGAGGTGTTCGCACGCCATGCCATATTTTCTGGTCCAAGGCCCCCAACCGCCTCCCATCGCATAACCCGCTATCGCGACGGTCTGACAAGTACCATGAGGAATACTCAAGTTGGCGTTATCCAAGACACTTTTGATATGACAAAAACGCGCGCCGGGCTGAATATCCACCTTATTAGTGCCACCACATTGAATATTGACGTTTCTCATCTTACAAAAATCGATGAGTAACTTCCCCGTTGCGACGGATTCACCTTCATGATCATGCCCACCCGAGCGCACGGTGATAGCAATATCATGAGTATTGGCAAATTTAATCACCAATGACACTTGCTCCGTATTTTCAACCATGACAATACCTAATGGCATTAAATCGAACCTGCGATTAAAAACTTGTCTACTCTGTTCAAAATACAGTGCTTGAGAAGCATCAAGGCTATGACGATTCAGTAAGGTGGGATATTGCTGCGCTGCAGCCAAATAAGAGCTAAGCTCGACTAAAGGGTCGTCAATCTGAATACTCATCATTAAATGTCCTTTTAATATGAATAAAACAAAGGTTTGTGTATATAGGAGACTTGAGTATAAGTGAAACACTAAAGAGTAGTTTTATCCACTTTAAATCCAATTGACTGATACTTCACGGTCAATAGCAGTACAACAACGTTTACTCATTCCCGTTCTCACAAAAATATGTCTAATTAACAATCGTCGCTGTTCCCTTACTATGGATAAAACCCATCATTAATATTAAACAAAGCACTGAAAGAAACAGATTAAATAGAAAGGCAAACTGTATGCCTTGAAGTAATGAAGCTGAACTCGCAATAATACTGGTATTCACTGCAAGACCGATAGCGCCACCTGCAATACGGAACATATAAAGAATGCCGCCCGCCAAACTCATACTTTCAGGATTCACTAACGTCATTGCTTGAGTCGTAATCGAGGGGTTAAATAACCCCAATCCCGCGCCGAAAAGCATCATCCCAATAAAGAGGACCTCTTTATCACTAGAGGCACTGATTCTGGATAATAATCCCACCCCGAGTAAAATAACCACTATGCTCACTCTCATCACCCATAAGCGCCCTATATAGCCCAGTAAGACCCCGCCAATAAAAGCAAACAACACACAAGTTAAAATAATAGGCAAGATCCCGACACTGGATTGAATAGCACTATAATGCCACTGCTGACTGAAAAATTGAGGCAAATATAAGAGTAATGAAAAAAATTGAGTAGACACCAGTGCTGCGAGTAAACAAATAAGCATAAATTGTTTATTTTTAGTAATATAATGAGGAATAAGGGCATTATTATCCAAGTTGAAATCGAGTCGCCGAAATCCATATAGACTCACAATAAAGGCGCTAAACAAGCCTAAAATGAACACATGGTTAAAGCCTAAATCTACCGCTAGATCTAAGCCAAGCAATAAACAAAAAAGCGAAAAACTTAAGATAAACACATTGATATAATGAATAGTAAATGTCGCTTCACAATACACTTCTTTCACAATATATCGCCACAGGAGAACCATAACAAATAGTGAAAAGGGCACATTTACCCACATCACCCACCGCCAGCTGCCAAAATCCGTGATCGCAGCACCGATTAAGGGCCCCATAGCATTACCCAGACTCCCCACGCCAGCGAGGATCCCACCGGCTATACCGGCGTTTTTTCGAGGAATGATACTGTACAGCATGCCCAGTAACGCTGGCCATGATAAAGCAACGCCGATCCCCATTAATGCTCGACAGACAATCAATCCCCAAACTGATCCACTAAAGCCGCCTAAAATGGAAAAGAAGATAAACAGACTAAACCCAATTAATAAAACACGTTTACGGCCATAAAGATCCGCTAAGCGTCCACCGGTAATAATTAACACCCCTATGGTTAAAGCATACCCATTAAAGATCCACTGGGTATCTGTCACGTCGAGAGAAAATTCTCGACTTAGCACCGGTAATATCGCCGCAAAGATCGTGAAATCACAACCAAAAATGAACACTGCGAGTACAATCGCTAATAGCCCACCTTTGTTAAATAAATGTTGATTTTCACACCTTGACATGAGGAGCACTTCCTTTAACATATTAGTACTTCTTTAAGTGGCCAGTTATAAAACATAAGCTGATCAATAATCCTAAAAAGGCCAATATGGCATTAAACAAAAATGCCCATTTCATTCCTATTAATGGCGATGAGGATAACAATATAATACAAGTACTGATCCCAATCCCTATGGCACCTCCTGCACTTCGAAACATATAAATAATGCCACCCGCTAAACTCATACGTGATGAAGGAACCACCATCATTGCCGCAGTGGTCACGGTTGGATATGCAAGTCCAATCCCTCCCCCTAATATCAACATCACCACAGCCAACTGCCAATAAGGCGTCGATACCTGTAAATTTGACAATAACAACATACCACAGGCCAATAAACTCACCCCAACAGACACAATTAACCTGGCACCAAAGCGTTGATAAAGCATGCCTGAAACAAACGATAGTCCCGCATAAGTTAATATCATCGGCAATAAACCCACACCTGACTCTGCAGCCGAATACCCCAGTTCTCGCATAAAAAATTGAGGTAAATACAATAATGCAGCAAAAAAAACAGTCGACATCATCAATGTAGTCATGCCTATTGCAAAAAACTCTTTATTTTTCATCAGCTCTTTAGGTATTAATGCGTCATCTCTCATTAAGCGTTCAATAATAATAAAGGCCAACATACTCACTACAAACACACCGAATAATCCCATAATGCAAAGGCTATCAAGCTTAGATCCAGCCAGTGAGTCCAGTCCCATGAGTAAAGCAAATAGGGACACCGATAACGTCAGCACGCCCGCATAATCCACCCTTTTCGGATTAAGGGGTAAGACTTCTGGCACGATGGCCTTCCAAGTAAAAATAATCGCCAATATTGTCACGGGAATATTCACCAGTAAAATCCATCGCCAACTAAAAAAGTCCGTTAAAATACCGCCTATCATCGGACCCGCAGCATTGCTGATCCCAGCGATCCCGATGATAAAACCGCCGGCAAAACCCGCTTTTTCTTTAGGCATTAAGGCATAGACCATGCCTAACACTGCAGGCCACATCGCCGCCGCCCCGACTCCCATCACAATACGACAAAAAATCAACATATTGAGACTAAATGCACTGGCCCCAATAATCGAGAACACCGTGAAAATGCTTATTCCAATGAAAAAAAGCCGTCGACGCCCATAAAGATCAGCTAGGTGTCCACCGGTAATAATGAACACGCCTAAGGTTAACGCATAGCCATTAAAGATCCATTGACTATGATTAAGCGTACTATTAAACTCATCACTAATACTGGGTAAAGCAACTGAAAAAGCAGTAAAATCATAAGCTATCACGACAATAGCCAATGACATTGCAAAAAAACCTAAACGATTATAAGATTGAAAGATAGCCATTCATATTCCCTATTTATCCATCTAGATGAAAAAGCAAATTCAAGATATTATCGCTCTTCATGTTCCAGATTTGGCCGAACAAAGACTAAACTAATGATGACACCCAGCAGCGCAAGCAGCACATTAATCATAAAAGCCAGTCTCAACCCTTCAACGAGCGAATCAGATAAACTAATCACACAGGTATTCATCGCGACCCCTATCGCACCTCCGCCCACTCGACACAAATAAATAACGCCACCAGCGACACTCATTTGCTCTTGAGCAACAGACCCTATTGCCGCACTTGTCACTGACGGATTGAAATTCCTATCCTATAATAGGCAACGCCACCGAAAATGCGGTAAAGTCATTGGCTATCATAAGCACAGCAAACACCATGCCCACTGATTGACATTATTGCGCTTCGCTTTCATCCGCCGAGCTCCAATCAAATAATAACGGGATAAGAGAGTTAAGAAGGTATAACTGTATAAATAAAAGAATGGCACATAAATTTAAAAGTGTTTAAAGAGCAGCAATGAATTCATAAACTCTGTTAGCTAAACCTTTTCAATACCTTGTTTATTTCCAATCCACAACAAGCAAATAAGTAAACCAAAAAAAGATAAAATAGCATTCAGACTGAATGCCATATTAATTCCTTCACTCAGAGACTCATATTGTGAAACAATAACCGTATTGATTGCTAAACCAATTGCTCCTCCCAAATTCAGCAACATATAAATAATACCTCCGGCTAGACTTGCTCTAGTCTCAGCAACCGAGGTCAAAGCCACAGTGGTTATAGTTGAATAGAAAAAACCTACCCCTAAGCCCAAAATTATCATACCTGTTAACATAGAGGCATAACTTGTATACATGGTCAAATGTGATAATAAAAACATGCCTAATACTAAACAGCCTGTACCAATAGATGTAATCCACTTTGCCCCCAGCTTCTCATAAAGTGCTCCAGCAGAAAAAGAAGAAAGTGCAAATGTCAACATTACAGGTAATAACCCTATACCCGACTCCATAGCTGAATACTGCATTGCTTTAGTGAAAAACAAAGGTAAATAGACCAAAACAGTAAAAAATACTGCTGATGTCATTAATGTGGCTAAACCAGCCAGAAAAAAAGAGACATTATGTATAATATCGGGTGGAATAAGTGCACTTTGTCCCACCCTACGCTCGATGAGAACAAAGAAGCACAATACGATCAGAGAAATAACAAAAAGACTCAAAATAAAAGGATTTTTCCACCCAACACTGATCCCCAAATCTAATGCTAATAATAATGATAGTAAAGAAATCGATAAGGTCGATACACCGGCATAATCTATCGGCTCATTCTGATCAACAGGTTTATCATCTTCTATACTGGTACGAACGAATAGATACACAATAATGGCAATAGGTAAATTAATTAACAATATCCAACGCCAGCCCCAAGTATCTGTTAATACTCCCCCCAATAAAGGGCCCATTGCATTGCCAAACCCTGCCACTCCCAATACCAACGCACCTGCAATACCTGCTTTACTTGCTGGAAAAACAGTAAACACAATACCAAGAATCGAAGGCCAAATGAGCGCCCCACCTATTCCCATTAATATTCGACAAATAATGACACCATAAATTGAATTAACTAAACTTGCCAGTACCGAAAAAAATGCAAATATGACTAAGCCCCAAATCAATGTCTTGCGACGACCAATACGGTCGGCTAAACGCCCTCCGGTCACAATGAAAACACCAAACATTAAGGTATAACCATTTATCACCCATTGTGTTTTATCAATTCCAGCATGGAATTCTTCATTCATCATAGGTAAGGCTACAGAAAATGCAGTAAAGTCATTTGCTATCACAAACACAGATAGCACCATAGCTAGCAAGGCCCATACACTTATTTTGACGCTATTTTTCTCACTTCCTTGCATAGGCGCTTCTCCATAACATAACAAATAAGAACGATTCATTCAGTGTTAATAAAATAATGGCATATAATAAGCTGTTTATTGAAATGTATTTTTATGTTCAAATGATAAAGATAATATTGATAATAAAATGAAATGCGACTATGTACTTTCTCAATAAACACATTGCTGAACAAATAATAAAGCGCACCACTCATATTATTAAACATAATATTAATGTCATGAATAACCAAGGCATTATTCTCGCCTCTGGCGATCTCGCACGCATCGGTTTAATACATGAAGGCGCGCTGCTCGCAATTCGTCAAAATAAAGTGATCGCAATCCATCCCGATAGCACCGACACATTTCAAGGTGTACAAGCTGGCATTAACCTACCGCTACACTTTAAAGGCAGTATTATTGGTGTCATAGGGATCACTGGCAATCCTAAAAAATTGAGACAATATGGCGAGCTTCTCAAAATTACGGCTGAAATGATCGTTGAGCAAGCCGAGTTATTAAGCCAAACTCAATGGCGTAATCGCCAAAAAGAAGAGTTTACCCTTCAGCTTATTAAACAAGACACCGATGATATCAACATTCTCCAGCAATGGGCCGAACAATTAGCCATCGATCTCACTATTCCCAGAGTTGCTTGTGTGCTTCAATTACACATGTCTCCCGAATCGAATACTCAACACCATGAATTAAACACCATACTGCAACTACTCGACATGCCTGAACGCGGAAATTTAGTTGCAATAACATCCATGTCAGAATTGGTGATCCTCAAACCCGCATTCTTAAACGGTAAAGACTGGGAGCCAGAGCAAGAAAGTCGACGTATCGATCGACTCCTAGAACGATTACCCAATCAACTCAAACATAAAGTAAAAATCGCTTTAGGGCACTACTTTCCGGATCCTAAAGATATCAATCTTTCTTATCAAACAGCGAAAGAAACCCTTCTCTTCGGCGCTAAAACCGCTCCTGTACAAAACAAATATTTATTTGAACATTACGCACTGCAAGTATTATTGTCCGATCTCAAAGATCATTGGCAAGGAAGAGAGTTACTTCGCCCTTACCTCACACTACTAAACAATGATAAAAATAAAAAACTAGTCAAAACCTTACACGTTTATCTCACACATTTCGGTGATCAACAAGCCTGTGCAAATGCCCTTTTCATCCATCGTAATACCCTTAGGTATCGTCTTGATAAAATACAAAAAATCACCAGTATTCAACTTCAATCATTAGAAGGTGTGTGCCAGCTATATTTAAGTCAACTGCTCTCAAAATAGGGCTCCGAGATGTTATTATTGTGCATGCGCACAAAAAAAAGGCGTTATTTTGCATAAAATCTGGCCATTATTCTAACGTCAAAGCAGGAAATTAATACCATAATAAACGCCTTCATAATGCCAAAAAAGGACCGACTATGAGCCTGGTATTCATCTTACTTGCTGTCATTGTTTTTATTATTCTAGCCAGTTCAACCTTTAAATTACATCCCTTTTTAACCTTAATCCTCGCTTCATTTATCACCGCTTTTGCCTGTGGTTTACCCAGTGGGGACATTGCCAACATTATCAGCCAAGGCTTTGGCGGGATCCTCAGCTATATCGGGCTGGTAATTGTATTAGGCACCATTATTGGCACTATTTTAGAAAAAAGTGGCGCCGCAATTACAATGGCAGATGTCGTCATACGAATCTTAGGTAAACGATTTCCAACCTTAACGATGTCCATCATTGGATACCTTGTGTCTATTCCTGTTTTTTGTGATTCGGGCTTCGTCATTTTAAATGCATTGAAACAATCCATGGCCCATCGTATGCAAGTCTCCAGTGTGGCCATGAGTGTCGCACTTGCCACAGGCCTATATGCCACCCACACTTTTGTTCCTCCCACACCCGGTCCTATCGCGGCCGCTGGTAATCTTGGATTAAGCAGTCATCTTGGTCTTGTTATCGCTTTTGGAGTCATCATCGCCGCAGTCGCCGCAATAGCAGGCATGTTGTGGGCAAATCGTTTTCTGCATATTGAGCCTGATGGCGAAAACAACGAGAACCTCAGTGATGACAGTACAAATTTAGAGAGTCACTTGCACAAATACGGCAAGCTACCCAGTCCTACTCGTGCATTTTTACCCATTTTTATCCCTATTTTATTGATCTGTCTTGGTTCAATCACCCAGCTTCCCGCGAAACCGTTTGGACAAAATGGATTATTTGATGTTTTCAACTTTATCGGCCAGCCCATCAATGCGTTAATGATAGGACTCTTTTTATCGTTAACCTTGCTTAAAGGGCCTGATAAAATAAAACAATTGAGCCACTATATTAGTGACGGTTTAGTCTTAGCCGCTCCAATTTTGCTCATTACAGGAGCCGGTGGCGCCTTTGGGGCCGTGCTTAAAGCCACCCCAATCGGTGATTTCTTAGGCTCGTCACTGTCTGAATTAGGACTCGGTCTCTTCATGCCTTTCTTAGTCGCCGCGGCACTCAAATCGGCACAAGGTTCTTCAACGGTGGCATTAGTCGCAACGTCAGCACTGGTGGCACCCATGTTAGACAGCATAGGATTATCCAGTGAGATGGGGCGTGTCCTCACCGTGATGGCCATCGGCAGTGGTGCAATGACCGTTTCACATGCCAATGACAGTTTCTTCTGGGTAGTGACTCAATTCAGTAATATGAGTGTCAAACAAGCCTATAAAGCCCAAACCATGGCCACACTCATTCAAGGACTCACCAGTATGACATTCATTTATCTACTGAGCTTACTGTTTATTTAACACTGGATTTATTCATTTACTAATTTTCTGGACACGATATGAAAATAGTCATCGCCCCCGATTCATTCAAAGAAAGCTTAACGGCCATTGAAGTCGCCAATGAAATTGAGAAGGGTTTCCGTGAAGTCTTCCCTCACGCTCAATACATTAATCAGCCTATTGCTGATGGCGGAGAAGGCACTGTCGATGTCATGGTTGCTGCCACCAACGGGCAAAAAGTCACCTTAGATGTCACGGGGCCTTTAGGCGCTTCTGTTTCAGCTTATTACGGCATTCTCGGCAATAAGCTTATGGCTGATCCCCGCTCAGATAATGCCTCTTCTGTTAACTCAAACTCCGATCACTTAAGCTCGGTTAACACAAGCCCAAACCATCAGCAAACAGCAGTTATTGAAGTGGCAAAAGCCTCAGGATTACACCTCATTCCTTCACACTTACGTCATCCCGATATGACCACCAGCTATGGGACTGGAGAACTCATTCTAGACGCCCTCAATCGCGGCATAAAACACATTATTCTCGGCCTTGGCGGCAGTGCCACCAATGATGGCGGTGCTGGCATACTCAGCGCATTAGGCATAAGATTTCTGGATAAAAATAACCACATTTTAAAACCTGGAGGTATTTATCTTAAAGACTTATGTATCCTAGATACCACTGAGCTAAACCCGCTTGTTAATCAGTGTCAATTTGAGCTGGCTTGCGATGTCACCAATCCTTTATGCGGAAAAGCAGGGGCCAGTCACATTTTTGGTCCTCAAAAAGGTGCTGACGCTGAAACGGCCAATCAACTTGATAATGCACTGAGCCATTTTGCCGATATCATCACTCAAACAGGCAGAGAGGATCATCGCAATAGTGCCGGCGCGGGAGCTGCTGGCGGCATAGGATTTGGACTCATGTCTTTAACCCAAGCCACGCTGAAATCGGGCATTGATATCGTCATGGAAATCACTCAACTTAGCGAAAAAATGAAGGAAGCGGACTTAGTCATTACCGGAGAGGGCTGTCTAGACAGTCAAACATTAAACGGCAAGGCCCCCATGGGTGTTACACGTTTAGCCAATCAGCAAGGTATAAACGTCATTGCCATTGGCGGCAGTGTCAGTGAAAATGCCAATATGCTACTCGATCACGGTCTTTGCGCGCTATTCGCTATCACACCAGGTCATCATCCATTACCGACACTGCTCAAGCGAGCAAAACCTCATTTATATGCCTGTTCTCGTAATATTGCAGCACTTTATAAGATAATACCTAAAAAGTCTTAGGGAAAAAATGCCAGTCAATATTTGACTGGCATGGGTTATTTATTGCTGTATGACTTTTTAGAGACTCATTACAGCAGCTATTCATTCTTATAGCGCCGTTTGAGTCAATGTGGTGAACGAGGAGTTCAATCTAAAAACGCATCTTCATCCATTTCAACCGGTAATGAAGCTAACATTTCATCTTGTACTTGATAGTAAGCTTCTTCATAATCTTGCGCTTCCATAATCACTCCGCATCAAAAATATTGTAGGGAACAAAGGCATGTCATCAAATCGTGTCATTTTGCCTTGTTTGAGCCAAAAATAGAAAAAGACTCCGTATATTCAACTCTACAATCAGTATACCATTCGACGCTCAGCAATTACAGAAAACTTTCAGTTTCGTCTGGATAAGGCACCACTTTAAGCCTATATGTAATAAAAAAGGCATTAAAAGCTGAAAGTCTTTCAGTTTTTAATGCCTTTTTTATATTAAAACATTTTTTATATAATGTTAATCACAGTAAGCACCTATTAGCACGGCTAATATAATGGATATCAGGCGGCATAAAATATTTATTGATATCTTAATACTTTTAATGCCTTATTGGGATCAATATCAGAAAATGCCTCAGGATTATCAATTTGCTCTTGGAAAACTAAATCTGGACTGTACTCGGCCACTTGCCCCTTTAAAAAATCAATACCCAATTCTGGTGCATTTAGGCACAAAAGCAGATCGCCGCCTTCCTTAAGTAACTCCGGGAGACGCTTTAACAAACGCGCATAATCTTTAGTCGCGACAAAACTGCCTTTTTGATTACTTGGAGGATCAGCAATGATTAAATCATAAGGCCCAAGCTTGGTCAGCTTGCCCCATGATTTAAAAATATCATGACCTAAAAATTTAGCGCCACCTCGAAAATCATTCAATAAATGATTCTGCTTACCGATAGCAAGCGCCCCTTTACTCATATCGATATTAACGACATCAATCGCACCGCCTTGCAAAGCCGCCACTGAAAAACCACAGGTATAAGCAAACAGATTCAACACTTTTTTATTGATAGTGTGCTCTCGTACCCATTGACGTCCTTGGCACATATCAAGAAAAAGCCCATGGTTTTGTCCCTTTAATAAATGCACCTGAAAACACGCGCCATTTTCAGTCACAATATGAGGCTCAGGGACACTGCCTGCCATACATTCGGTATGCGTCTGCCCTCCACTGCGATACTGATAAACCAAATTTAAGGGCTCATTTGGCGTCAACGCCTGCCAACGCTGGGTAATCGCATCAATCACGACATCACGATCTGCATCCGTTAATAGGGTAAAACTGGTCAATAACAGAACCGGATTAAACCAATCCAAACACAAATGTTCACTACCAACATAGCGTCCACCCCGTCCATGAAACAAACGAGTCACATCTTCATTCCACTTTATTGCTTCTAGTGCATCTAAAAATAATTGCATTAACTGACGATTCCAACTCTCTAAAAAGGGGTAATAACGAACTAATCAATAGAAGCGTCCTCCATTGTTTAGCTCTATAAATAAAATAAAGCTAATCTTCCGAATTCTTATTACAAGATTCTTCAATCGCTTGTGGTTTTTCGGATTGATCACCCGTAGGCACGCAGGGCTCAGCCCCTAAATTATCCGATAGTAAAATCGACAACCATTTGCCACTTTCACTGTATTCTAACGCGATTTTCACCACCATCGTTAACGGTACAGACAGTAACATGCCAACAGTGCCCAATAACCAGCCCCAAAATATCAATGAAAGAAACACCACTAAGGTCGATAACCCCACACCACGCCCAGTATATTTAGGCTCAATGATATTGCCGATTACCGTATTGGTAACAATATACAATAAGGTTGCCGCCCCAGCCTCACCCGTTCCTAATTGAATGAAGGCTAACAATACGGCAGGTACAGCCGCAATAATGGAACCAATATTAGGAATATAATTAAATAAGAAAGCAATCACCCCCCATAACAGCGCGTAATCGACACCGATAAAATACAGCCCTACGCCAATAACTATCCCCGTCGTCAAACTCAAGAGACTTTTTATCACCATATAGCGATTCACAGAATGCAAAAACTTATCCATTTGCTGTAACCCTATTCCAGGATTATCAAAAGCAAAATGCAACTTTTTAGCAAAAGTTGGTGCTTCAATCAACATGAAAACAATTGTCAGTACAATCAAAAACAAATTAGCCATGACATTACCAATGCCAGATAACATATTGGTGGTCATAGAAAATGCCACTCCAGGATCAAAATATGACATCATTTGCTTTCGGGTGATATTAATATTGAGGGCTTGTAATTTATCAATTACCCATGAAAAATGTTCGATTAATTGACTTCGATAATGTGGCAGCTGAGTTGAAAACTCAGTAATCGAACTGCCAACCACTGAGGTAAACCAAAAACCAGCCAGTAATATCAATACCATCAAAATTAATACCGCTAACACCCTAGGCACACGATATTTTGACATCCAATCAATCACAGGATTACAGATCACCGCAATAAAAGCCGATAGCACCAAAGGCACCACAATGGGGCTGGCTATTTTAATCCCGGCCAAGATAATCACAATAAACCCCATGGTCGCCACACCTTTAAAGGCCACCCCTCTATCTTCGAATTGATTCATTCCCTTTATCCCCAAACCTTGTTTATGTTAAGCACTATATACCCCATCCACCTGAAAGTGCATGTTTTCAATCTCCTAATAAGCGGGTTTAAAAGCCTTTTATTCTGGATTACTGAACATCAGCTTAGAATGACTAGGCCATCTATTCAACTAACCATCATGGTCGTTCACTCACATCCATGTGATCACGACATTTGTTCATCTGACCTATATGGATATAGGAAATGTCTTATTGTTGTCTGGAACAACAAAGACCTAAACATCAGATGATGGGAATGTCAGTTAATGCGTGAAGCAATTAACGACCTTGCCTAAAGGGTTTTTTATTCCAGCTGAATCCTGCATCCACAGAGAAAATGATAAAAAAGCTTCTCGATTTATTATAAAATTGATAGGCTTATTATTAATAATATAAAGGAGATTATACCAAGAATGAAACCAGAGATAGCCATTATCCGCATTAAAAATTTACGCCTACGTACTTTTATCGGCATCAAAGACGATGAAATGCAAAATAAACAAGATGTCATTATTAATGCCTCCATTCACTATTGTGCTAATAAAGCACGCAATAGTGATAATATGGATGACGCCTTAAATTACCGCACTATTACTAAGAAAATCATTTCCTTAGTAGAAAACCATCGCTTCTCACTGCTAGAGAATTTAACCAATCAAGTCTTATATATTGCCAGTGAACACCCGTGGGTTGACTTAGCCCAAGTCGAAATAGATAAACCCCATGCACTACGTTTTGCCGATTCAGTCTCTTTAACACTTAGTTATCAAAAACAAAACGATTAACGTTAATAATACCCAAATAGTCAAATAGTCAAATAGTCAAATAGTCAAATAGTCAAATAGTCAAATAACTTCAGCGTCATTTGGCTATATCGCGCCACACTTCCCGTATTGATACGCAATAAAAAATAACATATTTAAGCGAAAAAAAGATCCGCTTTTGTCCTGAGTTATTATGCTTGTTATCAAACCCTATTAAAAAAAAACGCATGAATATTCTTATCACTGGCGCAACGGGCTTCATCGGCACACAACTGGTCCATGCACTCGAAAACGAACACACTCTTACTTTGGTGTCTCGCCATCCAGGAAAAGCCGCTAAAAAGCTAGGGGTTGCGCATACCTATTTAAATGATTTAGCCTCACTTGAACATCTCAATGAGATCGATATTGTGATCAATCTTGCAGGTGAGCCTATTGCCAATAAACGTTGGAGCCATCAACAAAAAGATCGTATTTGCCAAAGTCGCTGGCAATTAACCCAACATATTGCCACTTTAATCAAGCAAAGCGCCATCCCGCCTCAAAAACTGATCAATGCCTCTGCCATTGGCTTTTATGGCATGCATGCAGAACAAGCATTAGATGAGGACTTTCTTCCGCCTAAAAAGAGCGCCATTGAATTTCCACATATCGTTTGCAAAGAATGGGAAAAAACGGCTAATGACTGCCGTTCAATACAAACCCAAGTCATTATTTTACGCATTGGATTAGTCTTAGGCCGATATGGAGGCGCATTAAGTAAAATGCTACCTGCTTTTAAATTAGGTTTAGGCGGCCCCATCGGAGATGGCAAGCAAGGTGTCAGCTGGATCCATCAAACTGACTTAATTAATCTCATCTTATTGATGATAAAACAAACCCATTGTCAGGGAGTCTTTAACGCCACCGCTCCTCACCCCGTCAACCAAGCTGAATTTGCCAAAACACTGGCTCATACCCTGCATAGACCAGCCTTTTTACCCGTCCCCACCTTGATATTAAAGCTCGCTTTAGGTGAAATGTCACAACTACTCACACAAGGACAATTTGTCCTCCCTACTCGCACCTTAACCACAGGTTTCCAATTTCAATACCCTTATCTAAATGCGGCCTTTCATCAATTATTACAATCACCAAACAGTGCTTAACGCATCAACAATACTGTATGGATCGCATTGAGTATTCATACACTGACTGAGTGATTGCAAATAATGAAAGCAATCGTTAATGGCCTTTTAACAATTCAGAGCATGAGTGATTCAACAATTGCCGGCAACGCCAAAGCCCTAACAAGCCCACCAATACTGCGCCACTTAAGGGCGCAATGCCCCACCAAGGCCAGTGCATATAGACATTGAGTTCAAATACCTGTGTTTTTAACAAATAAAGCGAAAACTCAGAGACCCAAACGGCCAATACCCCTGCAATAAAGCCGAGTAAAGCAAACTCCAGTCCGGTCGCCCATTTAAGCAACCATCCCGATGCTCCAAAGGTCCGTAATACCGCGAGTTCTCGTTGCCGAGAAGCCATACCCGCCTCCGTTTGCGCCATCATCACTAAGGCACTTGCCATGATCACCAACCCTAACACCAAAGATAATGATACGGACACTTGATCGATAATTTGCCGTAACTGCGCAATCATAGCCCCGACATCAATGACTGAAACAGTCGGAAATAAACGCAATAGTCCCACAATGACTTGCTGCTTATCATTCTCTAAACGAAAACTTAAAATAGAGGTTGAGGCAAAAGAAGACAGGGTGTCTCGGGTAAAGATCATAAAGAAATTCGGCTGAAGGTTTTCCCAATGTACGTCACGAATGCTGGCAATGATCACCGACACCGTTTGATTATCAATGGTAAACGTTAACTCATCACCCACTTTAAGCGCTAAACGTTCAGCGACACCGGACTCAACAGAAACGTCATTTGGCTTTTGATTAAAATGACCTTCCAATATTTGATTATTTTTAGGCAACTGCTCTCGCCAAGTCAGATTAAGCTCTCGCCCAATGCCTAACCTGCCAGACTCTCCGGCCTCGACTTGCTTCTTGGTCAAAGTCTCTTCACCATTAATCTGCGTCAACCGACCTCGGATCACCGGATATAATTCAGGCACCTCATCAATATACTCAAATAAGTAATCTTCAACGCCCTGTTTTTGCTCTGGAGCAATGTTGACTAAAAAATAATTAGGCGCATTGTCAGGTAGCTGTTGCTGCCACTCTTCTAGTAAATCTTGTCTTAGGGCTAAAATCGTTAATAACAACACCAATGCACAGCTAAAGCCAACCAATTGCACGGCATTTTGTTTTGCGCGGCGTCTGAGTCCCGCCAAAGCGAGTTGCATTGGATTGGTGGTTTTCATTCCAATACCATGGCCTAGCTTTATCATTAAAAAGCCAAGGAGACTTAATAATACCCCTAACAACAGTACCGTTAACACGACCGTTAAGGTCATGGCTAATTGTCCAGAATAAAGATACCCCAACAATCCCATCGCCATTAAACTCAGCAGTAAATGTAACCACATGCCAAAGTTTGCACTTTCAAGTTGCCTTTGGATCACTCTTAATGGCGGGATAGATAATAAACGCAGTAAAGGATAAGCCGAAAACATTAACGCACTGATTAACCCCGTCGCGGTGCCTAACAGAACGGGCCTTAATAACGATGGTGAGTAACTCGCAATTTCAGCAGGCAAAAATAAACTGATCACCTTATCGAGACCGATCCCTAATACGAGCCCGAGCACCACTCCCAAACTGGTCACGAGTAATAAATGAACACTGAATAATATACGAATTTGACGAGCTGAAGCGCCAAATGTTTTCAACATAGCCACCACATCATAATGACGTTGACAATAACGCTGCGCCGCGATGCCAATCGCCGCACAGGCCAGCGCAATGCCTAATAAACACGCAAGCAGTAAGAATTGCTCCGCACGTTTAACCGCATTGGCGATAGGCGAATCACCTGAAGTCACATCAATCCAACGCTGACTGGTATTTAATAACGGTTTGACTTGCATTTCAAACGCGGTTAATTGACTCGCATTACCTGCAAATTGATATAAATAAGTCACACGACTGCCAGGTTGGATCACCCCCGTTTTTGCCACATCCGCCATTCGCATTAATACGACAGGTGATGAGGCAAAAAGATTAAATCCGGCATCAGGAAGCCGCGTTATTTCCGCTGATAAGGTAAAATTGGCATGACCAATTTCAATATGTTCAGGCTGGGAGAGTAAACCGGCAAGGCGTGTTTCAAACCAAAGAGAACCTCGTTTAGGTAATCCTTGAGCTTGACCTGTCGATAATTCAATTTGCCCTTTTAAGGGGTAACCTTCCTCGACAGCTCGCACCTTCACTAATTGAAATTTATCCCCCGCATACGCCATCGAATTAAATTCAAGTACATAGGTTTGCGTTAAGCCCGCTTTATTGGCGATGGCTAACAGAGCGGGATCGATTTCTCTCGGTGATTGAATGATACGATCGGCGGCAATAAATTGAGAGGCTTGGCCCTCAATAGCCACTTGAAGCCTATCGCTCACGCTCGCCAGTCCGGTGACAGCAAGCACGGCTAATGTAATGGCGAAAATAATCAGCAGCAATTGCCCTTGAAATAATTCTCGTTTAAAAAATCGCCAAGCAAGCATTAAGGCCATTATCTCACCTCATCGGTGATGTCAGGACGGCTATTCGTCGATTCTGACAACACGCCATCCTCCATCATAAATTGTCGTTGGCATCGGCTCGCCAGTATTAAGTCATGTGTGACCAATACCAAAGTCGTATCACTTTCTTTATTCATTGAAAAAAGCATTTGGGTGATTTTATCACTATTGGCGCCATCTAAATTCCCCGTAGGCTCATCAGCAAATAACACTTTGGGCTCACAAATAAAGGCTCTGGCAATCGCCACTCTCTGCTGCTCCCCTCCTGATAGTTGATGAGGAAAGTGGGTCAACCTGTGAGTCAATCCCACGCGATCTAACATCTGTTTCGCTTTGCCTCTTGCATCCTTAATGCCGGCCAATTCAGCAGGTAGCATCACATTCTCTAAGGCATTCAATGTATCAACCAACATGAATGATTGAAAAATAAAGCTCACCTTTTCCTTGCGTAACGCCGCTTTTCCCTCTTCATCTAACGCCCCTAATGACTCACCATCGAGATAAATATCACCCCCGGTAGGCGCATCAAGGGCCGCAAGTAAACCCAGCAATGTGGATTTCCCTGATCCTGAAGGTCCTAAAATGGCAATGCTTTCTCCCTGCTTGACATCTAAGTCAATGCCATTGAGGATAGTGAGTACCCCTTCTTGGGTCATAACCGACTTAACGAGAGCATTAACAACTATGGCACTTTTATTAGACATAAAATCCTTCTTAAAGAAAACGCACATGGCTCAGTTCGTCGCCATGCTATTAATATTGGTAAGTTCATCCCTCTTAGCCGCCCCTATTTTAATTTTAGGTGACAGCTTAAGTGCAGCTTACGGTATCCCTGAAAATGAAGGATGGGTTAACTTATTGCGCCAAAAATTGCCTCAACATACCCTCATCAATGGTTCTGTCAGTGGCGAAACATCCGCTGGTGCCCTTCGCCGACTCCCTGCATTACTGGATTCAGCGGCCCCAGAGTTAGTTTTTATTGAGCTAGGCGGCAATGATGGATTGCGCGGTTTCCCAACACAACAACTTGAAAGGAATCTAACACAAATCATTAAATTATCTCAAGAAAGAGGCGCACTTATTTTACTGTCGGAAATAATGATCCCGCCAAACTATGGATCTCGCTATGCGAAACAATTTACCCAAGTTTACCAAGACATCGCCAAAAAACAACAAGTCACCTTAGTCCCCTTTTTCATGCAAGATATTGTGACCAACGCTGATTTGATGCAAAACGATAGCATTCACCCTAACGCAAAAGCCCAACCTCAAATAGCCTCCTTTATTCAACCGTGGTTACTCGGAGAATTATAAAATCCAATAAAATATGTTTATTCTCCACTCTTTATGTCTAAACAGGATTGCTTTGTAAATAGCATCTTTGTAACATACCCCTGACAATCTTTGTCTATTTAAGGAAGAACAAGGTGGGGACAAACACTCAAAGTTATCATTTATTTTCATGGAAAAACACCCAAAAAACTGCCATCGCCTTATTTTATAGCCTTATCACCATCGGTCCTCAGGCACTTGCCACCCCAGCGCCCAAAGTTTTAAGCGAACCCGCTGAAAAGCAATCATTCACACCCGCTGAGCTAACACTGCCTAAAGACACTCAGTATGATTGGATACAGCTTTCAAGTCTTGAAATGCTCAAAGGCACACTCAACAATTTATACGAAGAAACAGTGGAATTTAAAAGCAAAGAATTTGGCACCTTAAGCATAGACTGGGATGATGTATTACAACTTCACACGAGTCATATTGTCAGTGTCGGCTTAGAAGATCTCACCACGCAAACAGGGCAACTCACCCTTATTAATAACCAAATAGACATCAATCATCTTCAGTACCCTAAAAACGAGGTAATGACCATTATCACGGGCAATGATAGTGAGAGTAATTACTGGTCAACCAAAGTCACTCTAGGCGCTGATTTTTATTCCGGTAATACCGATCAAATCGATTACAGCGCTATCGCTTATACCCGCAGGCGCACCACTGAATCTCGGTTTAACCTCACCTATTTAGGCAGCTATTCTCGCACCGATGGTGTAGCTACGATTAATAATCACCGGCTCAATAGTAATTTTGACTGGTTCATTTCCCGGCACTTCTATCTGCGCCCTGTTTTTGGCGAAGTCTATAAAGATCCTTTTTTGAATTACGATTACAAAATCACTCTCGGTTCGGGTGTGGGTTATAATCTTATTGATACTTCAACAACAGAGTGGAAAGTCAGCGGCGGTCCAGCCTACGTCTACACACGTTTTGATGAAGTCGAATCTGGTGAAGAACAATACAACAGCAGCCCTGCCATCGTTGTAGAAACCGACTTTGACACGAAACTCACCAATAATATTGATTTTAATGCCTTATACCGGATACAGTATGGCAGTGATGACGCTGGAGGCTACACTCATCATGTATTAACCGGTTTTTCTATTGAATTAACGGAATCTTTCGATTTAGACCTTTCTTTTGTCTGGGACAGAGTCAGCCAACCTCAAGCAGACAGTGACGGTGAAATGCCGAAAAAAGATGACTTTCAATTCATCGTTGGACTGGGGATATCCATGTAATCGCTCTCTAAGACTGCCAATATTACCTTTCAAAAATTGGCAGGGTATTTAGCCTCATCCGGCAAGAGGAAAACAGTCAAAATCAACATGAAAATAACCACTAATCGATAAGCAGCCTGTTGGCCGTTTCATAATACCGATTGCCACATTAAAAACTATTCGCCCCCAATCGTAATAAAACCCGAAAACCAGAGTAACACCCCCAACAGTCAAACCTAAAACGCCTCAGCCTTTAGCACGACTAAGGACTTTTAGATCATGTCGATACCTGAACAATTGAATACCCGTGATCGTGCATAGCAAGGCAATAAGGCTTTCAATGGCAATGATGCCACCATAAACCAAATGATACAATATCGGGGTTTCAACCGCTCGCCACATCGCTGCATTATTCGGGAAAGTGGTGTTCATTTTCAATACATGAAAAATAAAGCCGTAGCTAGACTCATAATCCGTCATATTATTCCAAGCAACTAACCCCCGTAAATAAAGCAATACTCCAGGTAAGTAGCACTTTTGAATATCGAATGTACATAATCCCTTCCTATTTCGCATCAACTGAGGTATCCGTCTCTTCAATTGTTATACTATAACCCCAAATAATTTCCCAACCCCAGCCGATAACACCATCGCCAATGCACCCCAAAAAACCACCCGCATCGCCCCTTTCTTTAACGACGCTCCTCCAGCATGAGCGGCTAACATACCCAAAATAGCCAGAAAAACTAAAGAAGAGCCTCCAATGGCGATAATAATATCGTCAAGAGGTACTAACCAAGCAACAATCAATGGTAATGACGCGCCCAAGGTAAACATACTTGCCGATGAGGCTGCAGCTTGCAATGGTCTCGCTCTCGCGGTATCAAAAATGCCTAATTCATCTCTTGCATGCGCCCCTAACGCATCATGCTCCATCAACTGTTTCGCCACTGTTTCAGCCAGTTTGGGCTCTAACCCTCGATGTCGATAAATATCAGTAAGCTCCTTCTCTTCAAATTCAACATCATCTTTTAATGAGGCTTTTTCTAATGCTAAATCGGCTTTTTCAATATCAGATTGAGAGCTAACTGACACATACTCACCTGCCGCCATCGACATCGCCCCAGCAACTAATCCCGCCATACCGGCCAATAATATGTCGAAGCGAGTGGAATGAGCAGCAGCGACCCCAATGATTAAACTGGCAGTAGAGACAATGCCATCATTCGCCCCAAGCACAGCGGCGCGTAACCAACCCACTCGATGTATACGATGTAATTCATGCCGACTCATTTTCGATTACTCATAATGAAACCTAATTTCAACCTAGCCTATCAGGTTAGCCATGCTCCTTTTCTGATATAAAACAAAATTAATCATCTATCTTTATACTGACAATGCAACAGCCAAACGTTATTCCACTGGGAAATTAAAATAAGTCTGAGAAAATGGTTCATTTTCCAACGAAAAATGCCACCATTCTTGTTTTAATCCTCTAAAACCTGCCTGTGTCATGACTTGTTGTAATAACATTCTATTCTCACGCTGCTCAGGAGATATCGCAATATGATGAGTCCACGACTCCTCACCAAAAAAATCCCAATGTGTGCCCATATCCAAGGCTATAACATTTTCTGAAGACAAAGACACTAAGGTCACATCCAAGGTACTTGCCCTTGAATGAGCTGATTGTTTTGCAATAAACCCTTGCTTGAACAAATCAGCCTTATCTAAATCAGGATAATAAATCAATTTCATTTTATTATATTGGTGATCTTGAAACCAACGCACCAAATGATCAACACTCATTTGTGGTCGATAAGCATCAAAGATTTTTAAACCTAAGCCAAAAGTGGCTAATACCCTTTGCACCGTTCCAATGGCCAAACTCGCAGGTTATGACAACAGCGCTTTTGGTGCAAAATACTCATCGATAGGCTCACCAATAAAATTATCCTTGGAACAGTAACGTATATCTAAAATTAAAGATGGGATCATCGACTTAATATCAATTATATTACTAGTACGTTTATCCATAATACCTAAACTCATATCAATACATCATTATAAGCAGAGAATACATTCTCAAAACAACGGCTCAACTTCCATTTATGATAGGACCCCATTATTCGACACTACACGACAGGATTGGCAATGTGTTCTTCTTCGGGCTCTTTTGGGGGTCCCCCAAACACCCCCGTTTTGACAGGCATAGGTGCTCTTCTTCCTAATATAAATGCAAATATATTGACACTGGTTTCAGCAAAAAGAGTGGTGTTATTAATCGATAATATGACCTTCGTACTCCCATCCACTTTCCAAGTCGTTTGCGCGATTTTAAAGCCATCAACCCAATAACGTTTTCCAGCCTTTACAGAACCTTTTGCTGATTGATCAAACTCATCAATTAACCATAGCTTTAAACGCCCTTTACAACTGGGCTCAAGTGTTAATTCACCTAGATTTAACTTAAACACACACACACCCAATTTATAAAGAGAGAAACGATAAGGAAGAAAGCCATGTGCTTGAGATACTTCCTTCACCTCAGAAGCATCATTTAATTCCTTCACTTGTAATTCATTTTCCTGTAACGCTAATTCCGCTAAGGGAATACGATAACGGAAACTCACCAGTGAAAATAAACCAATCACAAGTAAAGAGACTATCCACCACACATAATCCGATAGCAACATAATGCTCCCTTTTATTCTCTATACCTAAACCAGTAGAGCATGTACCCCCCTCTACTAGCATGAAACAAAACCTTCGTCTAAAATAAAATACATTACCATTAATAATAGTCCTCAATCATTATTTTTGTTTCACCACTTTTTGTTCATTTTCTTCAATTATTTTACCACTCGGTTTTATTAATAGAGCAACATGCTCTAACGCTTCTCGCGCTGATTGACTGATCATTGATAATTGTATGAATCCGTGGATCACTCCCAAATAACGACGACAATGGGCTTCGACTCCGGCACAACGAAGCGCACGATACAAGCTTTCTCCTTCATCCCGTAAAGGATCAAACTCAGCCGTTAAAATATGGGTTTCAGGTAATCCTTCCCAATCATCTCTAAATAACGGACTGATCTCAGGATGCATTAAGCTAATTGTATTTTGGCCAATATAATGTTTAAATCCCGACATTAACATTTCTTTGGTTATCACATAGTCCTCACCATACTGACTCATACTAGAACTTGTTGCTGTTGCATCCAACATAGGATAAATCAGTATTTGTTTTATGGGTAACCAAATAGCTTGATCCCGTAATCGTAAACTGATCACTAACGCAATATGTCCCCCAGCACTATCACCGGCCAACGTAATGCACTCTTTATCTCCCCCCCATTGGAAACAATCACGATAAATAAGCTCGCAAGCTCGAAATGCATCATCATGGGCACTCGGATAAATATGCTCTGGGGCTAAACGGTATTTCACCGCAATCACGACCGCACCCGATAAATGCGCAATTTGCCTTAGTTGTTGATCGTGAGTCTGAAAGTCACCACTGACAAAACAGCCACCATGAAAGTAAATCACAACAGGTAAACCTGTATCTTTTGAAGGCTTAAATATTTTGAGTGAAATACCATCACATTCTATTTCGAACACTTGATACACGTCATAAGACTCACCAGCTAACGCAGTGCTATCAATATATCTTTGACGACGCTGCTCAATACTCGGTAATGGCGTCAACTCATCTTTTTCAGCAATGAAGCTACGTACGATTTGATCAATACCTGACTCTAGAACACTATCCATATATAAATTCACTTGTTACTTTCAAACCACTGAATAAAACAAAGCATAACAACAAACACTATAACTGTATATAAACACAGTAACACCCATCCTACTTAGATAGGTGATCTTTAAGCGGGGGCATTCAAAACGCAATAGACAAGGGCATTAATGACTGGCTCCATGCATTAACAGATACCCCCCATGTATGAATCCTTTCGATTTGCAAAATATTAGCGTTCATATTGAGAACAATTCATTGGTTAAATCAATACTTCACTTCTATATTCAAGCTATCAGTAGAAAAGACTAATCAAGCTTCATTCACCAACCAATAAGCTTTCATATGAATATAATTAGTTTAGTAATACCCGTTTTTGCCATTATCATTACCGGATACCTGTTCGCGAGAATGAAAATATTGCCTGAAAACACATCAGCATTACTGATCCAATTCGCCTATTTTGTACTCATACCTGCATTGATGTTTATTGTGATAGCAGAAGAAAGCCTCAAAAATCTGTTTGACATTCCCTTCATACTCGTCTTTGGCGGGACCATTATTGTCATCTATATCATTATCTTATTTTTTCTACTCTGTATTCATAAAAACTTAGGCACATCGGCAATGCTCGCAGACTGTTGTGTTTCTTCTAATACCGGCATTATTGCGCTACCATTATTACATACTCTTTTTGGACACAAAGCACTGCTCCCCGCGGCTATTGCTAATATAATGATGGTGGTCATGATCATCATCACCATGATTATTCTTGATCAAGCCCAACATACTCAAGATGAACATAAACTGCCAATAAAAGAAAAAATACTGCATGTATTCAAAAACCCCATCATACTCTCAACCTTAGCCGCCATTCTATTTGCATCAACAGGTTTGACACTGCCTACAATGGTGAAAGATTACTTTACTATCCTATCTTCTGGGGTAACATCCTGCGCTTTGTTCGCCATTGGCATGAGCCTCAAGCTTAAAGCTTTCCATCATAATGAATTAATGATTAGTTTGATTAGTCTCTGTAAACTGATTTTCATCCCCGCACTCATACTTTTTCTGTCACATCTCGCCGGATTGTCCCCTATTCTAGCTATTGCAGCCACCATCTCAGCGGCGGTTCCCACGGCCAAAAATACCTATATGATTGCAGAGCAATATCAGCAATCTCCTGAGCTTGTTTCTCATATTATTTCGACAACCACTTTATTTTCAACAATAACATTAATCGTCTGGTTAGTGATTTTACATGCTATCTACCCCACGGCATTCCTTCACTAAAAAAATCAGCCTCATCAATGAGGCTGATTTGTGGATTAAAGTTATCAATACACTATGAGTATTAAGGTCGAATTTGACACTTATCCTCACCTGAAAAACCAGAACCTGCAGCCTGACAGCTTTTAATTCTTCCGGCGGCTTGACGAGTCTCTTCAGGATAACGACAAAGTGCTTTAGGATAACTGCCTACTGCGACTATCAATTTCAGCCTTTACGGTACCTAACTGCACATCAGCATTCGCTTGATTATCACTACTAGCCAAATAATAAGGCCAAGTATTTCCACCGTTAAATTTAGGCTGATTATCGCTATCCAATAAACTATTACCTTCAGTGATATTCACAGGGCAATGTAAGTCAGGTACTGAAGACGGTAACTCACTCACAATTTATTTAGAAAGTGAATATTGGTCGTTATGCGCTTCAACTATGATACTGGTTTGTTGCTCTATATTTTGCAGCCTAAACTGGCCATTAGATACGATCTCGCAAGTTTGATTATTTTTCTGTGCTTGGTGATCTTGTGTAAAACAGCGATATTGTACCGGATCCGCCAATTGATCTTCCCCGCGCACGAGTGTTGCATTTGAATTAAAGGTTCCAGTGCCAGTATTGCCCTCCACGACTAGCTCAGTAATACTCGTATTCGGCCAATGAATAGACGCAACGGGTGCTGGTACACTGCCACACCCACCTGAATTAGGCTTATAAGCCGTCACGCTATAACCCGTTTTATCTGCCGTTTTGAATCCTGAATAAGGCATGCCATCGGTGCCGATAAATTTAACGTTTTCGACAAGATCCCCATTATGATAGACACAATATCCTTCCGCTCCAGCAACCCCGGTCCAGATAAGCTTCGTTCCAGATGCCGTTTCAACGAGCTCCCCAACCTGTACACTTGCCAAGGGATCATCACGCTTCACTCCTGAAAATTGCACTGCCGCTTCTGAAAACCGTTGCATGATTTCTTTGTGAGTATCATTTTCATTTGGACTGTTTTTTAGTAAGTATTCACCAGAGGGGGATTGACTAAGCTGGCATGAACCCAAATACGTCTGGGTAGTCCTTTTTATCAACCACGGCCGCAATGATAGTGCTGATCACTCTTATCGGGGATAACTGTCGCTTCTTGCACGTTTCAACGACAGATAGCAGCCGAGAGCGAAACTTCTCACCTCTATCTGAACTTGTGCCATAGCAGATCTTGCGCATGATCACGCTCCCACGCAAGCAACGCTCGGCTTCGTTATTAGTCAACGGCGTACCTAGGTGATTGAGA
>NZ_JAKIKS010000082.1 GCF_023284005.1 Shewanella surugensis
GGTTGCTCTCCTGTCTTTTGGTCGAGACTTGAGCCTACCTATACCGCGGTATAGGTGAAACCTATGCGAGTCACCCCGGCAGAGCCGGGGGTTTACCGTTTGTTAATTAAATCAATATTGGCTCTATCACTGCTGCCTTGTGTATTAAACTCAATTGTGGCACTGCCTATTAATGTGCTCACCTGCAGGCGTAATCCGCCATTATCGAGGCCTTTAATCACTCGTGGAGTCGGCCTTAAGCGATAACGACTATGACCATCACCCGCTTGCTGGTAAACAGCTAGGGTGACGGTTTCCCCCGTATTGCGCAGTTGAATGTTAGCCGTGTCTATTCCTTGTAAGCCTAGCCCTTCAAATATAATTTCAGCTTGATTGACTTCAAAATTGGCTGAACTTGCCGCCTCAACAAACTCTGCTTCATGTAAATATGGCACTTGGTGATTAACGGTAATAATTTGCCCCGCTTCGCACACATTATCACTATTACAGGCAGTGACACGATAGCTGACATCACCCGCCTCAAGGCCTGCCACACTGACATTAGGCACAGTAATGGTTGAAATAAGTAGCTGAGTATTGGCACCAACATAAAGGGTTTGCCAAGCTTGGCTAGTATCGGCGTGGCCTAGTTGGCGTTCTACTTTAAAGCTTCTCGCGCCTTTATTGGTATTGAGCCACTCAAGTTGATAAGAGCTATTTTGTGATAACGACAAGTTTGGCGAAAAGCGAGTTAGCCCAGGAACATAGTCAGGCACCTCCAAAGTAACTTGGGCGCACGCGTTGCCAAAGCCTATTGGGCCTGGGCCATTACTGTTTTTCGCTTGGGCGCAATAGCAGTATTGGCCGTTATCCTCATAGTTTTTAATCACTGTGTGACTCGGATTTAGCGTGCTACCTAGACTGTTGCCTTCTTGCTCATTGGTTGGACAAGTTTGATATTTATACCATTCATATTGAGTGGCATTACCTACGGGTGTTGCGGTGAGCGCTATGCGGCCATCTGTATTAGTGCTGCCTGCATTATGACTGACGATGGGTGCCACAATAGGCGGGTGAGTTAAATCAACGGTATAAGTAAAAGGCTGCGACCAAACTGCTACCCCCTCACTATCAATAAGCTTAAATTCAAAAATCGGTTGAGTGATACTTGGTAAGGCATAGTCAAATGCAAATACTGTACTGCTATTCACATCCGTGATGATTTGCTGCTGAACATCATTGACATACAGCACAATACTGCTAATGGCAATATTATCAGCATTCAGTTTGTGATAAGTACCTGAAACATTGGCCATCACACCTGGTACATTGGAGCTGGCTGTGACATCGGGCACGGAGACAGTATAGCTACCAATAATATTTTCAATACTACTCTGATGCACTGCAGGATTAATGCCATCGGATGCTAAAGCATAAAAATCATATTGCGTGATCTCAAAGTCATCAGGGTCTAATAGAAAATTTTTCTCTTCACAAACCGTTTGTTGCGACGCGTTCGGGTCACAGAGCTTGATTTCATTGGGACAGGTTGTTTTACCCTGCCCTTCTTTGACGTAGCACAGCTTAAGGTATTTTAGGTTATCATCGACAGCTGTGGCCGTGAAGTTCACCTTACTGCCTAAGCTAAAGCGTCCCGAGGTCGTAAACGTGACCACAGGCGGCGCATCAACGGTTAAGGTTTTCTTGTCAGATTTAACTGTGCTATGAGGATCAGATGCTACAGCCCATAAGGTATACACACCTGAATTAGTGAAGGTTTTAGTATACTCACAGCTTGCAGTACTGAGATCATCGGATACATAACACTTCTCCCCTTTAGGGGTACTTTTCACTATTTCTTTACACTGGGCTGTAGAATCACTCTCTGAATAACACCATTTGATGCCATTTAACCTTTTGGCCGGATCTACATTGCTATCCTTTGCCTTGGCCGTTAATGTCACACTTTGATCAATGCCAATCGTGGTTTTACTGATTTTAGCCTGAGTAAACTCCGGCACTTTATTAGTTTCAGATACCGTTATGGTGCCACTTTTGCTTGCAGGTAAGTTCATTTTATCGAGGACTTTGGCCATGAAGTCCTTAGTGCCGAGACTAGACGCTTTATTTGGCGGGGTGATTTTATACAGACACTCGTGCTTAAATTCGGTAGTGCTAGCGCAGGGCTGGCGACTCACTTCCCAGTCACTCGGAACGGTTAGTGTTAAATCCCCATCGAGTTTCCCCTCGTTATCTTTAGCTGTGACAGTAACCTCCGCTGTTTCACCCAAATTTACGGAAATAGTTGATGTTGAAAGTTCAACAGAAGGATTTTGATTTTTATAGACATTAACTCGTTTTATAGCGCTTTGAGTAAAGGTCTTTTCCCACATTTTATCCCATTGATCCAATGCACCAATAGTGTAAGAGTAACGATATTGAATAATATAAGAAGAGTGGCTACCTGTTAATAGAGTACTATCTATTTTTATATTACCAGGCCGACTATCTGCTGTTGGGAGATCTTTATAATTCACTCGAGTGCCACTAAGCGTACAGACAGTAACATTTACATAGTGTAACCGAGCATAGCCATTGTCAATTTTAGGATCATCTCGATACTCTAGATAAAGCCTCGCATTCCAAAATTCTTTATACTGACTTGAGTTTTCTAAAATATCAAAGGTTTCACTTGGTGTTTCTCCCATATTATTACATTGTATAGCGAAGACATTTGATGACAATAACAAACAAAAAGCTAAGCCCATTTTAATAGCAACATGGCTTATTAATGTGGTTACGTTCTTGAACAATGAACCCGAGATGGATTGAATTAATGCGTTAAATTCCATGTTAGCGTGCCTCATCCTGAGCTAAAGCTTTAGTCCATTTAATGGCTAATGTGTTATTAGTGTTTGCTGGTGATTGACTATCTGTTATGTCAGTTGTGACTTCCTTTTCACCTGCGATCTTATTGGTCTGCGTTGTTTTGGCCAAAAAATCAAAACCCAAAAATGCTGTCGCTTGTTGCAGTAAAACGCTCACACTCGATTGAGTCGTCGGAATATCAAGGGCGATCACATTATCTAATTGGGTGCGTAAAATGAGGCTATTGTTAACTGTATCAGCCACGGGTGGCGTGAGTATGGCGTCCCCCTCAGCCAAGGGCACTTTGGCGTGATAACGATAGCTGTTTACATTAGACTCGCTATTGAAATCAGTATTAGGATCAATATTAATTTCATATAAATGACCGTTAATATCGAAGCTAAACAGGCGGTCATCGACAATCACCGGCCCTGCAATCATACTGGCTAAGCTATTTTGGCTATTAGGTTGTTCAACAAGACATTGCAAATCGCTACCATCGATATGGATACGGCAGATCTCGCCCGTGCCATTAAGGCTGGACACGCCAAAATATAACTGCCCACTTTGACTGGCATTATCAAGCTGTAATATGGGCTGATTGGCCACCATGCCATTAAGCGTCTGGGTCCAAATCAATTCACCGTTATCACTCACGCGAGACAATTTATTGTCTTGCTGGGGGATAATATTCAAATTATCCCCATTCGTTAATGTTATCGATAACAACGCCCGCTCAATGGGCAGCATGGTCTCATTTTGGTTTAATACTAGCGCTAACAGAGGCTGAGTATAGGTATCTTGCTGCGGCTGAGTTTGAAAGTCGGTCACGATAGCGGCAGGCGACACGGTGAGAGTTTGGGTATAAGTATGTTCAAAACCTGTCGCCGTTAAGGTAAATTCTGTTATTTGACTCACATAAAAATCTTGCTGGTCTTTCTCGGCATAACTAGTGAAACGATGGCCTTGATTACTGGTGATCTTAAGCTCAATTGCTGATGATACCTCCCAAGAAAGACTCACCTGCTGGCCACGTTCTACAGCATGATGGGAACCGCTGAAACGGCTTATCATCAGCTCTCCTTCGACGGTATTATTGACTTCTCGCCAATCGGAGCAACCGTATTGATCGCAAGCACTGACTCTAAATTGTGGGCCATTATCGAGGGAGGTTTGATACTGATTGGTTAAAATATTATCGGATATTAATAGCCATTGACCATCAATCCATTGCTCTAGCTTGAAACGGTTGGCACTGCTGGGGTCCCAAGCCAATAAATAGTCGGACTCTGTTTGTGTCATTGAAAATGAAATAGGCACGGGAGGCTGTCTGTCGATAGGAATAAAAATGGTGATATCACCCACGCCGATAGGGGCATAGGCTTTCTCAAAAGTTTCAGCATAAGCACTGCTGCTCAATAACAAGACAAAATAAGTACAAATCCATTTTTTAGCCATAACAACCACTCTAATATCCATTTAGACAAATTTTAACCAAACGCAATTTACACACTTACAAGCATATTGACAACATTTTACTTAAACTTATTAACAATTAAGCTGTGAGCTATGCCAAAAAAAATTATACGATGGGCTTGTTCTAAGAGGGTTATTTGTCAGCTATGGCTGGGATAGGGTTAATATTATAATCTGTTGATTGACATCTTAACGGGGGATTGACAATTAATTTATGTTAAAAAAAATTTCAAGGCGTGTTAATGACTAAGACTAAATGCTTAAATAAAATACCGCGCATCATGGCTAATAAGATTATTTAAGCCGCTAGCAATATCGTTTTCAGCCCGTTGCCACTTTAATCGCAAAACACCACTAACGATATTTGCGGCGATGCTCGTCGTTATTAATTTCAGGTATAACTGGTGCTTCGGTGACATAAAGGTGATCCATCAGGTGTGATACCAGTAAGACAATAATCGATAGAATCGTGACGGGAATGGCAATGTTTTTATATTCAGGTGCCCAATAGCAAGCTGCTATGGCAAAAGCACCGATATAAAAACCGACCATTTTTAAGCGGCTTAAAATGGGGTTGCGGCCTAACCATGCCTCACAGAGTGGGCATTGGATCTGCGAATTCAGTCCCTTTCCGCGCTGATTTTCAACCTTACTGATCTGAAAGCTTTTATGACAATGGGTACACAACACGGCAGCAGTTCTCTTTAAATAAGTCGATTTCGATTCATACAACAGGACAACAAGCGAGGGAGTATATCAGCTTTGACGTTTAAATTTGACCCGTCTATCCATTGAATGAATCCAAGCCGTAATAAGGCTCATCGAAAGTCTCTTGCCGTGTGCAATTAAAGAAGCCATTAACAATAAAAATAAACCGGTAATTCGAGCGGGCGAGTAATCTCCTCGCCCCGTCTTGCATCGCTTGCTTATTCGATAAAATGAATTTCACCCGAAAGGTGTGGACGACGCCCTTTATGATCTCTTAGTTCAAACACCAAATTATCATCGGTTTTTTCAACATCAAAACTGACTTCTGAAGGCATAAATAACGGTAATTTAAATTCGACCTCCACCTTACAAGCCCGATCGCCTATTTCTGGCATCATTTGTGCGATACAGCGCCCTTTAGACCACATCCCATGAACGAGTCCACGATCAAATCCAAACCGTTTGGAGAAAAACGGATGCAAATGAATAAGATTGTAATCGCCCGATGCCTTGGCATATCGACGTCCAATATCTTCAGGAAGGCTCCAATTAACCGGTTGAGCCCAATTCATGTCATTCGCTTTTGGCGGTCTAACGCGACGTTTAGGCCCTTCCATTCGATATAAATAAGTCGACAATGACTCCCACACGAGCTCACCATTGACACTGGCTTTAGATAAAAAGTCAAACTCCAGCCCCGCTTCAGTCACTTTACTGGTCACGACTGCACATTCAATGTCATAGCGTTCATCAATACCGAGAGAACGATATTGCGTAATGCTATTTTTTAAGTGGATAATGCCTAATAGCGGAAAAGTAATGCCTTCATGGGTAAAAATACTGGCATGTAAACGAAAAGACACCACATAAAGATAGGTTAAAGGTAACGTCTTTCCATCGAACGTAAACCCACACACCTCGGCATAACGCGCCACTTTATTTTTTGATAATGTCACCTGCTCTGTCGCCACCGAAATATAGGGCAGAGGTTGTTCATCCCACCCCGGTTTACGCACGAAAAATATCTTGCAATACAGAGAGAGTAATGAAGGAATACTTTTCAAATCAACACGATATTTTTTAATCAAATCAAGCTAACCTTTAAAATAAACGATCTACGTTGCACATATTCAGCCGCGTACTATACCCCAAAGCTCACTCACAGCCCACCCAAATTCCTTGTTGCTATTATTAAGTAACCTGATTTAGATTCAAATAGCAACACTTTTTCACTACCAGCGCCGTTAAATACCCGATAAAACATTACCAAAGCTTACATTGCAACACAGACTGACTTCTTTTGTTACAGCGTATGAAAAATGATAAGTTGAGAGACAAGACACAATTTCACCTCTCCTATCCACTTATCTATTCAATATTGACTAATATTATGGTGTAATGCGCAGTCAGATTTGAGAAGACCTGTGCAGCACATTGTTTTTCGTTCTTACATCTCCAGCGCTGATTTATTGAAGCATGATCATTCATTAACATTATTTGAGCCCATGCGCACACGTCTTACATTGCCAGCTTATAGGAATGCACACATGCCAGAAGACAGCCAAAAAAGTACTCATTTCGGTTATAAAACTATCGATGCCGATAAAAAAGAAGATATGGTCGCTGGTGTCTTTCACTCTGTCGCAGCCAAATATGACATCATGAACGATGTGATGTCATTTGGCATTCATCGTATCTGGAAACGCTTCACCATTGAAAGCGCTGCGCCCAGAACCGGCATGAAAGTGCTCGATTTAGCCGGTGGCACGGGTGATTTAACCGCTAAATTTTCTCGTATCGTGGGGCCAACGGGCCAAGTCACCCTCGCCGACATTAATGATTCCATGTTAAAAGTCGGTCGTGATAAGCTCAGAGATAAAGGCATTGTGGGTAATGTTAATTATGTGCAAGCCAATGCCGAAGCCCTGCCTTTTCCTGACAATCACTTTGATATCATTACTATTGCCTTCGGTTTACGTAACGTCACCCATAAAGGTGCAGCCATTGCCTCTATGCTACGAGTATTAAAACCGGGGGGAAAATTACTGATCCTTGAATTTTCAAAGCCACAGCATGATGTGATGCGTAAAATCTATGATTTATATAGTTTTAAAATCTTACCTAAGATGGGCAAAATGATCACTAAAGATGCAGATAGCTATGAGTATTTAGCGGAATCTATCCGTATGCATCCGGATCAAGAAACATTAAAACAAATGATGACAGATGCGGGCTTTGAACAAGTGAGTTATACCAATATGACCGATGGCATAGTCGCTTTACATAAAGGCTATAAGTTTTAATTAGTGACAATCTTATTTAGATTGTCACATGGGCTATCACTTGGGCTAATAGTATGAAACGTGAACTCAGCTTGCTACTTTGTGCAGCACTCGAAACAGGCTTAAACCAATTAATCTCTCAATCGCCTGAAGATTACGCTAAATTACGCGATTTACAAAGACAAGTGATTGGGATCCAATTGGCGCAATTATCTTGGCCACTGTATTTTATTTTTTCAGATAACGTATTGGTGTTAAGTCATTATGAAGGCAAGGTCGCGACACAAGTTAATGTCGATCTCACCACTTTATATCAGCTCAGAGAAGGTGCGAACCTGACCGAATTGATCAAACAAGATAAATTGAGCCTTGAAGGCGATTTAAGCCTGCTGCAAACCTTTAGTCAGTTGATTCAAACCCTCGATATCGATTTCGCTGAGCCCCTATCACGCTATTTAGGCGATGCTCCCACACATATGCTTTTCAGTCATTTAAAGCGAACTCGAGATAAAGTCACTGAAATATTTCATCAAACACAGTCTCATGTGGCGCAATTAACCACTGAAGAATATCGTATCGCGCCTCACAAACTCGAATACATACAATTTAGTGATAATGTCGATACCCTCAATCTTGATCTCGAGCAACTATCGCTACGCATAAGCCATCTCAGTCACAAGGTAACCACCACAGCATGAGTATCAGCAGTTTTCGTCGGGCTTACCAAGTCATCAAGACGACACTTCATTTCGGACTCGATGAGCTTCTGCCGACCAAACTCACCCCTTGGTACTTTCGATTCCTCAGACGCTGTTTATTTTGGTTAACCAACCAGCACAAAAACAGTGCCGGTGGCGAACGCTTAAAGCTGGCCATGCAAGAGCTCGGACCGGTTTATATCAAATTTGGCCAAATGTTATCCACCCGGCGTGATTTATTGACCGATGAATGGGCCGAAGAGCTGTCAATGTTACAAGACAGAGTGCCACCTTTTGCAACATCATTAGCCAGAACGGCCATTGAAATAGAGCTTAATGCGCCGATTGACTCTTTATTTGATGATTTTGATGACACCCCGCTCGCGTCAGCCTCTATTTCACAAGTTCATACCGCCACGCTTAAATCAAACGGCAAAGCGGTGGTACTCAAAGTATTGCGCCCCGATGTTGAAGCAAAAGTTCATGCTGACTTGCAACTCATGTCACAGGTCGCCGAACTGCTTGATACCTTGCTTGGCGCAAATAACCGTCTTCGCCCTATTGAAGTCATTGAAGATTATCGTACCACCATTGAAGGTGAGCTAAACCTCAAATTGGAAGCCTTAAATGGCATCAAATTAAGAAATAATTTCCTCGATTCAAGTACCTTATATATTCCTTACATGTATGAAGAACTTTGCTTTACTCGCCTCATTGTCATGGAGCGTATCGATGCGATATCGGTATCGGACATGCATGGCTTACAAGCACAAGGCACTAATTTAAAATTACTGGCAGAGCGAGGGGTCGAACTGTTTTTCACCCAAGTATTTAGAGATAACTTCTTTCATGCCGATATGCATCCTGGCAATATTTTTGTCAGCCGAGAACATCCTGATAACCCAAAGTATATCGGATTAGATTTTGGCATTATGGGGACCCTTACCAATGAAGATAAGCGCTATTTGGCCGAAAATTTCTTAGCCTTTTTTAATCGTGATTATCGCCGTATCGCTCAACTCTATATCGAGTCTGGCTGGGTCTCCCCCGATACTGACATCACTGCTTTTGAGCAAGCGGTCAAAGTGGTTTGTGAACCGATGTTCAATAAAGCCCTCAATGAAATCTCATTTGGTCATGTATTACTAGAACTATTTAGAACCGCCCGACGTTTTGACATGGTGGTACAACCTCAACTGGTATTGCTTGAAAAAACCTTACTGTATGTCGAAGGTTTAGGGCGTCAGTTATATCCCCAGCTTGACCTTTGGCAAACAGCGAAGCCATTCTTAGAAGGTTGGATTGCCGAGCAAGTAGGTCCCAAAGCTCTACTCAAAAAGACCAAAGAAAAATTACCATATTGGGCCGATAAACTCCCTGAATTACCTGAGCTTATTTATGATAATCTTAAGGTTGGACGAAACTTTGTTAATTCTCAAAATAAATTACTCGATCGCTATTTAAAGCAACAACAAAAAGCCCATAAAAGCCATTTTTTACTGATCACAGCCGCAGTATTAATACTCAGTGGCGTCATGTTGTTTAATCAAGGTGTGACAGCTTGGATTTCTCATACCACTATCACGGCTGGTATTGTCACGTGGATTGTTGGCTGGTTTAGCCGACCTAAAAGCGGTAAATTTTAACCTATTTGAGGATCCTTCCCCTTATAATAATATAAAAAATGAACGGTACATGAAACATTGTTTGCTCAAGATTAAGCCCTTGAGCTCATTTTATGGGTTAAACGTATAAAAAACTCAAGCCAGCAGAATCCTGCATCTTCAACAGGTTTGCTTAGCACTTTCACTATGTTACCCCGAAAGAAATACTCTTAGCTCATTTCATTAGCACTCACTCATCCACATCATTGCTCACAAAATTTTAAATGAATGTTAAATCTCATTATGACGGCTACTGCAATCTTTACTTATTCAGGTATAATGGATCTCATATCTATATTTTGAGGCTTCCTGTTATGGGTAACATTAGTATTTGGCAATTGCTGATTATTGCATTAATTGTGGTTTTATTATTTGGCACAAAAAAATTACGCTCACTGGGTGGCGATCTCGGTGGCGCGGTTAAAGGCTTTAAAAATGCCATGACTAGCGAAGAAGAAAAAAAAGCACTTAAAGAAAACACCGCTGAAGACACTGCTAACATCTCAGAAGACACCCTTAACAACACTGAGACGACAGCCAAAAAAACTGAGTCAAAAGATAAAGAGTCGGTGTCATAATTTATGTTCGATAGTATCGGCTTCATGGAATTGCTATTAATTGGCGTTTTGGGCTTAGTGGTACTCGGCCCAGAAAGACTGCCAGTGGCAGTCCGTACCATTTCAGGCTGGATCCGTGCCATGAAAAAAATGGCCAATGCTGTTAAAGATGAGCTAGAGCAAGAACTGAAAATTGATCAACTGCACGCCGATCTCAAAAAAGCGGAACAGCAGGGCTTGAAAGGTCTCGCGCCTGAATTACAAGAATCTGTCGACCACTTAAAGCAAGCAGCTGAATCTGTTAATCGCCCTTATCAAATCGATGAATTAAAGCAAGCAGCTAGATCGGTAAATAGCCCTTATCCAATCGATGATAGCACCGCAACTGATCTCAAAAAAGCTGAGCAACAAGGTTTAAACGATCTCACTACTGAATTACAAGAGTCTGTCGATGATGATCCAACCGATCCTAATCGTGCTGCTACAGCAACCAAAACGGACATTCCTGCTAATAAAAATAGCCAGTTAGACAAATACTGACGGATAGTCCATGCCACATCAACAACAGCCTTTGATTTCACATTTACTTGAACTACGTCAACGTTTATTACATGCTATTGGCAGTGTACTATTGGTTTTTATATGCTTAGCTTATTGGTCTAACGATATTTATCACTATGTTGCTATCCCCTTAATGAACGCGATGCCAGCATCAAGCAGCATGATTGCAACCGATGTTACCGCACCTTTTTTTACCCCTTTTAAACTCACATTAGTCCTATCATTCTTTATCGCCATCCCTTACGTGCTCTACCAAATTTGGTCTTTTGTCGCACCGGGATTGTATAAACATGAAAAACGCTTGGTTGTCCCTTTACTACTCAGTAGTACTTTATTGTTTTATTTAGGGATTGCTTTTGCCTATTACGTCGTTTTTCCTGTTATTTTTGCCTTTTTTACCAGTGTGGCCCCCGAAGGCGTACAAATTGCGACCGATATCAGCAGTTATTTAAACTTCATTCTTAAATTGTTTTTCGCCTTTGGGTTAGCATTTGAAATCCCGATTGCAGTTATTTTATTATGCTGGGCAGGGATAACCACCCCTGATTCATTAAAAAGTAAGCGCCCGTATATTGTCGTGGGTGCCTTTGTTATCGGTATGCTGTTGACGCCACCCGATATCATTTCCCAGACAATGCTCGCCATTCCCATGCTCATTTTATTTGAATTAGGCCTTATTGGCGCACGTTTTTATGCGCCAAAATCGACCGAAGATGAAAATGAAAATCAAGACGATAAAAAAGAGACATAAACCGAGTGCAGGTTAACAATTCCCAAATCCTTGGGGATATCAATTGATATCCCCAACATTCATTCCCCTACTCAAGCATAAAAAGTACCACAGACCTCATTATCTTCTCGCCCTTCGCCTTGACATAAAACCACTCACAAAAAACTAAACAACGGTCCCTTTCTAGTCACTTTGGCATAAGACAATTGCAATTACAGTACCAAATGATATTCTGATCGTGCTAAATTACATTTTTTTTTCTGTTCGTATACAAATCATGAACAGCACATTATAAATAAATATTGATATATAATAATAAGATAAAAGGTCGTTATTCATGCGTAATACAATATTATTAACAAGCCTGTTATTCAGCAGTAGCATTTTCGCCGATGTAGAACATGTATTAATGCAGTGTTCTAGCGTATCCGATAAGCTTGATCGTCTCATTTGTTACGATAAACTTACCGATGCCGTTAAAGCCGGTAAAAATGTGACTTCTGCTCAACTCTCTGCTAAAGATTCCACGCCTAAAATCCTAACGGTTGAAGACAGTTTTGGCCTCAAAGAAAAACCGAAAGACGAGCAAATAGAAAAGATTTATGCCCGTGTCACTAAAGTCGATAAAAATGTCTATGGCGCGTTAAAAATCACTTTTGATAATGGTCAAGTGTGGAAACAAACCGATGCTCGTTACTTTAAAGTCAAAATCGATGAAACCTTATTTATTAAAACAGGTGCACTCGGATCTTTTATGCTAGGACGCGATAATCAAAATACGACTATTAGAGTGAAACGCCTTTACTGATGCCAAAATACATAGATATTGCTGTTAACCTCGTTGGCAGCAGTTTAGAAAAAGACAGCGAACAAATAATACAAACGGCGTTTGAACAGCAAGTCTCTCCCCTTATTGTTATTGGCAGTGATTTAGATGAAAGTGAACAAGCCATCACATTATGTCAAACCTACCCTAAGCAACTTTACTGTACAGCGGGTGTGCATCCTCATCAAGCATCGCAGTGGCACACTGACAGCCTAACGAGACTGACACAATTGGGCTCTTCTGCAAGTGTTGTGGCAATCGGCGAATGTGGATTAGATTATAATCGTGACTTTTCTCCCCGAGATCGGCAACGCCAAGCCTTTGAAGCTCAGCTGGCATTGGCCGCCACACTTAATATGCCGGTACTCATGCATGAACGTGACGCTCATCATGATTTTTTGACCATATTAAAAGAGTATCGCTCTTCTTTGCCTAATGCATTATTGCACTGCTTCACTGGTAATAGAGACAGTCTAGACGCTTATTTAGCACTCGATCTCCATCTCGGTATCACAGGTTGGGTATGTGATGAGCGCAGGGGACAAGAACTGGCTGAATTAGTGGTCGATATTCCTGATGATCGCATTTTAATCGAAACAGACAGTCCGTATTTATTGCCTCGAAATTTAAAGCCTAAACCCAAGTCAGGTAAGAACAAACCGCAATACTTACCTCATATTGCCAATTATATTGCCACACTCAGAGGACAAGATGCCACTCAATTTGCAGAGCAGACCTACCGCAACAGTCGGCATTTTTTTAACTTGGATGCGAAAATATGAGTTGTCGCTTCCGCTTACTGTTTGCTGTGTTTTTTTTTACATTATTAAATCAAACGCCAAGTCAAGCGTCCACTCTATCACTTGCCAATACCGCGGTTAACATTGATCAGCAGACACCAGGACCTCTATCGCTAGCGACTTGGCTTAATTACACCATTAAGCCAACAAGCAACATCATCAATATCAAAAAACTCCCTGATCATGTTTGGCAACATTTACCTGCGACCATGATTAAAAATATTGATACTCAAAAACTGTGGGTGAAATTCAACCTATATAGCAATGATATCGGCAGTATACATCGCATTTTATCATTGGATAACCCCCATTTAGATAAGATCAACCTATACCATTTTAATGAGGGTGAACTGGTTTCTGAGTTATTTATGGGCGATCGATATCCGTTTACACAACGGCCGATTATTAATAATAATTTTGTCTACTCTTTTGATATCAATCCCAATGAGCAACATGCTTTTTACCTAGAAATCGATACCAAAGGTCATGCGAGCATTCCGCTAACCTTATGGTCAGTTGATGATTTTACTCAATACTCAGAGCATCTTTCTTTACTGCATGGTTTTCAATTAGGCGCACTGGCTTCAATCGGGTTATTTAGCCTATTCATCGCGATTACTTCAGGTTCTTTTAGTTACAGTTATTATGCGGGCTATGTGTTTTCTATCACCCTCTTTGTCGCCACGTTATACGGGATTGCCTTTCGATTTATTTGGCCACAATGGCCAATATTACAACAATTCATGGTACCCGTTTTATTACCCTTATCCATGATTTTTGGATTATTATTTACTGAGAAAATACTCCAACTGAAACGCAATAGCCCTCACATGCTGAAACTCTGTCGCTACGGTATTAGCTATGCCGTCATATTGTTACTGTTCAGCCCTTTTCTTCCTTATGAACTGGCCATTGACATCAACATTATTTCTTTACTCGCAAATAGTTCACTATTAATGTTTATGGCAATCATTCAAGGGATTAAAGGCCACAAACTGGCAAAACTTTATACCTTAGGTTGCTCAACTGTACTGATAGGCAGTTTAATTTCAGGATTGATGTATTTAGATATTCTCAGCTTGCCTTTTCAGCCTCAGATCCCTTTCATGTTAGGGTTAAGTTTTGAGATTATTTTTATGGCTGCCGTGCTGGCGATCCGTTATAACGATGAGCGCCAAGAAAAGTTCGATATTCAACAAAAAGCATTAGATCAGGCCGAACAAATTAGGCAAAATAAAGAACAAGCCTTATTAGTCGAAGCAAAGCATAATGAAAAACTAGAGCTCATGGTACAGGAGCGTACGCTTGAATTAGAAATCGCCCTTCGAGAACTGAATCAAGCCAATGCCAAACTGACAGAGCAAACCACCATAGACAGTTTGACTGGGGTAAAAAATCGCAATGCCTTTGATAAACGCTTACTGGCAGAAGTCAAAATTAGCCGCAGGCAACAAAGTCCCTTAGCCATACTCATGCTTGATATTGATCGATTTAAATCGATTAATGACAGTTTTGGCCACTTAGCGGGCGATCATGCACTGAGGCTTATCGCCAATGCTCTCTCGGTCAATTTAAAACGACCAATGGATCTTGTATCACGTTTTGGAGGAGAAGAATTTGCTATTATTCTCCCCGATACCAACGAGAGCGGCGCAATAAACGTCGCAGAATCGATCCGTCAAAGCATCAGTGAACTCAATATTTACTGGGATACTAGACTGATCAAATTGACTATTAGTATTGGCGTAAGTTGTCAAATAATCAATAAAGAGGCCGATACCCCCTCTTTATTAGATCAAGCAGACAAGGCGCTTTATCGCGCCAAAAATGAAGGACGTAATCAAGTACAAATGTACTCCCCGGATCTCATTCTATTATAAATACAGTTTGGAGTTAATTGTGAATCTGATGACCAGTGCCTATCCTCAGCGCAGAATGCGCCGTATGCGAAAGCATGAATTTAGTCGCCGCCTAATGGCCGAAAACACCCTCAGCGTCAATGATCTTATTTATCCTATGTTTATCCTAGAAGGCGAAAATCGCACTGAAAAAATCGCCTCAATGCCTGGAATTGAACGTTTATCTATTGATTTACTCATCAAAGAGGCTGCAGAGCTAGTTGAATTAGGCATCCCTTTAATCGCCTTATTCCCAGTGACACCCAGTGAGAAAAAAAGCTTAATGGCAGAAGAGGCTTATAATGACAATGCCCTCGTACAAAGAGCGGTGCGTGAATTAAAAGCTGTTTTTCCCGAATTAGGCGTCATGACTGATGTGGCATTAGATCCTTTTACCACTCATGGCCAAGATGGCATTATTGATGACAGCGGCTATATCCTCAACGACATCACCACCGATATCTTAGTGAAACAGGCCTTATCTCATGCAAGAGCGGGCGCCGATATGGTCGCCCCCTCTGATATGATGGATGGTCGCATTGGTGCTATTCGTGAGGCGCTAGAAGCCGAAGGGTTTGTCAATACGCAGATTATGGCCTATTCGGCTAAATTCTCTTCGAGTTATTATGGCCCGTTTCGTGATGCCGTAGGCTCTGCTGGAAATTTAAAAGGCGGCAATAAACACAGTTACCAAATGGATCCCGCCAATAGTGATGAGGCAATACATGAAGTCGCACTTGATATCCAAGAAGGTGCCGACATGGTAATGGTCAAACCGGGTATGCCCTATTTAGACATCGTCAGACGGGTCAAAAATGAACTCGCTGTCCCAACCTTTGCTTATCAAGTCAGTGGTGAATATGCCATGCACATGGCGGCTATTCAAAATGGTTGGTTAGCCGAAAAAACCACCATTATGGAATCCTTATTATGCTTTAAACGTGCGGGAGCCGATGGTATTTTAACTTACTTTGCTAAACAAGTGGCCCAATGGCTAAAAGCAGATAAAACCTAATTCTTCACCTCATATCTATCGCGATATTCTCTCTTTGATAATATCGCCTTTTATTATAAGAGACAGCCTTATGATATTAACTGGAAAATTACAGCCTGATACGTTAAAAGAACTCAACGAATTCAAACCTTTTTATAGTGAGTATCAAACAGACAACACGATCCTTGAGCCCATGCGCAAGCTCAGTCAGGCCGTAAACATTATTGTGATAATCGGCACTTGGTGCTCTGATTGTCACCGTGAAGTTGCCCGCTTCATTCGCATTATCGAAACACTGAAGTTAAACAACAAGCACAATATTCACGTGACTTATCTTGGCGTCGATCGTCTTAAACAGGATCCAGAAAAACGAGCTCAGCACTATACTTTTACCCAGATCCCTACGTTTATTATTAAGCAAGACGGGCAAGAACTTGGCCGAATAGTAGAATCACCTACCGACTCCTTAGAAGTAGACTTAGTGAATATGTTAAACCGATAAAGGAAGTCGTAAGGGGGTGATGATTTGAAAGTAGAAAGCAATAAATTGATTGGCCTCCATCAATTGAGGCCGATCACGACTCACGCTGCAGCGTTCAACCCACTTTAGCCGCCAATTGCTCGAGTACGCCTTCTCTTAACGCACCACCTGACAAGGTTAATGCTTTAATGTCTAATAACTCAAATAACGCCAACAAAATCGCGACTCCAGAGACAAAAGTCGGTGCCCGCTCCATCTTAAGCCCTATTATCGAAATCACATTCTCATGCCCAAGTTGGATTATATCTTGCTGCAATAGAGTCAGTACATCATGGGTGATAACTTGCGGTTGTGTTCTCGACGCTAATAATTCCATCACCGCTTGAACACTCCCCGATGCGCCTAATGTCGAACGCCAACCTAAATCGAGTAATGGCTGACGCACCTCTTTTAACACGGCTTCAACTTGATTTTTCACTTTAAAAAAATCTGATTTAGTGAAGGGCAAGTGAGTGAAGAACTGCTGATTAAAAGTGACACACCCTATCGGCAAGCTGGTTTTCAACAATAAATGATGACTTTCCCCGATAATAAACTCGGTACTGGCCCCGCCAATATCGATGACCAAACGCCTCTCATCCCCTTGCGTTGTCGCCACCATGCCTTGATAAATCAGCTCGGCTTCTTCTTCGCCTGAGATAATGTCAATCGGATAAGGAAGCACTCTTAATGCTTGGCGACGGAATTCCTGGGCATTCGCTATTCTTCTCAAGGTTGCCGTAGCAATCACCATTACATGCTCTGACGCAATAGCGGCTTTTTCAATTTCACTGGCAAACATCGCAAGGCAATCTATGCCTCGCATCATTGCCTCATGACTTAAATGATCTTTATCTCCAACCCCTTCTGCTAACCTGACTTTACGCTTAAATTTCGCGATGATGCAAGGTTGGCCATTAACCGTTCTGGCAACCAACATATTAAAACTGTTGGACCCTAAAGTAATGGCAGCATAAAGAGGCGATGTCATTATGAATGCCTACGCGTCCGATCATGACGAGAACGCGTGCCACTATTGTGAGCACCATGAGGTTTACCACCGGTACGATCACGCTGATTGCGCTGATTGCGCGAATGCGTACTTGGTTTACGATGAATGCGAACTGGTGGAGGAATATCGTCTAACAGCGCACTACTATCATAAGAGCTCACAGGAACCGAATGATTAATATAACTTTCAATGGCCGGCAAATTCAGCGCATATTCTTCACAGGCAAAGCTCACTGATACGCCTTTTTGTCCTGCTCGGCCCGTTCGGCCAATTCTGTGGACATAATCTTCACAATCATCAGGCAGATCATAATTATAAACATGGGATACGTCTGAGATATGTAAGCCACGAGCAGCTACATCGGTGGCCACTAATATATCGATGTCACCATTAGTGAACTGCTCTAATATCCGTAAACGTTTCTTTTGTGGCACATCACCCGTTAACAAGCCTGCTCGATGGCCGTCACCCGCAAGCCATGACCACACTTTCTCACAGCTATGTTTGGTGTTTGAAAAGACAATGGCTTTTTCAGGCCAGTCTTCCTCAATTAAAGACAATAACAAAGACATCTTTTCATCCATTGAAGGATAAAAAATTTCTTCTTTAACATTTTTAGAGGTTTTTTCATTCGGCGCAATTTCAACTTTTTCAGGCTCGTTCATGTGATCATAAGCCAGTTCTTGCACTTTCATCGACAATGTAGCTGAAAACAACATATTGAGGCGAGACTTTGCATCCGGCATACGCCTGAATAAAAAGCGTATATCTTTAATAAAGCCCAAATCGAACATACGATCGGCTTCATCCAGTACCACAGCTTGGATGTTACTGACATTAATGACACCCTGACGGACATAATCAATAATACGTCCCGTGGTGCCAATCAAGATATCGATGCCTTTATCTAAGACTTTTCGTTGTGCATCGTAGCCTTCACCGCCATACACAATGCCCACTTTAAGACCTGTTTCTTGAGCTAACGTACGGGCATCTTTAGCTATTTGAATAGCCAGCTCCCGTGTTGGAGCCATAATAATCGCTCGAGGCTGATTAATTTGACGCTCACTGGGAATAGGTGTAGTCAATAGATGATTAAAGGTCGCGACTAGAAACGCTAAGGTTTTGCCTGTTCCGGTCTGGGCTTGGCCCGCAATATCTTTTTTCTGTAACAAAATCGGTAATGACAAGGCTTGAATTGGCGTGCAATATTCAAAACCAGCTTTACTAAGCGCCTGATTAACTTTTGGTTGTAAAGGTAAATCGGCAAACTTTTGTGTTGATAAATGTGTTTCGCTCATAGCGCAGGCTTACCTGTAGGGTTGCAATAAGAAACTCAATCGTTTGAAATAGCGATAGAATACTTATCACACTAAAATAGGTGCACACTCAAAGAAATCAGAGGGAGAGCCTATTTCAGTGATATACTGAGTGGTGACTCTCAAAAAATATGCATTTCTTTGAGGGCTGGTTTAAAACGCTTTTACGTACTTTTACGTATAATTAGATAGACGCTATTGACGCAGGTTCACTATAGCCTGTCAATCACCGACTTGTCTAAGAGCGTTTTCTCATTTCCAGTGGTGTAACTTAATTTAATGCGTAAGTTTAAACTTGAAAAGCCATTTTAATGGCCCAATATACAGGTTAAGCCATTAACAAACCAGCAATGGCAACCAAACCGGAGAATAAGAATGAGCGACAAGATAGTACACCTCAGTGATGACAGCTTTGAAAATGACGTAATCAAGTCTGATTTACCCGTATTGGTAGACTTTTGGGCTGAATGGTGTGGTCCTTGTAAAATGATTGCGCCCATTCTAGATGATGTTTCACAAGAATATGAAGGTAAAGTCACCGTCGCGAAACTAAATGTTGACCAACATTCAGTCTCTCCAGCTAAGTATGGCGTACGCGGTATTCCAACTTTACTGTTATTTAAAAACGGTGAATTAGCCGCCACCAAAGTCGGTGCACTGTCTAAAACGCAATTGAAAGAGTTTATCGACGCACAAATATAAGTACAAATGTGAATACAAAAACTATTAAATCAATAGATTAAATAGTATATAAAATGTCCCTTCGGCACATATTTCATAAAAAATGTGCCGAATGGGCTTAAATCTCTAGACGTCCATTAAAGTTAGTGCTACTTTAATGACCAGACTCTTTCTAAACTAACCCCTTCTAGCTATTCGATTGATATTCTTTTTATTGCCTTATTTATTGATCACTTATAGCGTCGTCACGCAAAACACAAGACCCATCTAAGATGAATTTATCAGAATTAAAAAACACACCGATTGCAGATTTAGTTACACTCGCACAAGAAATGAAAATAGAAAATATGGCCCGCGCTCGCAAGCAGGACATTATTTTCTCAATTCTTAAAGCCCACGCTCAAAGCGGTGAAGATATTTTTGGAGGCGGTGTCTTAGAGATCCTTCAAGATGGTTTTGGCTTCTTACGCAGTTCAGATGGTTCTTATTTAGCGGGACCTGATGACATTTATGTCTCACCGAGCCAAATTCGCCGTTTCAACATGCGCACGGGTGATAGTATTTTTGGTAAAATCCGCCCACCCAAAGAAGGTGAGCGTTATTTTGCCCTATTAAAAGTGGCAGAAGTTAACTTCGATAAACCTGAAAACTCTCGCACAAAAATCTTATTTGAAAACTTAACGCCATTACATGCAGAAGAACGTATTCGTATGGAACGTGGTAATGGTTCAACAGAAGATATTACCGCGCGCATTTTGGATTTATGTTCACCCATTGGTAAAGGACAACGTGGTTTGATCGTTGCACCGCCAAAAGCGGGTAAAACATTATTATTGCAAAATATTGCGCAAAGCATCAGCTACAACAATCCTGATGTGGTACTCATGGTATTACTGATCGATGAGCGCCCTGAAGAAGTCACCGAGATGCAACGCTTGGTTAAAGGTGAAGTTATCGCCTCGACTTTCGATGAGCCAGCGAGTCGTCACGTACAAGTTGCCGAAATGGTCATTGAAAAAGCCAAACGTTTAGTTGAGCATAAAAAAGATGTGGTTATTCTGCTTGACTCGATTACTCGTTTAGCTCGTGCTTATAACACGGTTATCCCATCATCAGGTAAGGTACTTACAGGGGGTGTTGATGCCAACGCATTACATCGTCCTAAGCGCTTCTTTGGTGCCGCCCGTAACATCGAGTTTGGTGGCAGTTTAACCATTATCGCAACCGCTCTGGTTGATACAGGCTCTAAGATGGATGAAGTCATCTACGAAGAGTTTAAAGGCACGGGTAACCAAGAGCTTCACTTGTCTCGTAAAGCCGCTGAAAAACGCGTTTTCCCTGCCATTGACTTTAACCGCTCAGGCACTCGTCGTGAAGAGAAGTTAACCACTTCTGATGAGCTACAAAAAATGTGGATCTTGCGTAAAATCCTTCACCCGATGGATGAAGTCAGCGCCATGGAGTTTTTAATTGATAAGCTTGCCATGACCAAAACCAATGATGAGTTCTTTACCGCAATGAAACGCGCTAAGAGCTAAATCATACCGTATTCGATTGGCTTAAGTATTCAATCAATCAAAACAATGAAAGCCGCAGCTATTGCGGCTTTTTTATGGACGCTATCCGCCAACGCCTGCTCATATCACTCCCATTTAATCCTCCATTTCCTAATCCGTTGAAGAGGCTTCTTCACAGGTTTAGCTTCAGAAACTAGCATCTTCAGACCACTTGGGTATACTGGCGCGATTATTTGCCTAGACAGAGATTAACATGCCCTGGATCCAGCTAAGACTTGATACCGACAATGCCCATGCTGATGCCATCAGCGATCAGCTAATGGAAGAGGGTTCCCTCTCTATTACCCTTGAAGATGGTCAAGACACGCCTATTTATGAGCCAACCTTAGGTGAAACACCGCTATGGGCTCATACCGTCATTGTTGCCCTTTTCGAAGCCGATCACGATCTCATCCCTGTGGTCGATAGACTCAAGGCATTGCCTTTTGTTGGAGACTCTCTGTCGTATAAAATTGAACAAGTCGAAGATAAAGATTGGGAACGGGAATGGATGGATAACTTTCACCCAATTAAATTTGGCGAGCGGTTATGGATCTGCCCAAGTTGGCGCGAGATCCCCGATCCTACTGCGGTGAATGTCATTTTAGATCCGGGTCTCGCTTTCGGTACCGGTACTCACCCGACCACGGCATTGTGTTTAGAATGGTTAGACGGATTAGACTTTACTGATAAAAAAGTGATCGATTTTGGTTGCGGATCAGGTATTCTGGCCGTCGCGGCTCTCAAATTGGGCGCACAATATGTCAGCGGTATCGACATCGATTATCAAGCCATTGAAGCCTCAAAAGCCAACGCCGAACGCAATCAAGTACAAGATAAATTAGCGCTGTATTTACCCGAAGACCAACCTGATGATTTACTCGCCGATATTCTGGTGGCCAACATTTTAGCGGGCCCATTAAGAGCATTAGCCCCCTTAATTGCAGAAAAAGTCACTCCCGGTGGACAATTAGCATTATCAGGTCTGTTAAAAGAACAAGCTCTTGAGTTGTCTGAATTTTATTCAAAGTGGTTTATTATGGATGAGCCTGCTCATAAAGACGACTGGAGCCGCTTGACAGGCATACGTAAATAGCACAGACACAGGCATTTTATTATCGACTTATTTCTAACTCAACAAAAGTCAAGAAAAAAAGTTTCTCTCAGGTCATTTATTGACCTTTTCATGGACGCAAAAAAGACGTATTATAGCGCCCCTTTGAAGCGCAAGGTGTGTTGATAAATGCAAGTTGGTCCGTATCAACTGAACAATCAGCTGATCGTCGCCCCAATGGCAGGTGTCACAGATCAAGCTTTTAGAAATCTTTGCCTTCGTTATGGCGCAGCCATGGCGGTGTCGGAGATGCTTTCATCAAATCCCGATGTTTGGGATACCGATAAAAGCCGAATTAGAATGGCACATGCTGGTGAGGAAGGGATCCGCAGCGTTCAAATTGCGGGAGCCTGTCCTGAATTAATGGCCAATGCAGCCAGAGTGAATGTAAAGCAAGGCGCTCAGATCATTGATATCAATATGGGCTGCCCGGCAAAGAAAGTAAATAAAAAGTTAGCAGGCTCTGCACTATTGCAAAACCCGGCCTTAGTAAAGCTCATTTTACAAGCCGTGATTGCAGCCGTTGATGTACCTGTTACCTTAAAAATTAGAACGGGATGGGTCCCAGAGCACAGGAATGGCGTTCAGATAGCCCAGATTGCACAAGATTGTGGTATTGCTGCGTTAGCCGTTCACGGTCGAACACGGCAATGCATGTATAAGGGTCATGCCGAATACGACACGATTAAGGCAATTAAAAAAAATGTCTCTATTCCCGTCATAGCAAACGGAGACATCACTACCCCAGAACAAGCACAATTTGTGCTAGAACATACGGGTGCTGATGCTCTTATGATAGGCCGAGGAGCACAAGGAAAGCCTTGGATATTTAGAGAAATCCAACATTACTTGGCAACAGGTAAGCATTTAGCGGCTATTGAGATGGATGAAAAGCGTCAAGTGATGCTGGAACATCTCGAGAAGTTATATGCATTGTATGGCGAATATAAGGGGATCCGTTTCGCCAGAAAACATGTTGGATGGTATTTACACCAAGAACCCCAGCGCACGTTCAGGAGCGAGTTTAATCGTCTTGAGACTGTTGCAGAACAATGTTCCATGTTGGAACGCTATTTTGATGAATTTGTACCACATAAATAAAGAGCAGAATACGAATGTTTGATCAGACAACTCACACAGAAGTTCACCCGCTAACCGTCGGTAAAATCGAAACCGCTAGTGGCGCTATTAAGCCACAATTATTACGCGATGCGGTTAAGCGTGCTGTCACTAATTTTTTCGCTCAAATGGACGGACAAGAAGCCGAAGAAGTCTATGAAATGGTGTTATGCGAAGTGGAAGCGCCTCTTTTAGACATTATCATGCAGCACACTCGTGGTAATCAGACTCGTGCAGCCAACATGCTAGGCATTAACCGTGGTACGCTACGTAAGAAATTAAAAAAATACGGAATGAACTAAACCCTTGCCACTCTTAATTGAGTGACGAGTTTCAGTGAATGTAAGCCTCAGTTCGCTATCCTCGGTGCTATATTAGTCGTGGGATAACACATCACTGGCGGATATTTTAAAAAAGGCTGAGCAGCAATGTTCGGCCTTTTTTATATAAAAAATTCGGTTAAAATTGAATAAACAGAATCTTGTTCTTTTTTAATCAGTTTGCCGTAAGTTTTCGTGATCCGAGATTTATCCACTGCCCGCATTTGATCTAATGCCAGTTCACTTTGGGTATTGGGTCCGGTGATCAAGGGTCTAAATTTCCAGCCTCGTCGGGTTGACGTTAATGGGGCGATGATAATGGTTTGCAGTGCCACATTCATATCATCGGGCGATATCACCACGCAAGGACGAAACTTTTGACATTCAGCGCCTATGGTTGGGTCCAAGTTAATGCCAACCACATCATATCGTTTATATTTTTTTACCATTGGTCGCCATGATCCCAGTCATCCAAACTGTGATTTTGGATCGCATCAAAATCATTTTCCATGGTATTGGCTTCATTTTTAACTGAAATAGGACAAATATCATTAAACCAATCTTCACGCGGCGGGGTCACTTTTTCAAATGACATTCCTGTGCTCGTGATCTTCATGGACATTTCCTCCCCAATCGCAAGATTAAGCTGCTTGAGTACATCTGCAGGGATCCTAATCGCAGCAGAATTACCGCTTTTTTTAATTTGTATTTTCATCTTAAACCTGCCTCATTCCATTCATAACACCCTTCGCATGTATTACATTGTATTACTCTCGGTCGGTCTGTGCAAGTTTTAGGCTGTAATGATGAGGCGGCTTTGATGCGTGCCAGTAACCCTCGATTTTTTATCTAAATTGAGTCGGGCCGAATGATTATGAGTATTGATTAAGTGTGTTTGGATTACATTGCTGCAATTATCTTTATTGCTGCCGCAGGCTAAGATCGTGGATTCCCATCCACACTAGGGTAAAGAGAACTGCTCGTCCTTGGCTCAACTAAGGCTATTTTCGACATCCTGTCTTAATCACACTATTTTTTATCAAAAAGTTAAAGTTACTCCGATGGGGATTAAAAGATAAAAGAACAAGCAAAAGCAGTGTATTGATTCGAAATGATCGCTTTTGATTCTCTATTGTAAGTAACCGTTATCCATTAGGCGACGGCTTTGTTCGCTGTTGATTGCTTCGCTTTCGGCTTTTTAACAGTTTTCTTTACTGATTTATTTTTAGTCAAGAGCGCATCACGTTCGGCTATGATCTGTGCCAGTAAGACTCAATTTTTTGTATAAATTGAGTCGGGCCGAATGATTATGGGTATTGATTAAGTGTGTTTGGATTTTATTGCAGTAATTATCTTTATTGCTGCCGCAGGCTAAGATCGTGGATTCACATCCACACTGGGGTAAAGAGGACTGCTCGTCCTTATCCTCTTTACAATCTCCATAACGCCCGACGGAGTATAGTCACTTCAATTTTCGATGAACAAAAATATTTATCGCCTCATATTCGCCGTCCTTGGCTCAACTAAGGCTATTTTCGACATCCTGTCTTAATCACACTATTTTTTATCGAAAAGTTAAAGTTACTCCGATGGGGATTGAAAGAAAAAAGCAAAAGCAGTGGCTTGCTTCGATTTAATCTGTTGGATTGTTATTCTGGCAAATAAATAGCCTTATCACAGCCCTATAAGGCTTGGTTAGCCACAAGCACTGAAAAATTAACCTTAATCTAGTTTAGCTCTGCGGTGTTCGTCAAGATAGTGTTTCACCAAGGCGCTGATTGAGGCTTGCTCACCTTTTCCTTGTTCAACGTAATAATCTAAATCAAATAGCGGTTCATATTGGCTGGCGGTGATTTTTGTCATAGTTTTTCCCTTTCCAAAAACATTTAATCCAATTGAAGAATGTCTTTTACAGCCTGAAGATCACGATGAGCTCGCAAATAAACAACTGCAGAGCGGGATAACTTCTCCGTATCTCTCACCATACGTCTTAAAGCAAGCTTTGCTTCTTTTTCTCTGTTATTTTCTCTAAGATTTCTAACATGCCTTTCAACTTCTAATCTAATCTGGTTTCTAGCACGAGTAATTCTAGTCTCATTTAGATGGAAAATATCAATAGAATTTTCTACTTTACGTACTTGTTCTGTGTTGGAGTCAGGTTTTGCCTCCGGCAATCCATCGTTATCAAACCAAAGCAATTTTTCATCATCTGGATCAAATGGATCAAGAAAATCTGGACATTCTTGCTCCAACAGCTCATCGTCTTCTGGTTTATACGCTCGTGTTGCGGGTTTTTTTAGTGGAAATTTGCATGCTTTACCACCTTGAGTTTCATCAAAATTTCGACGGCTGTTACAAAAAGTACAAGCACACCGATAGTTATCCCAGTCAAAAGCAAGCCACCAATAACCATCATGATTTTGATCTTCTTCTACTTTATTTTTTGGACGAAAATGATCAATAGGCATATCAGCTCTGATATCTTCAGCTTCGCAATACCAACACTTTCTTTTAAGACTGTTGGGTAAGAGTGTATAGAAGTTACGCCATACGTCAGAAGAGGCGCGTTGTTTTAAGATGTTCTTTCTTTCTGTAGCATTTGAGGCAGCAAGCAAACTGTCTTTAGCTTGATTGGCTGTATCACGCCATGCTCGGCTTAGACATTCTTCGATTTCATCTTTGCAAATCCAGCGCATTAAATATTATCCTCCTGAACTTGATGATATCTGTCACGAAGAAAATCTAAGTAATCAGGATCATCAGAGGATAAATTAAAGCCTAAGGTATCTAGATCTGCATTCAGCCTTTTAAGCTGTTCAGGCTCACTTTCCTGAGAGTATCCGGCCTCTCGCACTATTTTCTCCTCTGATAATTCATCTTTTGCTGCCAGTGAATTACGTACGTAACCGTCCGAGCAAGTACATCTTCAACCGTGTTCATCGATCCCTTATGTTAACCCCTGACTATGATATCAGGAGTTAATATGACTAAGCGTTCTCATGAAGAGTGGG
>NZ_JAKIKS010000083.1 GCF_023284005.1 Shewanella surugensis
TCATTTTTAGTCATTGCGATGTTCCTTTTGTTAATTGTTGATCGGCCAAGATCAATTAACAGGTTACATCGCAATGCTTTATCCTCATACACCAGAAACGACTATAGCTCCTTGATTGTTCGCAGAAGCTTTAAAACAGAATGGATGCCAAGAGCGGGTTTTACTTCATTTGATGAAGCGAATAGAGCGATAAGCCATTACATCGTCAGATATTACAATCAAGTCAGGCCACATCAGTATAACGGTGGTTTGACACCAATGGAGTCTGAGCGGTTATTTGAGCAAAACTCCAAGTCCGTGGCCAAAATTAGTTGACCACTTCAATGTTTATTCAATAATCAAGCGATTGATAATTTGAGTAGATATATTTACTCAAAAATAACTGCAATACTTGTCTGCGGAGGACAAGCAAAATCACCGATAGCATCATCATAGGCAAAACGATAAACGTGTGTAGCATGATTGCTATCAAGGTTCTTCACGTAGGTTGAAGTATTCGCACCAATAACACCTTTCGCTTGATTACAACTTGTTGGTGTGCCGTAACTACCGGTACAACAAAACTTATTCTGGCTCGATTTACCATTAACTTTCGTATACGTACAAGGGCTTAAACAGCCTTTATAGTTATCAGCACTGTCTGTCTGTGCCAGATCCCACGGAGTATCAGGGCCAGCATAGTTTACTGGTAATTGTGAACTGCTGGTACAAAGTGCTTCGCTATCTTCAATAGATGCTAGCACAGTACTGCTATCGTAGTACCCTACCCCTAAAACATTGGAGTTTTCTGGCGGAACCGTGTATGTGCAATAGCTGCCTCCAATAGGGTATGCTTTCGCGCTTATGTTATAGCCATCTACTACAGAAATATCGAAGTTTGTATTGCCTTGTGGCACAAGGAACGCTGTACCGTTTTCGGTTTTATTATCGACGGGCAATGCTGTCATTTCTACTTTTGTTGCATAAGGCGTTTGACCAGCACCATAACCACCCGTTTCTACCCATGTACCTGCTTTTTTGTAAGCTGTTACAGTAAATGCAGTAGATATAAGTCCTGTAAGACCACCCTTATAGGTAGCATCATACTGGAACACTCTAGTATCGCCTTTTGCCACTTCCCAACGATTTTGGTTATTTTTACATTTCGAATTATTCGGATTCTTTGACTTAGTGCATACTTGCCCAATGCGGATTTTATCGTAGGCTGTATCATTCTTAAAAGTAATACTACGGCTGCCATAAGATGGCATATACACTGGCGCAACTGAAGCGGGCCATGCCGTGCTACCAAATGCTACGGTATAAACATTAGACGTTGTTACTGGGGGATTTATAACTGCTCCTGGACAGGTTGTATGTGGAGAAATACTGCCCGATTTTAAGATAAGCTTACAGCTATTCCATTTCGTATTACCAGATTGATAATACAAGTCGTACGTTGCAGTAGTAGTACTATGATACTTACCTAAAATAGACTGTTGCGACGACGAATACAGATACGCTGATTGCTTATTATCTTTAAATACGTAAACAGGGAAATTTATTCCGCTACTTGGCATCTGCCACATTAATACATTATCTGTCTCTGCATGAGAACAAAGCATAAACAGCGTGCATAATATAAATAAACTATTTCGCAACCCACGACGAATAATTGAAAGAATTATAGTATGATTAATTTTGTTCATTTTTTCTCTACTCCCTCATAAATTATTAGCTAAGAAATACATAATTGAGAAAAGTAGATGCTTGAATCTCAAACCATTACACCCTATGACACAAGCTAACACCAAGCTCAAATTCATCTGTTTTAAAGTCTTCAAAAACAGCCTATACGAAATTCATGGCATCGATTTCAAGATTTTGTCCACTCAGCCTCAGCGAGGCTTTTAGTCGCTTCATCTTTGCTGTCAAGTTCAAGCTTAAAATTAGTATAGTTGTTTTTAATAGCTACATATTCATATCGATAATTTGACACAACCGTCCCAATCTTCACCTTGAGGATCGTGTGTAAGGATATAACTGCGTCTGGGGCTGCAAGCCTATATATTAAAAAATCTGCAAGAGGAGGGCGAAGGTCATAATAATGACCTCTATGAGCGAGAGACAAGGATGTTGAACTGGCTTTTAGATAGGGATATAGTTAAGGACGAGCAGTCCTCCTAATCCCACTCTCTATTACAGGAAGGAGTGGGAATTCACGACTTTACGCCTCACCGCAGGTGATAAGAAGAGTCATCCACGATCTTCCATTAAGCGAAGCTTAATCTTCCTCCTCCGCTGAAAGCGGTAACAAATAATGTTACCGTTTCATTCGAAGCGAACTAACCCAACACCCCAATTCGAAGAAAACCACCGTTTTGGCTTTTGCGCTTTGCTTTTAACGTTAGCTCCCCATCGGAGCAGCTAAGATAATTCAACAAAGAATAGTGTGATTAAGGCATGGATGCCGAAATAGCCTTAGGTGAGCCACGGACGGCGAATATGAGGCGATAACTATTCTTGTCCTTTGAATTATAAAGCGCTTTGCTCCGCTAGGGGCAGCATAGGGTTCCAAGGGGGATTGCTGTTGATCCCCTTTTGGCCCACTCTTTATTACGGGAAGGATGGGAATCCACGATCTCCCTTTAAGTGAAGCTTAATATCTAATATCCCTATGTGAGTCGGAACTCACGACTTTAAACCGCTGGTGATAAAAAAACCATTTGTGACCCTTCAATTCAAAGAAACACACTTTGTTTTTTTCAAATCAGTGTGAATACAAAAATAACCATCGAAGGCAGGGAAGCCTTCGTCTGAGCCTATAGGGATATATTCACGGCGCGTTATTTTTGTATTCGCACAAAAGCCTGCGGCAGGCAATTGATAACAATGAAGTTACAACAAAAAAATCAGCTCACTTAATACCGAAAAGCAACATTGATAAACTTTATTAAGCGAAGCTTAATTAATAACCAATGGGCATGTTCGCTAAATGCGAACTACATCCATGCCCTTTCCCAATCCTTCCATACTGGATTTAAGCCCTTTTGCATGATCGCGTTGGCCACTTGTCGACTGCTGCGATCATCGCTGATGTCAAACTGATCCAGCTCGGTATCGGGATTACTATACCCGCCCGGCTGGGTGGAACTGGCCGCGCTGACGTGCGTCACCCCCAATGGAAACAAATTATCCCTCAGAGCAGGGGATTCTCGGGTCGATAAGCTTATTTCTAACTCATGATTAAACAATCGAAAGGCGCAGATCATCTGCACTAAACCGCGATCGGTTAACACCACTTTTGGCTCTATGCCGCCGGTACAGGGACGTAGCCTTGGCAAAGAGATACTGTAGCGGCTGCGCCAATATTGTTGCTCTAAATAAGCTAAGTGATGCCCCATCAGTAAGGCATCGAGCCGCCAATCATCCAGACCCAGCAAGACCCCTAAGCCAATTTTATCCACCCCCGCCTGCGCCACTCTATCGGGCGTCTCGAGTCGATAGGCAAAGTCTTTCTTTTTACCGCGAGTGTGATGCGCCGCGTAGGTTTGCCGCTGATAAGTTTCTTGATACACCATGACCGCATCCAAGCCTTGTTCAACCAACGTGGCATAATCCATTATGGACATCGGCTGCACTTCCATCGCGATGTGATTAAAATGCCGCTTCACTTGCGGCAGCACGTTGCTGAAATAATCGATGCCGACCTTGGTTTCATGCTCACCTGAAACCAATAAAATCGAATCATAATGCATGGCTTTAATGAGCTGAATTTCACTGTCTAATTCGGCTGTGTTTAAAATTTTCCGTTTGAGCTTATTACTCATGCTAAAGCCGCAATAATCACACTCATTGGCACACAGATTCGATAAATACAGGGGTAAAAACATCCCCAGGTTAGCCCCAAAACGTTGGCGTGTCAGCGCCACCGACTGCGCCGCCATTTGCTCGATATAAGGCTCTGCGGCAGGTGAAAGCAGCGCTAATAAGCTGTCTAAGTTGCCTCTAGGGCGCTGCAATGCCCGCTCAACCTGTTGCGGCGTCGTTGAGTACAAGGCCAACTGCAGCTCTGCTTGAGGAATATTTTTAAAGACATCAATAAAACTCATCGATTAACCTATTGTTTAAATTTAATATTAATAATTATTAAGTGTTAAAAGCAACTTTTATCACTTAATAACTCACACCTTCAGCTTATCTTTAAAAACAATACATTAAGAACCGCTCGTTAAAAAACCGGTTAACGGACTGGTATTCACTGCATGAGAGCTCACCACGCCAAGACCCGCTAAATAAGCGTCTCTGCCGGTTTGCACCGCCGAGGCAAAACAGCGCGCCATCACTTCAGGTTGAGGACTACTGGCAATCGCGGTATTGACTAGTACTGCATCGGCGCCCATTTCCATGGCTTGCGTCGCCTGCGAAGGCGCGCCAATGCCTGCATCCACAATCACAGGTACGTTCGATTGCTCGATGATAATGCGTAAAAAATCGGCAGTGATTAAGCCTTGATTCGAACCTATCGGACTACCCAGGGGCATGACCGCGGCACAGCCCACTTCTTCAAGACGGCGGCATAAAACAGGATCGGCATGAATATAGGGCAATACGATATAACCTTTTTCACACAATATTTGCGCCGCTTTTAAAGTCTCAATAGGATCAGGCATCAGGTATTTGGGATCGGGGTGAATTTCGAGTTTCACCCAATTTGTGCCAAGTACCTCTTTGGCCAACTCGGCGGCAAACACCGCTTCTTTTGCGCTGCGCGCGCCTGCGGTATTGGGCAGTAATTTCACCCCACTTTGTTTTAAAGGCGCTAAAATATCTTCAGTGCCCTGCGCTAAATCGAGGCGCTTCATCGCCATGGTCACCAGCGCTGAGCCGGAGGCACTTAAGGCGGCTAACATATCCGTACTGGAGCGAAACTTACCTGTTCCGGTTAATAAGCGTGAACTGAATTCAACATCGGCTATTTTTAACATTTTATCCTCCTGCGACCACAGTAAACACATCGATTTTATCTTGGGGCTGACACAATTGCTCAGACCAGTGTCCACGGGGGATCACCGCTTGATTGACCACCACGGCAACGCTCTGAGGATCGATACTGTGCAAACCCAGTAATTGCCGTAACGTCAGTCCTGCTACAACGGTGATCGACTTTTCATTAAAATAAATCGTTTGCTCAACCTGCTCAACGTCAGGTTGCCTTTCGGCTTGACTGATCTCATTCATCACGCGCTCCTGTCTTTTATGGCGGCAGATTTCACTGGCACTTGTTTTTGACTGCTATCCTGACTAGCACCTTTATGTGCGGCACCGTTATTAACAACATGAGTGGCAGCATGAGTTAAACACACAGGGGAACAGACGGGGCAGCTGAGATCACGCTGACGCTTAGCCACACACCACTGCAAGGTTTTGCCATTGAGCCTAAAGAGCTGAGCAGCAGCCGGAACCGCTGCCTGTTGTGCCACATCTAACAAGCTATTGAGTGCCAGTAGTGCTTGCATCGACGCCATCACGCCCACCATCGGACCTAATACACCGACACTGCTACAGCTTTGACTGACGGTCATATCATTGGGGAATAAACAATGGTAGCAACCCGCTTTAGGCGATCCGGTTAAATCCACTTTGAGCAGCTGACCTTGAAAGTGCGCCGCCGAGGCCGAAATGAGTGACACGCCAGCTTGGATACAAAGACGATTAACCAAATGACGAGTGGCAAAATTGTCCGTGCAATCGAGCACCAAATCAGCATTAGATAACGTCGATTGCATTGGTGCTTGCTCTGATATGCGTGCTGATATTTGAGCTGAAGCTTGAGTCGACGCTTTATCGATACTCTCATTATCAACAGATGGCTCATCCAAATAGTGATCCATTGCCTGAATGTGACAATCAACATAAGCCCTTTGCAATTTGATTTGCGCGCAGCGCGCTTTAGACTGGCCAATATCCTCATCGGTAAATAGTAGCTGACGAGGCAGATTCGACACTTCCACCTTATCACCATCGATCAAGGTGAGCTGCCCCACTCCGGCTGCCGCCAAATACTGCGCCGCCAAATGTCCAAGACCGCCAATGCCCACTACAACAACGTGACACGCTTGCAGCTGACATTGTCCCGCTTCGCCGACTTCGGGTAGCAAGACTTGACGGGAGTAGCGAATAAAATCGGTCGGAGCCAGCTCACTTTTAATCCGTTTATGTTGACTCATGCCTGTGCCCACCGTTGCGACAACGTCACAAAAGCATCCGCAGGAGAGGCAGCCTGCGTCACGGCTCTCACCACGGCAATATCATCCACGCCGGTCGCTTTCACTTGTTCGAGTCGAGTCTCATCAATGCCGCCAATGGCGACTAAAGGGAAATGCCCTTTCATCAAAGACACGTAACGGCTAAGTTTATTCAGCCCTTGGGGCAATGATGGCATCACTTTGGTGGTGGTTGGGAAAATATGCCCCAAGGCTAAATAAGAAGGGGCGAGTTGACTGGCCAAAATCAACTCAAAATAACTGTGACTCGACAGCCCCAGCGCCATATTGGCATTAGCGATAGCCACTAAATCTGCGACTAAGAGATCTTCTTGGCCTAAATGCACCCCATAAGCACCATGCTTGATAGCAAGCTGCCAATGATCGTTAATAAACACTCGCGCCTTATATTGCTTGCCTAGGGCAACAGCTTGCTCAATTTGTGCCTCAAGATCGTGACGACTGAGATCTTTTAGCCTAAGCTGCACGGTTTGAGTGCCTGCAGCTAACAAGCGGGCTAACATGTCATTATCATCCACCACGGGGTATAATCCCAGCGCACCTTTGATGGGAGTAAATGGCTTGGCTATTTGACGTAACGACACCGGCTCAAAATCCAGATAGGTAGCCAATGCATGATAACGAGAGGCCACTAATGCTTGCGTCATGTATTGATGTCCATCATGCGGCGTTGTCTCATCATTCGCTAACATCACAATACTGGGAAAGTCGCTCAAGGTGCTAGGCCAGCCTAATCTTGTCAACACGCCCGCACCGCTGCCCGGCTGATAGCTGGCTTTTAAACCCGCACTCACATAGGCCTTGGCCACCACAATCGCATCATGCAGCACAAACCCTGAGGCCATGATCGCCGCAATCGCCGATGACAGAGTACAACCTGTGCCATGGTTATTGTGGGTATTCACTCGCTCATTGGTTAATAAAAAGCAGGCATTTTGATGATCAAGCGATACCTCAGGCACGGCGCCACACACAAACACATCATGGGCCCATAAGGGATCCCATGTGCCACCTTGATCGCCCCCTTTCGCCAACACGGCGCAATCAAGACGAGTTGCCAATTGCTTAGCGGCGTGTAAACAGGCACTCGCATTAGGCAAAGGTTGTTCCACCAGCAGGGCTAATTCTGTCGCATTGGGCGTCAGTAACGTCAATAAGCCTTTAAAGCAATCAAAATTCAACGCCTTTTGCGCATTCAGTGCGTCACCACAACTGGCTAACATCACAGGATCTAAAATCACTGCCACGCGAATTTGGGTTTGCCTCTGGTGCTCAGCTAACTGCACTGTTAACCAGTTAGCCACTCGCTCGAGTTGCTCTTGAGAGGCGAGCAAGCCAATTTTTATCACTTTAGGCGGCAGATCGGTGAGTAACGTATTCAGCTGAGCCAATAACATGGCATTGGACACCCCTTCGACCAAGCTTACTTCAACGGAGCTTTGGGCTGTAATGGTGGTGATCACCGAACATGGATGGCAACCCAAGTCTTGCATCGTCGCCAAATCGGCCTGTATGCCCGCGCCACCGCCACTGTCTGAGCCTGCAATACTCCACACTATTGATTGACAAGCTGTGGATTTACAAGCAATAGGCACGCGATCAAGGCACGCCTCTTGAGATCGCGTGTCAGTGGGCCATAAATGCGCCTTGACCATGATTATTCCTCTGCTGTTGCAAGCGCCACTGGAGTAACAGAAGTGACTTTCCCTTTTTCATCAACATCTTGGTTATCAGTCACTTGATCTAAGTGCACCGTTTGCCCTGCTTCATGATAAAGCTCAGCCCCTTGCGCTTTAAATGCTTGCGACATTTTTGCCATACCCGACTCGACTTCATCAAGGGTTTTGGCTTTAAAGTCACTATGACTCTCAACCGATACGGTTTGAGATGCCGCATCATTGATGGCTTTTTCCGCTTCAAGCTTAGCCGCATAATCACGCACGTCTTGGGTGATCTTCATTGAGCAGAATTTGGGGCCACACATAGAGCAGAAATGGGCGACTTTCGCCGACTCTTGGGGTAATGACTCATCGTGATAAGCCCGAGCCGTTTCAGGATCGAGGCCTAAGTTATATTGATCTTCCCAGCGAAACTCAAAACGAGCCTTAGATAACGCATTATCGCGCACTTGGGCACCAGGATGACCTTTGGCTACATCTGCAGCATGAGCCGCAATTTTATAGGCCATTAAACCTTGCTTCACATCTTCTTTGTTAGGCAAGCCTAAATGCTCTTTGGGGGTGACATAACACAACATGGCACAACCGTACCAGCCGATCATGGCCGCACCAATACCTGAAGTAAAATGATCATAACCTGGGGCAATATCGGTGGTTTGTGGGCCTAAGGTATAAAATGGCGCTTCATCACAATGCTCAAGCTGCTTATCCATATTCTCTTTAATGAGGTTCATCGGAATATGTCCCGGCCCTTCAATAATCGTTTGCACGTCATATTCCCACGCGATTTTCACCAACTCACCTAAGGTCTCCAGTTCGGCAAATTGGGCTTCATCGTTGGCGTCGGCGATACAACCTGGACGCATGCCATCACCTAACGATAAAGACACATCATAGGCGGCGCACAATTCACAAATGTCTATAAAGTGCTCATAGAGAAAACTTTCTTTATGATGTGACAAGCACCATTTGGCCATGATAGAGCCACCACGAGACACCATACCCGTTAAACGTTTAGCCGTCATTGGTACATAACGCAGCAACACACCAGCATGAATAGTGAAGTAATCGACGCCCTGTTCGGCTTGTTCGATAAGTGTGTCTCTGAACACTTCCCAGGTTAAGTCTTCGGCAACACCGTTGACTTTTTCAAGCGCTTGATAAATAGGCACGGTGCCAATAGGAACAGGAGAGTTACGAATGATCCATTCACGGGTTTCGTGAATATAACGCCCTGTAGAGAGATCCATGACCGTATCCGCGCCCCAACGGGTTGACCAAACCAGTTTCTCTACTTCTTCTTCGATGGATGAAGTGACGGCAGAATTACCGATATTGGCATTCACTTTTACCAAAAAGTTACGCCCGATAATCATAGGTTCGACTTCAGGGTGATTAATATTTAAGGGAATAATGGCGCGGCCTCGGGCCACTTCACTGCGCACAAACTCAGGCGTGACCAAGTCACCTATCACCGCACCGAAACTTTCACCTTTATCTTTTTTGGTTAAAATAGGATCGGTCACGTCCTCGCGGGCCATGTTCTCGCGAATGGCAATATATTCCATTTCAGGGGTAATGATCCCTTGGCGAGCATAATGCAATTGGGTAACACACTTGCCCACTTTGGCTTTACGCGGCGGCAATAAGCTTTCAAATCGCAGATGATCTAAGCCATCATCGGCAAGGCGTTGCTGGGTAAATCCTGAGCTCACCGAGACAAGTTGCTCAGTATCATTACGCTCATCAATCCAAGCTTCACGAAATTTATCCAAGCCCATGTGAACATTAATCTTGGCATCAGGATCCGAGTAAGCACCCGCACAGTCATACACTTTAATTGGAGGATTCGCCTCGAAAACAGGATCGTCTTCCTTGCCACCCAGTAAGGTATCAGCTTGATGAATTTGACGCATGCCCACACGCAGATCATCACGGCTGCCGGTTAAATAGATTTTTTCAGAGTTAGGATGCTGTAAGGGTTTAAGGGTATCAATAAAGGTTTGTGCATTAGCACGGGTTTCACGACGATTTGACATTAGCAATCTCACTTTAAATTTGAAATGAAGTTGCTTGTCAGGAGGGGTGAGAGTTGATTCAGCGGGCACAACAGGAAAAAAGACCTATTATGCCAAAATAATTGCTACCTAATTTACAGTCTATGGCCCAAAATGGCTCAATAAAAACGTGTGAATGACACGCTTAACAACATAGAGTAAATCTTACATAACGTAATAGTAAGACTTAGGAAGAAAAACAATTATACTGCTTGTTTCCTTCGCAGGGTTCAGCCTGATCAGGTTCAACGGATCCCGAATTAACGGTCTCAGCCATAAAGGCACTCCGACAAGATGCACGCAGTATAGGCTTAAACCATTAGGCTTCACAAGGTTTTATTTGCATTAAGCTTTACAGTTAACATCATAATTTATTACTCACAAGCAACTGAAAATATAAATATAAATTGAAATTTATATTGTTTTATATATTTTGCATCAAAAATATTCACATCAATTTATCTCGACATCATGTTGTTTTAATCGTTGGTTAATTAAATTTTGACCGTTTTTCTTATCGTGATCGGGGCTGCATCGAAAACCCATGTTTGACACAATTTCTGCATTCGGGTTTATTTGAGTCGGCGTTTTAATGATGCGATAACAAAAGTCCCCTTCTTGTACAACACGATTAGGATCAAGGGAATGACCGTGCACTTCAGGCAGTCCAACCGCTTGCAGCGCACTTTGAGTGGATTTAGCGCCGACAAGCGCTTTCGGTGCTGGTGTCATGTCACTCAATGTTGGGGGTTGCGCCACCCATTGCGCTTGTTTTATGGCAAACTCACTCACTTTATTACTTTGTTGTTGCTGTAAGTAAGACTGAGTATGCTTATCGAGAACACTTGAGCCCTGCACATCGACATTCTTTTTAATGTGAGTTTGAGCCAAGATATGATCAATCACCGCTTGATCATCAAATCTAAAGCCCGCTCTTTTCCGATCACTAACAGGTCGCATCTCTTTAACAACAATAGACTCTTTGGTCTTTATTGCTGGCTTTTCAATTAATGTGGGCATCGATGCAGACTGAGATTGAAAGCTCGACTCTCGCTCTAAATAGGACGCTGACTTTAACGGTGGATCGGACTGAAAAGTTGTCTTAGATTTTACCTCTGCCTGCGCTGATACAGGGCTGGGCTGAGGCGACACATACAAATAGCTTTTAACCCCCACTTCAGGCGCCAGACTGATAAGTTTAGGTAACCTTGCATCGATGTTCACTCGCCATAAACGATCCATTCCCAACAACAGCAGAATATGCAATAACCCCACCAGTGCTAGCGTCCAATACAGCTGATTTGACCTTTCATTTGCTGGAATGGGTTTCAAAAAGGGGACTCGAGATCCCCTGATCTTTAATCTGCTTGCTAGCGAGTCATCAATAAGCCTCGATTTTTCTACAGTGACAACGGTGGCTTGGGTAAAAAGAGGGCCTACGGTAAGGATTGGCTTTTTTATCGTAACAATAGGATCTGCAGATAAAATAAGGCCTGTTTCAATAAGACATTCACTCTCATCTCTTACTCCTATTAGAGGCTCGAGGACTTGCTGCGCGTTATCCAAAACTTTATTGCCGTCATAGTGCATGACTCTTTCCGTCCATGTTCAATCCATGATGTTATCTTCGCTATTAGAAACACTTGTTATCATTAAGTTCATTATTCTTGTGGTGTTCACGACACACTTAAGCGCACAGGTGTAAGCTGAAGTAGTATTCAACTCGCTTGAATACTGTTACACTGGGTCACAACAGGTCACACCAGGTCACACCAGAAAAATGATATGTCTATCCAGCACTTAGCGAAAAAAATAGATCACACTCCCCCCACCTCTAAAATAATCCATAATGCGCTTCCTCAAAATCCCTCCGTAGGGGAATACAGTATTAATGAAGAAAGAGCCAACACGCTCAGTCATGGATTAGGGGTATTAGGCGGTATTGCTGCACTGTTTTTTAGCCTTCATAAGGGCTACCACTCACTCACAACCCTACAGCTAAGTGGCGTGATATTGTATTGTGTTAGCATTATATTGCTGTTTCTTTGCTCCACCTTATATCACAATGCCACCAGCCAGTATTGGAAACGTCAGTTTAAAATTGCCGACCACTGTGCTATTTATATATTAATTGCAGGCACTTATACTCCCCTCATGCTCATCAGCTTAGCGGGCACTAAAGCGGATCTGATTTTATTAGTTATTTGGCTCGTTGCGCTGGGCGGGGTGTTTTTTAAAACCTTGTTTACCGGCCGCTTTAAAGTCTTAAGTGTCTGTTTATATTTAGGCATGGGCTGGCTTAGCATGATCATCATCAATGATCTTATTGCCGGAATGTCCCCTCTTGGCTTTGACCTTTTCATTGCTGGCGGCTTATTTTATACCTTAGGGGTGATTTTTTACGTGGTAAAAGCGATTCCTTTCAATCACGCCATTTGGCATTTATTTGTCCTTGCGGGTGCCTCCAGCCATTTCTTGTGCATTTATTTAACGGTGATCTAGAGTCTGTTTATCTTTGATTAAACGCCTTGAACATTGTTGCTAATACAGCGGCTTCCTCGTGCATCGCATTGAGGCTAAACAGCTGCTGTACGCATTCAAGGGTACAAAAACCCCCTTCGATTTGATTACGTCGCAGCGTAAATTTCGAGGTCGTATCAGCAAAAATTGATGTCGGCAAAGCGTATTTTTCAGCCTGTTTTAAATACCCACTTCGTCGGCACATTTTTCGCGCTTCTTGCCAAGTGGCATCGAGGATCACCACCACATCAGGTAGCATCCCATGGTGATGTGTTAGCCTATCCGGATTAACATGTTCACTCCTATCAATAGCCTTAAGAGGAGGCCTGAGCTCTTCAACAACAGCGCTGACGCCTTGCAAGACTAAATTGTCCTCATTTTCAAGAAAAAGCAAGGCGGCTTGTCCGCTTTCAAGTTGATGAACGAGTGATGGATCAGGATCCACTCTAGACCAAATGACACGCTGGCAATATTCAGGGTAAGCTTGAAGGGCTAATTGGCCCGTATTCGATAGACGTTCAACTTCTCTTTCATGGGTTAAGAGGATTATTTGAATAGGTTTAATCATTAGAGCGCACTTGAAGTGAATAGGACGGAAGTAACAATAATGATATTATTTATCAGTGAAATAAACTAGCCGTCAATTCACTTTTTTAATATTACTTTCTATAAAGCGTACGGATAATCGACTAAGCTGGCTCAGCTTGCCACTTTCTGACTTTCTTTAAGGCTATTTTCTGTTTAAGTTCAGATAAATGGTCGATAAATATCCCCCCCCTTTAAATGATCAATTTCATGTTGTAATACCACGGCAAGAAACTCATCTGTTGCCACTTCAAAAGGCTCGCCTTCACGATCCAACACAGTCACTTTCACTTGTTTAAAACGCGACACCCGTGTGCGGTAACTCGGTATCGATAAACAGCCTTCGACCCCTTCATACTCTCCTATTTGTTCAATAAATTCAGGATTAATAAACACAATCGCTTCATTCTATACTTTAATATGATTGGCTATTGTTAAAAGGTAAAACAGATCCTTATTCCAATTAACGATAATACAACCGATAACATCGCCTATTCAGCTGAGATTTCATCAAACAACCCCGTTTTTTTAATGCCTTTCCTCATCCTCACTTTCATATTCCTTTAACAATACTCACTCTTTTTAACAAGTTTTTTTAATATGTAAAGCCCACTTTTTTTATCTTACCCTTCAACTTTTCCGCACTATACTAAAAAGGCGAAAATAAGATAAAAAACAAACAAGGAACCACTATGTTACATGTCAAAGCGACAGGAATTGATTGTATCGATAAAAGCATTTTCACCTCTGAAGATACCTTAAAAAGCCTGCCTAAATATACCATGCCAGATGCCACCCATCGGGGTGATGTGATCAAACAACTTATTCATGATGAACTCCTCCTCGATGGTAATTCAAGGCAAAATTTAGCCACCTTCTGCCAAACGTGGTTTGAACCTGAAATACAAGAGCTCATGGCACTGGCCATTGATAAAAATATGGTCGATAAAGATGAGTACCCACAGACGGCCGAAATTGAACGTCGCTGCGTGCATATTCTGGCCGACTTATGGAATGCACCGCAAGCTAAGCAAAGTATAGGAACGTCAACCACAGGTTCAAGTGAAGCGGCAATGTTAGGAGGAATGGCCCTACTTTGGAAGTGGCGAGACCGACAAAAAAAACAAGGCAAAGAGACTCTAGCACCCAACTTAATCACTGGACCCGTGCAAGTCTGTTGGCATAAGTTTGCCCGATATTGGGGCGTTGAACTACGAGAAATCCCTATGGAAGGCGATCGCTATATTATGACAGCGGAGGAAGTCATTAAGCGTTGTGATGAAAATACTATCGGTGTCGTTCCAACGCTAGGTGTCACCTTTACAGGACACTATGAGCCCGTTGACCGTGTTTGTCACGCCTTAGATGCGTTAGAAAAACAAACCGGCCTTGATATTCCTGTTCATGTAGACGCCGCCAGTGGCGGGTTTGTGGCGCCTTTTTTACATGCTGATTTGAAATGGGACTTTAGGCAACCTAGAGTCCGCTCCATTAATGCCTCTGGCCATAAGTTTGGTTTGTCACCACTTGGAGTCGGTTGGATAATTTGGCATGAACAAGAAGATCTGCATCCTGATCTGGTATTCCATGTCAATTACCTTGGTGGAGATATGCCCGATTTCGCCCTCAATTTTTCCCGACCGAGTGGTCAAGTCATTGCCCAGTATTATAATTTTATTCGCCTTGGACGTGATGGCTATACCGCCATTCATCAAAATTGCCAGAGAATAGCCCTCTATCTCGCTGAAGAAATCAATAAGCTAGGAGAATTCGATATTATCTACGATGGCAGCGATGGTATCCCCGCATTAAGCTGGAAACTGAATGATAAACCCCATGATTTTAATTTATTCGATCTCGCCGATCGCTTAAGAACAAAAGGCTGGCTCGTCCCTGCCTATGCAATGCCGAAAAATAGACAAGATCTTGTCATTCAACGGATCTTAGTCAAACGCGGCTTCAGTCAAGACTTAGCTGAATTACTCATGAAAGATTACAAAGATGCATTAGCGCACTTAAACAAACATCCACTCAATGAATCATTAACCGAAGCCGAAGCGGGCGGTTTTAAACACGGATAATGAAAAAAGCGCGAGCCTTTCCTCATTACCCCCGACAGTGGAAGCAGCAGTATCGTCACATGATTGGTCACTTTATTGTCGATATTGAATTTAAAACCCATTTAGGGGGCATTCACCATTGGAACTCTCGCCACCATAGAAAAGGCTTGGGCATGGATCACCATGCCCATATTGAACCTTCTCTGTCACTGACAGGATTCCTTCAACACTTATGGTCTAATTTTAGCCACAAATCCCTCGCAAAGACTCCCATTGAATCGATATTCAATCCCCTAAATTTTTGGATTGGACTCTCTTTTATCATCGGAGCGAGTCATTTTGTATTCGCCAGTCTGCTCGCTCTTAGCGCTATGATGTCTGTCACAGCATTAACAAATTTGTATTTTATGGGATCCATTTTTTTTACGATTGCTGCTTATTTACAATATATCCAATCGATTAATGCCGGAGATTTCATTCGGAATAAAAGCACTATGAATAAAAGTGCGCTGCATAAAAAAAAATATCAACGGAAATGGCTCGCTTGGCAACCTCATCGACTGGATTTTTGGGTCACTTTTAGTCAATTTATCGGTACGTTATTTTTTAATCTCAATACATTTAGTGGTTACTTAGCATTAAGTGATTTACAACAATCTCTTTTTATTTGGCTACCAAACCTGTTAGGATCGCTCTGTTTTCAATTATCCGGTAGCTTAGCCCTTTATGAAACCAGTCATCAATTTTGGTTGTGGTCGCCCAAAAGCTTAGAACAAAAAATGGCCTTCATTAATCATTTTGGTTGCCTCTTTTTTCTTGGTTCTGCCTTTGTATCCTCATCAATATTACAATCCCTTTCCCCTTCTATGCTACCGCTCAGTATTGTATTGACCTGCTTAGGTGGGATCTGCTTTCTCTGTGCAGCAGTACTCTTGTGTCGTGAGTCCATTCAAATACAACGTACACCTTTGCCTCATTTACCTTAAACATTTTCCCCTCAAGTTTAAAACCAAAAAAACCACTGATCTCATATCAGTGGTTTCAGGTTCAATACGCCATAGAAAGTTTTAGCAGTTCATCAAATTAACCTTTAAGCGCATGATTAATAAGGGCTGTCGCCTCATCTAACACTTGTGCAAGATGTGCTTCACTAATAAAACTTTCTGCATATATTTTAAATAATGCTTCCGTACCTGATGGTCTTGCGGCAAACCATGCATTATCCGTTATCACTTTTATTCCACCAATCGCCGCCTGATTGCTCGGTGCTTTTGTCAGCACAGCAGTGATCGCTTCACCCGCTAATGTGCTCACTTGCAAACTTTCGGCATTAATTGTCGCAAACTTCGCTTTTTTCTTTAATGAAAGCCGGCTATCAAGTCGCTGATAATAACTTTTGCCAAACTTGGCTTCTAATGCATCATAATGAGCTTGAGGCGTTTGACCTGTTACCGCTAAAATTTCAGCGGCTAATAAGGCTAAAATAAAGCCATCTTTATCGGTACACCAAGTGCTGCCATCTCGTCTGAGAAAAGCCGCACCGGCACTTTCTTCCCCTCCAAAGGCCAGACTGGCATCGGCTAACCCTTCAACAAACCATTTAAACCCAACAGGCACTTCTTTCATGATCCGCTGATGTTTAGCACAGACTTTATCTATCATGGCGCTAGACACTAAGGTTTTTCCTACCACCAAATCACTGCCCCAATCAGGTCGATGACAGAGTAAATAATCAATGGCTACCGCTAAAAAATGATTCGGGTTCATTAAACCGGAGCCGGGACACACAATACCGTGACGATCATAGTCCGCATCATTACCGACACATAAATCGAATTCATCTTGGTGTTTAAGCAAGCCTGCCATGGCATAGGGGGATGAGCAGTCCATTCTAATTTTGCCATCTTTATCCAAAGGCATGAAACGAAAACTAGGATCGACTGTATCATTCACAAGCTGAATATCAAGATTATAATGGGAGGCAATTTGTCCCCAATAATGGATACCCGCACCGCCCAATGGATCGACACCAATGCGCACTTTTGCTTGACTAATCGCCTTCATATCAATGACCTTATCGAGATCCTTAACATACGGGCCAATCAAATCAACTTCAGTGACTAGGCGCGTATTCATCGCCACGGTATAATTAAGGCGTTTAACCTGCTCAAGTTGAGAGGCTAAATAATCATTCGCTCGCGCTTCTATCCAAGCGGTGATCTCCCCTTCAGCGGGCCCTCCATGAGGTGGGTTATATTTAATGCCGCCGTCTTGTGGGGGGTTATGCGATGGTGTAATAATTAAACCATCAACCTGCTCCTCAGCTGACAGGTTATGCGTAATGATGGCGTGAGAAATCACCGGCGTGGGGGTAAACTCTTCAGCTTGATGGATCACCACTTCAATGTGATTGGCTGTCATCACCTCAATCACGCTCATGCTAGCGGGCTGAGATAATGCGTGCGTATCGATACCCACATACAGCCGACCTTTAATGCCTGCTTGTTGGCGATAATCAGCAACCGCCTGAGCGATAGCTAAAATATGCGCTTCATTGAAACTGCCCTTTAAGGCACTTCCCCTGTGACCTGAAGTACCAAAGGTCACTCGCTGAGAAACATCATTAATATTCGGCTTACATCGATAATATAAACTAATAAGCTTAGGAATATTGGTTAAATCAGCCTGCGTCGCAAGGGTCCCAGCACGTGGATGAATCGACAAAGTCAGCTCCTTTGAACAAAAATAAAATAAATGAGCATTAGGTTAAATACTGTCGATAATCTCAGAGACTTCGGATTCGTCAATATTAAATTGCTCAAGCACTTCTGATAAAATGGTCCGCTTTTTAGCGGTATTATTATTACTGGTGACCCAATAACCACTTTGACCAATTTCTTTTGGATTCGCCGTTTTGCTCGACTCAAGCAACGCCTCTTTTGACGTTGCAAAATATAAACGTCCACGCCCTTGTACTTGCAGCACTTGTCCAAATTGCTCGGGTGATAAATGATATAAGGTTTCAAGAAGGAATAAGAAACGCCCAACAGCCCCTTTTTGCTCAGCCAATGCTCGCTTATCAATATGCTTAGCGAAGTGATCAATAGAAAGTCGCTGCGCCTGAGGCATAAGCGGTTGAGAAACGGCCTTAAGTGGCTCACTGATCTCTTTACTGGGCTGACTGATCGTCTTAGGGGCTAATGATTGTACTGCCACCGAAGTATTATCAAGACTTAATCCCAGTAATCGACGTAGGATCTCAGAAGCGCTTTCACCGATCCTCTCAGTTTTACTGGCTATATGACGGTAGAGTTCTTCATCAATCTCGATATATTTCATTATCTTAATCTTCCTTAAGCTAAACTATGAAGTGATCATATGTTGGGTATTTTATCATGATCAGATCAAATATGCCCCCAGTGTAACGAGGTTTAGACTCTTGATAAAGCATCAATAAATCAAATTTGAGCTGATTTTCACCAAACAGGCCATTTTATTGGGGCTAAGCGGCGATAAAAACATCAAATATAATCATCCCCTGCGATCGCCCTTGTCAATGAGAGCCTCGACAGGCAAACTGAGTCCTCATTTTCGCTCACTCATGGTTTTCAGGTAAAAAAATGCATTTTATTTCCAGCGCGCAAGGCCCCGTTGTGGTACTTATTCATGGCTTATTCGGCGATCTCGATAACTTAAAAGCATTAGGTAAAGTCTTAGAGTCACAATATCAAGTTCTGCGTATTGATGTGCCCAATCATGGTAAAAGTGAACATGGGGTTGCCATGGATTATCCTAGCCTAGCTAAAAAAGTGATCGATTTACTCGACGAGCAAGGTATTGACAGCGTGCACCTTGTAGGGCATTCCATGGGAGGAAAAATCGCCATGGCCATGGCATTAGATTTCCCAACACGCATAAACAGTATTGTCATCGCCGATATTGCCCCAGTGGCTTACGCCTCATCCAACACCAAGCACGTATTAGAGACCATACTGTCAGTCCCATTATCACAAATTAAAGACCGCCGCGAAGCACAGGCATATTTAATGAAACACGGGGTTGATGGACATACCGCCTTATTTTTATTAAAAAGCCTCGTCCGTCAAAATCAACATTTTGCATGGAAAATGGATATTGCTCAGCTAAGACAATCCTATAACGATATTATTGACTGGCCGTATCAACAAAAAAAATATACCGGCCCTAGCTTATGTATTCGTGGTGAGCAATCTGATTATGTTAAAAAAGAATACACTAATGACATCGTTCGCCAATTTCCCACCATCCAAGCCAAAACGATTTTAGACGCGGGCCATTGGCTACATGCACAAAAACCCACTTTTTTTAATCGCCTTGTCAAAGACTTCATCGACAAGCAATCTCTCTGATTTAGCTCACAAGTGCATACAAATCGCCTAGCAGCGTCTTTATTTATATGGTATATTTCGCGCTCTTTTTTGCCTTAATAGGGGTTATCGAATGCTAATGCAGTATATGGAACAAATTGAAGCACTTGGATTAAATATTTTTTTTGCTTCTATTTTCTTCTTTATCGGCATGGCAATACATGATGTACTCAAGCAAGGTAAAGTACCGAAATTTGGTCGATATATCGTTTGGTTAGTGTTATTTCTTGGCTGCTCAGGCTTTATAGCAAAAGGAATAATACAAATGACTTGGGAAACCACTGGAATTAGTTAAAGGCTCATCCAATGGCTAAAGAAACCTTTGATAGAACCACGATAGATCTCTTTGCAAACGACAAACGTCGTGGTCGACCTCGTAGTAATCCATTGCCACGAGATCAACAAGTTAAATTAAATAAACGCAAGCAAATTTTGCGTGACAAAGAAAAAGGTTTAAAACGAATTGAATTAAAGGTGTCGCAAGCTCTTTATGATGCCTTGAATGAACAAGCAATGGCCAGTAATATGAGCCGCAGCCAATTAATCGAGTTTATACTGCAAAAGCAATTGAACGATTAATCCCTCTTGAATGACGCATAACATAAACATGCACTGAAAATGAAAGGAACGACAATGGCAACAATAGGTCTTTTTTTCGGATCTGATACAGGTAATACCGAAGCCATCGCCAAGATGATCCAGAAAAAACTGGGTAAGAAAATGGTGGACGTGAAAGATATTGCCAAAAGCACTAAAGAACAGATTGCCGAGTATGATCTGTTAATGTTTGGGATCCCAACGTGGTATTACGGCGAAGCCCAATGTGATTGGGATGATTTTTTCCCCGAATTAGAACAAATCGATTTTCAAGACAAGCTTATTGCTATCTTTGGCTGTGGCGATCAGGAAGATTACGCCGAGTATTTCTTAGATGCCATGGGCATGGTGAATGAAATTGTCGAGAGTCGCGGCGGTATTGTCATCGGCCACTGGCCTTCGAAGAGCTATGATTTTGAAGCATCAAAAGGCATGGCTGATGATAAGCATTTTGTGGGATTAGGCATTGATGAAGATCGCCAACCCGAACTCACTGATGAACGTGTTGATCAATGGGTTAAGCAAATCTATGAAGAAATGTGCTTAGCTGAACTCGAAGATTAATGTCGTCAGTATACTCGATATATACCCAAGCCTGTTGAATCCGACACCTTCATCTGACTTAGATATAACTGATGGCATACTCTCCACTAAAACGGCATTTGTGCCGTTTTCTTATACGCACACGTCCCTAGAATGAAAGCACAATGAACCACTCAATCGACACAGCTCATGGCCACTGGGATATTTTTTGCACCGTAATCGATAATTATGGTGATATCGGCGTCACTTGGCGACTCGCAAAACAATTAACCCATGACTTTGGCATTCAGGTCACACTCTGGGTCGATTGCCTCGCCAGTTTTCATTGTATCTTGCCACAACTTGATCCTGGTGCCTTAACGCAGCAGCATGACGGTGTCACTATCGAGCATTGGCAAACCCCTTTCATTCAGACATGGCAACCGGGCAATGTCCTCATCGAAGCCTTTGCCTGTGAGCTCCCTAATGAAATCAAAGCCCAGTGGCCTGCACTCCCCGATAAACCACTTTGGATAAACCTTGATTATTTAAGTGCTGAACAGTGGGTTGATGATTGCCATGGGCTACCTTCGCTACTGCCTAATGGACAAGTCCGATATTTTTTCTTTCCCGGTTTTAGCGCAAAGAGTGGTGGCTTGATCTGCGAACATGACTTATTTAAGCAGCAGCACCATTGGCTAAATAATGCCACATTACAGCATGAATGGTTACATCGCCTTGGCTTTGAGCATTTAGGCACAAAAGTCGCCGATGCCACCTACATTAGCGTCTTTAGCTATCCAAGTCAGGCATTAACGGCATTGAGCCACCTCTGGCAACAGGGCAGTAACCCCATTCACCTGCTTATCCCTTTTGGTCAGAGCCTAGAAAGCCTTAAATGGATGCTCGCTGATAATGATACTGACTTTATTATCGGTCACAGCTATCAAGCCTCAATGCTTCACGTCCATGTCTTACCCATGACAATACAAGAAGACTTCGATAAGTTACTCTGGTATTGCGATATCAATATTGTTCGGGGTGAAGACTCCTTTTTACGTGCTCAATGGGCTAAAAAACCTTTCATCTGGCATATTTACCCCCAACAAGAAGCGGCTCACCTTGATAAGTTAACGGCTTTTATGGCCCATTATTGTCAACCATTGGCCTGTGAAACAGCCGAAATATGGCAAGCGCTCTGTTTAGCCTTTAATCAAGATGATACCGATGCAAGCCAACATTACTGGCCATTATTACAAGAACATATTGTAGAAATGAACCAACACGCAAAAAAATGGCCTCAACAGGCATTAAATGAAGGCGATCTCGCCACACGACTAGTGAATTTTGTTAAAAAAGGCTAATATCGCTGCCTAAAGACGATATTTGTAAACATAGGAATAAACATAATGAAAACAGCTCAGGAAACCCGCGTCGGTAATGTTATTATGGTCGGCAACGATCCCATGGTTGTGCTTAAATCAGAATTCAGTAAATCTGGACGTAGTTCTGCTGTCGTCAAAATGAAATTGAAAAACTTACTGTCAGGCTCGGGCACTGAAACGGTCTTTAAAGCGGATGATAAACTCGAAGCCATTCAATTAGACCGTTTGGACTGTACCTATTCTTACTTTGCTGATCCTATGTATGTATTCATGGATGAAGAGTTCAACCAATATGACGTTGAAGCCGAAAATTTAGGTGACGTTATCCAATACATCGTCGATGGTATGGAAGATATTTGCCAAGTGACTTTTTATGAAGATAAAGCCATTTCTGTTGAACTACCGACCGTTATCGTCCGTGAAGTGGGTTATACAGAGCCTTCAGCCCGCGGTGATACCTCAGGTAAAGTCATGAAACCTGCCACCTTATTAGGGACCGAGTGTACCCTCAGCGTAGCTGATTTCGTCAAAACCGGCGATAAAATCGAAATCGATAGTCGTACTGGTGAATTTAAAAAGCGCGTTTAGTCTTACACCGCCGATTGTTATTCGAAAAAACCAGTGCCATGCACTGGTTTTATTTTTCTTCTGATCAGATTCATTTCAAACGATCGTTCACTCATCGTCCGTGAAAAATCGATTTATTTTAAAAACGCCGCTAACTGCTTCAGGACAGCCAAATGGCAGTTAAACAAACCACCATCAATATTAAAAACGAAACTAACAACTAAATAATGCGTAAAAAATACCTTTTTTAGCGTTAAACTCGGTATATTAACAACTCACCTTAAATAAAATGCTTCCTAATGAGATCGTTTTTCGTTATGGTTTCGCTACATTATGAAGATCAATATTTGGCTTCGTATTTTCTTTCTGCATTTTCGAGGTGTAAATGCGCCCAATCATAAAATCCAACAAGTTAGATTCTGTTTGTTACGACCTTCGCGGCCCGGTTCATAAAGAAGCAAAACGATTAGAAGATGAAGGCCATCGGATCCTTAAACTCAATATTGGCAACCCTGCCCCGTTTGGTTTTGAAGCGCCAGAAGAAATTGTGCGCGATGTGATCTTAAACCTACCCAGTTCTCAAGGTTACAGCGAATCTAAAGGCTTATTCTCCGCCCGTAAAGCCATCGTTCAACATTATCAATCTCAATCGATTTATGGGGTTGATATTGAAGATATCTATATCGGAAATGGCGTTTCAGAATTGATTGTCATGGCCATGCAAGGCCTACTCAATAATGGCGATGAAATTCTAGTACCTTCACCTGACTATCCATTATGGACAGCAGCGGTACACCTCTCTGGCGGTAACGCCCAGCATTATCGTTGTGATGAAAGTTCCGATTGGTTCCCCGACTTAGAGGATATTAAGCGAAAAATAACACCAAGAAGCAGAGGATTAGTATTAATTAACCCTAATAATCCCACTGGCGCCGTTTATTCTCAAGCGGTCTTATTAGAGATTGTTGAGCTTTGTCGGCAACATGATCTCATTTTATTTGCTGATGAGATTTACGATAAGATTTTATTTGATGATGCCGTGCATATTCCTGCAGCCAGTTTATCGGATGATATTTTAACCGTAACCTTTAACGGTCTCTCTAAAAGCTACCGAGCAGCGGGTTTTCGAGTAGGATGGATGATGCTAACCGGAAATCTCAAAGCGGCAAAAAGCTACCGGGAAGGATTAGACATGCTCGCCTCAATGCGATTGTGCTCCAACGTGCCAAACCAACACGCCATTCAAACCGCGTTAGGGGGCTATCAAAGCATTAAAGAGTTAGTCCAGCCGGGTGGTCGACTGTGCCAGCAACGTGATCTCTGTTATGAACTATTAAATCAAATTCCAGGGGTGAGCGTGACTAAACCCAAAGGCGCTTTATACGCTTTCCCAAAATTTGATAATAAAAAGTTCAATATTCGCGATGATGAGCGCCTCGTATTAGATTTATTAAAAGAGAAAAAAATATTGCTCGCCCAAGGCAGCGCATTTAACTGGCCAGAGCCGGATCATTTACGGGTGGTCTTTTTACCTCATAAAGAAGAGTTAGAGAGAGCGCTGACTGATTTTGGTGACTTTATGAGTGAGTATCGTCAATGATCCTTACCTTGCATTCGCTTATTTAACAACCTCCTATAAAAGCGATGATCTGCATCGCTTTTTTCATTCAGCCAGCTTACTTTTTTTCAAATAGATGTGCTAGGGTATGAGGTAGCCTATAACACCAATAGAGGGATGTGATGAGTCACCTTTTTGCTCACCTTGCACGCATGAAACTGATCCAACGCTGGCCACTCATGTACAATGTGCGTTCTGAAAACGTACAAGAGCATTCACTACAGGTCGCCATGGTCGCCCACGTGCTGGCCATTATTAGTAATAAAAAATTTAATGGTCATTTTAATCCCGAGCATGCTGCAACACTGGCCATGTTCCACGATGCCAGCGAAGTGATCACCGGCGATCTTCCCACGCCAGTGAAATATTTTAATAAAGATATCGAAGCCGAATATAAAAAAATTGAAGCCATCGCTGAACATCGTTTGCTCGACATGGTGCCTGAAGAATTTAAACAAGACTACCAAGCACTTCTCTGTAGCGAATACCGAGATGATGAATATACCCCTTTAATTAAAGCCGCCGATCGTTTATGCGCTTACCTCAAATGCTTAGAAGAACAACGCGCAGGTAACAGTGAATTTGATAGCGCAAAAAAACGACTCGAAACAACGTTAGCACGACACAGTACACCCGCCGTTCAATATTTCATTGATTATTTTATTCCCAGTTTCACGCTCGACTTTGATGAAATCAACCGACTTTTATAAGGAGCGCTCATGTCTCACTCTCCTTGGCATGACAGACGATTAACCGAAGATAAACTTAGACGTAATGATCATCGCAGTCCTTTTCAGCGAGATCGTGCCCGTATTCTCCATTCAGCCGCCTTCAGACGACTTCAAGCCAAAACGCAAGTACTCGGTGTAGGAATGAATGATTTTTACCGAACTCGCCTCACCCATTCCCTTGAGGTGTCTCAAATTGGCACCGGTATTCGGGCACAGCTCAAACGCAAGCATCCGGAAATAAATCACTTACTCGATTCCACTAGCCTCATAGAGTCCATCTGCTTAGCCCATGATATTGGCCACCCACCTTATGGCCACGGCGGAGAGATTGCTCTCAATTATATGATGCGTGACTATGGTGGTTTTGAAGGTAATGGGCAAACATTTCGTATTTTAACGCGACTTGAACCCTATACGCAGCATTATGGCATGAATTTATGTCGGCGAACGCTTTTAGGTGTCCTCAAGTACCCCGCTCCTTATTCTACACTTTATCAAGATAATGGCGCTATTCCCGTCAATAATCACAGACAGCTGAAACCGGCACTGTGGCCACCGGTAAAAGGCTTATTCGATGATGATCTCGACATCCTACATTGGGTATTAGCGCCGCTGTGTGAAAATGATAAGCAACGTTTCTCACAAAGTCATTTAACAACCGATCACCAACATAAGCGTACACAATTCAAGTCTTTTGATTGCTCCATCATGGAACTCGCCGATGATACCGCCTATGCGGTTCACGATCTCGAAGATGCGATTGTTATGGGTATTGTCACATTAAACCAATGGCAAAATGATGTGGCTATCCCGCTTTCAAGCAGTGAAGACTCTTGGGTAGCCAATGAGTTTTCAACCATAGGTGATAAGCTCTTTTCATCTCATCACCACTTACGTAAAGATGCTATCGGCACCTTGGTGAATGGTTTTGTCACTGCTATTTATTTACATGAAAACAGGGATTTTAAAGATGAATTACTCAAGTTTAATGCAAAATTAGAGCCCGATTTTGCTCACGCATTATATGTATTAAAACAATTTGTGTTTAAATATGTCATCAGAAAACCTGAAATTCAAATGCTTGAATACAAAGGCCAACAAATTGTGATGGAGCTTTTTGAAGCCTTTGAGTCCGATCCCATGCGTTTATTACCCATTAACACCCAAGAACGTTGGCAGTACAGTCAGGATAATGGTTTGAATTCTCATAGAGTATTATCCGATTACATTGCAGGCATGACGGATGAATTTGCAGCACGATTACATCAACAACTCTTCAGCACACATCTAGATAATATAATGGAATTAAAACGAGACGTTAACTGAGCACTTACTAAAAATCTAATTCAAAAACAATACAATTAATTTATGCTATGAGATAGCTATAAAAACAAAAATTCAAGGTGGAAAATGTAATGACATTCAGTAGAATATCTTGCCCCTATAATATTAAGAGTACATTAATCACAATAACAACGTTAATAGCCGTTAACTTTTCTGTTTTTGCTCAAGATAATACAGCAATTGATCTTAATATGGATAAGTACCTGAGTATTAAATTATCATAAATTCGTTCACTATTAGAGCAACGTGATAATTTCAGTACTTATCGCATCATTGAACTTGTTTGTTTATCATTATTTTTGTATAA
>NZ_JAKIKS010000084.1 GCF_023284005.1 Shewanella surugensis
AGTTCCGTAGAGTGGCTACGCGCTATGAGAGAAAGGCTAAGTACTATTTAGGGACGCTTCAATTAGCTGCTTCTATGATTTGGTTAGCGTAATTGTCAACGCCCCCTAGTCTTATCAATCAGTCTTAGGAGAATAGACTCACACATAAGTACACCACGAAAATACCGATGATATTTAAGATCATGCCCGCTTTTAGCATTTGGCTTTGCTTCACTTCACCCGTTGCATATGCAAGCGCATTCGGCGGTGTTGCCACTGGCAACATAAAGGCACACGTCGCGGCCACCCCAACACCAAATACCAGCGAGTAGGTGATCGCCGGATTAAATTGATCCGCAAGCGCAATCATAATAGGGATTAAAATCGCCGCAGAGCCCGTATTAGAAGCCAACTCGGTTAAGAAAATCATAAAACTAATGCACGCCAATATCAGCAACCAAGAGGGCGCACTTTCAAGCGCTGACATTAATGTTTCGGCTAACCATGCCGACGTCCCCGTTTCTTTCAGCACCATAGACAAGCACAAGCCACCCCCGAATAACAGCAAAATGCCCCAATCGATTTGACGTTCAAGTTCTTTCCAGCTGATGAGTTTCAATGCCGGCGCTGCAGCCGTGATCACCAGTGCAATCAGACGATCAAAACCATCCACCCCCAAAAAGTCACCGATGGGCTTAGCAAAAACCCAACACACCACAGTAAACATGAACAAAGCGATTGAGCCTTTAGCTTCAGTCGTCCAGCGCATCGGTTCTTCATCCGTTAACTGCACCACTTGCGCGTCTTTTTCAGGACGAATGACCACCCACAACGCAAAGATTACCGCAGGGAACATCAAAATAGTGGTGGGTAAGCCCACTTTAAGCCACGTCATGAAATCCATGTTTAATGCCGCAGCGGCAATGCCATTGGGGGGTGAGCCCACTATCGTCGCAAGCCCGCCAATATTGGCCGCATAAGCGGTGCCTAAAATAACAAAAGCACGCATACGAATGTATTTTTTCTCGATTAACCCGATGGCAATAGGCAGCATCATCGCCGTCGTTGAGGTATTACTCATCCACATCGACAACAGAGACACCACCGAGAAGAACAAAATCACCGTCCGCCATAAATGGCCGCCAGTCACTTTAGTCACCGTAGACGCTAGCCAGCGATCAATACCGTGCTTGTTCAACAACGCGGCAAGGGTAAAACCGCCCATAAAAAGATAAATAATACTGGAGGAAAAATTGCTCATTCCGGCTTTAAAACTCAATATATGAGTCAAGGCGGCAACAACAGGCACCAGAATAGCAGAAACAGATAACGGAATGATTTCGGTCATCCAAAGTCCGGCAAATAACAACAGCATGAAAATACCCAGCTGTGTTTCTGCTTGCTCAACCAATCCTTGGCCAATAAAGTAACTGGTGATTGCCCATAGCAAGATCAGCACTAGCTTCAACGGAAGTGAAAGATTATTCATATTTTTTATCTTATTAGATTAGATTAAATGACATACAATCGAATGTGAGTGATTTCTCAAATTCAAATTAAGTCCCAAAACAAGAAAAACTAAGAGCTTCTATCTTTTAGGCCTTAAACCATTAACATATACTAAATTAAAGAAAACTAACCTACCAGTTTCTCTATCATCACAGGATATAAACATCTATTTTTACAAATAAACACAAATAAAAAACTACATTTAATTAACCAAATAAATAGATATACATAAAAATGATAACCTAATGAAACCAGACTCAGTACTCATGCTGATTTTATATGCATGAGGCTCTCAGCATGAAAAACAGCATATTGAGCATAATGGGTTGACCCACTATTTCCTCATAACATGTTATGCTTTTAAGACTGAGGTTGACTCATTGACCTATCCCATTATGACTTTATCCGTTAAGAGGCTTTAGGCGCCATGTCGACTCACCCACCTGCGATCCCCAGTTTCGCTCGACTCATTCCATTACTGGGTGCCATGATTGCGATTACGCCCTTTGCCATTGATATGTCTTTACCGGCAATGACGACACTTGCAACTCAATTTCATACTCCGATGAGTGACATTCAACAATCATTAAGTCTTTATTTAATAGGATATTCAGCCGGTATGTTTGTCTTCGGCCCTTTAGCCGATAAATGGGGAAGACGACGCTTTGTCATTTACGGTTTACTAGGGTTTATGCTCTCCAGTACTGCGCTTGCCTTGACGTCGAATATTGAACTTTTTCTCCTATTACGTTTTTTTCAAGCGTTTACTGGCGCTGCCGCGACGGTGGTGATCCCCGGATACGTCAAAGAGATTTATGGTAAAGATACCGCTAAAGGCATGTCTTATGTCATGCTCATCATGATGTTAGCCCCCTTAATTGCCCCCTCTATTGGCAGCTTAATCTTAGTCTTAGGTGACTGGAATCTCATCTTTGCCTTTATGGCCGTTTACACCTTAATTATTGTGATTGTGGCTTTCTATAAATTGAAATTACCCAGTGATGACATCCTAACTGAACACAGTCAATTATCTTTTGTGAAAAACTATAAAACCGTGTTAACCAAACCGGGGATCGCCTTAAATATCATGACAAGCTTCGTTATTTCTTTCGCCTATTTTAGTTATTTAACCGCTTCGCCTTTGGTGTTTATGACGGTTTTTGGTTTGTCCCCTGAAAAATTCACCCTCATTTTCACTACCAATGTCGGTGCCTTAATGTTAGCCACTGCCATTAATAGTCAACTTGTCACCCGTTTTAGGACCGATACGTTATTACGCATTGCCACATTGTTAGCCACTATTGCAGGCGTGGCCTTACTGACCGTTAATACATTAGGAATGAGTTATCAATATACTGCTGCGGCCTTAGTCCCATTGATGGGGTGTTTAGGGATCATGTCGGTGAATGCCGATACCATCGTATTAATGAAATTTCAAAAAGAAATTGGTACCGCATCGGCCGTGATCGGCACACTCAAATTTGGCTTTGGCGCTTTAGGTGGACCGATTTTAGCCTTATTTTCTACCCATACTGCAGTGCCTTTCGCGATCCTCATGTTAAGTGCGGTGATGCTGGCGGGTCTACTGCAAATACTCAATCGCTCGCATTTAATCCCCAATGAGTCTCTCTGATTCACAGAGTAACATCGCTAACATCAGCCTCTATAAACTTCAAAACTTCACTAATAATAGATTTTTTGAGTGTTTTTTACATTAAAGTTGCAAATTAAAATATCTATTTTTGTTAAAAATATTGTATTTATTTCATTGATAATGAAAATATTTCACCTAGGGCATGTTTTGATTTAAAAAACTTGTAAAGCCCATGATTTTTTATATGATGAAGACACTGTTGATACAATCACAGGTACCTCATCTTTCAGTAAGATGATACAGATTTCCACTCGATATCTATCAGGTACAAACGAGCAAGGATCACCGTCCGCGCTCATTTATTCAAGCGATTACCGTCGCTGTAGCAAGGTACTGCCTACCGCAGCGGTAACTTATGAGGATTAAGTAATGGAAATGTTATCTGGCGCGAGTATGATCGTTCGATCGCTCATCGACGAAGGCGTAAAGCATATTTTCGGTTATCCAGGCGGCTCTGTACTGGATATTTATGATGCATTGCACGAAAAATCCGATATTGATCATATTCTTGTTCGACACGAGCAAGCCGCCGTCCACATGGCTGACGGTTACGCACGCGCAACAGGTAAAGTCGGCGTCGTGTTAGTCACCTCTGGTCCCGGCGCAACCAATGCCGTCACAGGTATTGCAACTGCTTACATGGACTCCATACCTTTAGTCGTACTGTCAGGACAAGTCCACAGCAGCCTGATTGGTAATGATGCCTTCCAAGAATGTGACATGATTGGGATCTCACGCCCCATCGTTAAACACAGTTTTTTAGTGCAAGATGCTAAAGATATTCCAGGTATTATAAAAAAAGCTTTTTATCTTGCCGCTACAGGTCGACCAGGCCCTGTCGTCGTCGATATTCCAAAAGATTGCCTAAATCCTGAATTATTACATGAATATCAATATCCTGAAGCCATTAAGATGCGCTCTTATAACCCCACGACCAATGGCCATAAAGGCCAAATTCGTCGTGGGCTACAAGCCTTATTAGCCGCTAAAAAGCCGGTACTTTATGTGGGAGGAGGTGCCATTATTTCTGGCTGTGACCCACAAATTCTGACCCTTGCAGAAAAGCTTAATATTCCCGTTGTCACCACATTAATGGGACTAGGCGCGTTTCCAGGTACTCATCAGAATTGTTTAGGCATGCTAGGCATGCACGGTCGGTATGAAGCCAATATGGCGATGCACAATACCGACTTAATCTTTGGTATTGGGGTGCGTTTTGATGATCGTACGACCAATAATGTTGACAAATACTGCCCTAACGCCACCATCTTACATATCGATATCGATCCCTCCTCAATATCCAAAACCGTGCGAGTGGATATTCCCATTGTGGGCTCAGCTGACAATATTCTCGATAGTATGCTGGCATCATTAGCCGCCGATCCCACTAAGGATAATGACAAAGCCGCTCTCGATCATTGGTGGAGTGAAATAAATCAATGGCGCGAACGTGACAGTCTCGCTTATGATAAAAATAGCGGCCGCATAAAACCTCAACAGGTCATTGAGGCGGTATACAAACTCACCAATGGTGATGCTTATGTCAGCTCAGATGTCGGTCAACACCAAATGTTTGCCGCTCTCTATTATCCGTTTGATAAGCCTCGACGCTGGATCAATTCAGGTGGCTTAGGCACCATGGGCTTTGGTTTACCCGCCGCAATGGGGGTGAAAATGGCCTTACCCGACGAAACCGTAGTGTGTATCACTGGCGATGGCTCTATTCAGATGAATATCCAAGAGCTTTCAACGGCATTGCAATATGGCACGCCAGTAAAAATTATCAACCTCAATAACCGTTTTCTCGGTATGGTAAAGCAATGGCAAGATATGATTTATTCAGGTCGCCACTCACAATCTTATATGGACTCTGTACCTAACTTTGCCAAAATTGCTGAGGCCTATGGCCATGTGGGAATGACGATTAACGATCCTGCTGAGCTAGAGGATAAACTGGCTGAAGCCCTGGCAATGAAGGATAAATTGGTGTTTGTTGATATCAGTATCGATGAAACCGAACATGTCTATCCCATGTTAATCCGAGGTGGTGCAATGAATGAAATGTGGCTCAGCAAAACGGAGAAAAGCTAATGCGTCGTATTATTTCTATTTTACTTGAAAACCAATCTGGTGCTCTGTCTCGCGTGGTCGGCTTATTCTCACAACGTGGGTATAATATTGAAACCTTAACGGTGGCCCCCACAGACGATGCCACACTGTCGCGCTTAACCATTACGGTTAAAGCCGATGAGGCCATTTTAGAGCAAATTGAAAAACAACTGCATAAGCTGATTGATGTCATTAAAGTCTTAAATGTCAGTGAAAGCCCTCATGTCGAGCGAGAACTCGCACTGATCAAGGTCAAGGCTCAAGGCGATAACCGTGAAGAAGTCAGGCGCACCGCCGATATTTTCCGTGGACAAATTGTCGATGTGACCGCTAATTTGTATACCGTCCAAGCCATAGGGACGACTGAAAAGTTAGATGCCTGTATTGCGGCATTATCTGAGTTTACTAAAGTGGTCGAAATTTCACGCTCGGGTGTGGTCGGTTTATCTCGCGGCGAAAAGGCCATGAAGTTATAAACTGATTTAAACACGCAAAAAATGTTTAAACAAAAAAGGTAGCCAATTGGCTACCTTGGCAAACTTCACACTCCTATGACAGAGTATTACCCAGCAGTCACTTGACAACCTTCAACGCTGTCAGAGTTAGTGTAAACAACGTCACCTGTTGGCGCATAGTCAGCAACAGCAATAACCGCTTGCGCTTTGAAGAAGTCATAAAGCACGTCAGCATCAACATAACCAGTCATAACAGCCGCATCAAGCGCTGGGTAACCATCACCACCTGCCGCATTATAGCTAGGTACAGTGAAAGTATAAGACTCCGTTAAGCTAAAGCCTTTACCATTGATGTCACTGATATCGACCGTATTGGCGGTACAATCAACGGTCATTGAAATACCTTTTAGCTGTGGATAAGCACCCGAGCCAATTTGGAAGCTAGCCACCGTACCTAAATAATCAGCAATCTCTTGTCCCGTTAAGGTATTTTTAGTGATGGTATTACCAAAAGGTTGTACTGTTAACACATCTTCATAGGTCACTTCACCCGCTTCAATTGATGCACGGACCCCACCTGAATTCATCACGGCAAAATCAGCACTGATTTCCGCTTTACTTCTTTGAGCTTCAGCAATCAGCTGACCTAAATTCGTTTGCTTGCTACGGACAACATCACGAACACCCTCTAAATCACCATCCGTTATTGCAATCACTTCAAGTAACTCTTCACTGCCTTGGTCTTGGTAAGTACGCAGAATTTCTTGAACAACCGGATCTGCCTCAATCTTATCACCCACCAATACTTTCGTGGTACTTCCATCTTCATTTTCAACTTTCATTAATAAGTTGACAGGCACTAACTGGTAGCTGGCAAGGTGTAATTCACCTTCATAATATTCAAAATCTGCACGTCCCACATACTTGCCCCACTCGTGAGCTTGCATGATGTAAATGCCATTTTGTTGATCAGGCGCACATTCATCACCCGCGCTGAAATCAGCATAGGCCTCAGTGCCCGCTTCCATACAAACAGGGTTTTGAGAATGACCGCCAATAATACCATCGAGTAAACCGGCTTCCAGCTTACGCGCCATCGCCACATCTCCGGGTGCATTACTGCCACTGGCGCCATTGGCATAGTGACCCATGTGGGTTGTTGCAAAAATAACATCAGCCGCGTTCGCGGCATTAATTTCAGTAATCACTTTAGCCACTTCTGTAGTGGGATCGGTAAATTCGAGTTCACTGATATATTCTGGGTTACCGAGTCTTACCGTATCTTCTGTGGTTAAACCAATCACTGCCACTCTAAGACCATTCACCTCAAAGATTTTATACGCGTCAAAATAACGCTCGCCATCTTTATATATGTTTGCCGCAAGCATAGGGAAATCAGCTAAGTCACGCTGCATTTCCAAAATATCTAATGCATTATCAAACTCATGGTTACCCACAGCCATGGCATCATAACCAATCAAGTTCATACCGACGAAATCAGGTTTAGCATTAAGCAAATCGGATCTTGGTACACCTGTATTCACATCACCGCCTGATAGCAATAGCACTTCACCGCCATTGGCTTCAACTTCAGAGCGAATTTGCTCAACCAGTGTCATACGTGCCGCCATGCCATATTCACCACTGCTGTTTTCCCAAAAACGACCATGGTTATCATTGGTATGAAGCAGCGTAAACGTAGAACATGCATCACCCGCTTCGACGCAGCTAGTGGCAATTTCAGATGTTGAACTTGTATTATCATCGTCGCTACCACAACCGGCAAGTGCGGTTAGAACGGCAGTCGCCACCAATCCCTTAAGTAATTTTTTATTCATCATGTCAACCTATTATTTTTATTTATCATTTTTATAATATAGCGATAACGCATCGTTATTTTTATTTCGCTGGCGCTCATTCTAGCAAAAAACAAACTTAATATGTGTCAAAAATATGACAATTTGTAATTTATTTGTTTTGAGTGTTATTTTTAAAGCGTTAAGAATAAGCATAAGTTAAAACAATCATTATGAAAAACACATAAAACCATTTATTTAACGACCACAAAATAAACATCAACAAGCTGAATTTAAACAACTTTACAAATTAAATTAATAACACCTAAATTATGAACAATTAATTAATTTGAATGAATTTAACATCTGACTATTTTTTAAACGTGCAATTGTAAATATCCCGCTAAAATTAAAACCAACCTCAATCAATAGCGGGAAAAACATACAATAAGTTAATAGGACAACCAATAAGAAGACCATCGAAAAGGGAGGGAAAGACACAACAAAGAGGGAGTTAAAGTATAAAGAAAAATGTAAAAAGCCATTAAAGATGACTTTTTACATTGCTTGATTTATGCACGTTTACCCTTTAGCGGAGTTCACGATAATGAGTCATTCACATGAATCATTAGTGCCCCGACACCTGACAACCTAACGGGCTATCGGAATTATTATAGATAATATCACCCGTTGGCGCATAATCAGCCACCGACACGTTCGCCTTTTGCTTGAAAAATTGAAACAAGATGTCGGCATCGACATGCCCCGTCGGCACTGCATCAATAATGGGATAGCCATCACCACCCGCAGCGCTGTAACTTGGAATACTAAAGGTATAACGATCCGTTTCTTTAAAATCACGACCATTGATCTTACTAATATTGACCGATTTTGCAATGCAATCCACGGTCATTTTAACATGGGTGATTTGCGCATACCCCCCCGAGTCACTCTGCATCGCCGCCACTTGGCCCAAATAGTGACGCAAGTCTGTTCCTGACATAGTCGCTAAACTAAATAGGTTACCAAAAGGCTGTACCATTAAAATTTCACGATAACTCACCTTGCCTGCGGGGATAGAATCTCTGACGCCGCCTGAGTTCATGATCCCAAAATCCGCAGCCACTTTTTGGCTTTGTACCTGCGCAATTAATTGCCCTAAATTGGTTTGCATAAAACGCACATGATCGCGCTCACCGTCAAACATCCCCGTAATCTCAGCCACGACTTCATCTAATTCTTCTTGACCTTGGCTTTGATAAGGCGCTAACGCCGCTAATACCTTTTTATCGGGTTGAATATAATCCTTCACCCACATTTTGACGGCTTTACCCTCAGCATCAAAAACAATCTTTCCATTATCGCCCCGTTTTGTTTTCATGAGGTTGACCGGAATAAGCTGATAATCGACTAAATGCAGTTGAGCACCATAGTATTCAAAATCCGCTCGGCCCACATATTTGCCCCACTCATGGGCTTGCATAATATAGGTGCCATTTTGCCTGTCGGGCGTACAGGCATCCCCAGGCTTAAAGTGTGCGTAGTCTTCGCTATCAGGCTCCATACACACAGGGTTTTGCGAATGACCACCAAACACCGCTTGTAATAACCCCGGTGTCAATGAACGTGCCATACTCACATCACCCGGAGCATTACTACCAAAATGACCATCGGCAAAATGACCCATATGCGTGGTCGCAAAAATAACATCCGCGGCATGACTGACTTTGAGTTCTTTAATCACTTTCGCAATTTCAATTGCCGGATCGGTAAACGTCAGCACATTGACAAATTCAGGATTACCCAACTTAGCGGTATCTTTGGTGGTCAAACCAATGACAGCCACTTTTAAACCATGAAGGTTAAATATTTTGTACGGCTCAAAATAACGCGTCCCATCGGCTTTATAAATATTCGCCGCTAACATGGGGAAATGAGCCCATTCACGTTGTTTATCTAAAATGGATAATGGGTTATCAAATTCATGATTGCCCACCGCCATCGCATCGTAACCAATCAAATTCATGCCGACAAAATCAGGTTTCGCATCTTGAAGATCGGACTCTGGCACCCCAGTATTGATATCGCCACCCGACAATAAAAGGACTTCACCGCCTGCTGACTCAACCTCATTGCGGATCCGATCCACTAAGGTTTTGCGAGCGGCCATGCCGTATTCGCCCTCTTGATTATTCCAAAACCGTCCATGATTATCATTCGTATGTAACACCGTAAAATGGATGCAATCATCACCCGCCGCTTCACAGCTATTCACCGTCGTGTTGACTTGCCCAGTACCCACATCCGCCGCTGTAGCGGCATAACTATCCGCTCCCCAATCACAAGCAGATAGAAAAACAGCCAATAAAATCCCTGTGGCTCCTTTAACGAGCTTTATTATCATGGTGCATTAACCTTTATCATTATTGAATACCAATGCTATTTTAAGAAAAAAACTGGCATCTATTTTGGCGGCGAATTTTACCATGTAAGCCGATAGCGTTAATTCAATAAAGTGAATGGGCTAGACTTATGTATGATAACAAGCGTTAAATGCCAACAAAAGCAAACAAAATTGAGATGATTTAACACCAAAAACACACATAAAGATTAAATATAAAGAGAAATGTAAACAATAATACTGGGGATACGCCCAAGCCGATTGGCTTGGGTTTAAGAGAATTAGGCGCTCGCTAAACACTGATTGATCCAGCGACCAATCGCGGTTAACTGTTGCGGCAAAACATTATGCCCCATCGTATACGCTTGCCATTGAGTTTGATAATTCGCCTTTAATAACGCTTCTTTCGCCATCATGCCCGCTTCAAACGGCACGACCTCATCTTGCAAACCATGATTTTGCAATATTGGCGTAGCACTATTTGGCTCACTCAGCCCTTCAGGCAATTGATCGCCTGCCGGTAAATAACACGATAATCCCATAATGCCTGCCAATTTTTTAGGATAACGCAGCCCCGTAAATAAGCTCATTACGCCCCCTTGACTGAAACCAGCTAATATTATCTTGTCAGTGGCAATCCCTAATGCTTCTTGCTCTGCAATCAGCGCTTTGACCTGAGTCTCACTGGCGAGCACACCCGCCATATCCGCTCTATCGAGCAAATCCATACTCTTGATGTCATACCAAGAACGCATGACGTGGCCCGCATTAATGGTCACGGCTTGCTCAGGGGCATGGGGGAAAATAAATCGAATGGAATGTTGCGTACCTAAACCCAGAGCCGGGACCACAGGGGAAAAACCCGCCCCTGAGTCACCTAATCCATGTAACCAAATCACACAAGCATCGGTCGCTAGTTTAGGCTCAATGGTAATACGCTCCAATGGAACAACTGACATTTTATACTCCTTATGACATTAACGTGTCTTTGATGAGGCTTAACTGAGCTAATGAGTCGAGCTTAATACTCCAGCGAACGGCGCCAGCATCAGCATACATTATTAACACATCCGTTCTAAATTGGATGTCTTCAGCCATGGCATATAAGGTGGCATCAGCCAGTCGAATTTGCACTTCATCAGACATCACGATCAATTTACCTTGAGAAAAATCAATAATCATTGTTATCTCGGTGATAAAAAAGCCCAAACATATGAGGATATTTGGGCTTTAAAACAAAAAAATTCAATTAATGCTGATGGCCGCCCTTTCCATGAGCATGGCCATGAGCAATCTCTTCGGCTGTGGCGTCACGTGCATCAATCAGCTCGATATCAAAGGTCAATTCACGACCGGATAATGGATGATTCACATCCACAGTGGCCATAAACTTACCGACTTTGATAATCGTCACTTCACGTTGACCCTGATCAGTACTCATTAGCGCGCTCATGCCCGGTTTCCACACTTTAGCACCTTGCAAATGCTTCACTGAAACACGTTGTTCTGCATTGTCATTACGTTCACCATAGGTTTCAGATGCAGGTAATGTCACACTGAACTTTTCACCCACTTCTTTACCCGCAATCGATTTTTCGACACCTGGCATCATATTATCATGACCATGCAAATAAGCGATGGTATCATGACCTTCATTCGTTTCTAATACATCACCTTTTTCATCGCGTAATGTATAATTAAACTGCACAACCATATCATCATTAATACTCATAACTATCCTTTCACTATCCTTAACACTTTTCAATGGCGGCAGCTTATCAAATGCAAGCGTTAGGCTCTACCCCCATATGGCCAAAAAAATGCCCAATATCGTAGCGATATGCTTTATTTGATGAAACCAATCAAAAAGCTTGCCGTCAATAGCACCTGCCCCTATATACCCGTGATACTTCAAGATCCAGGATCCACGGGTATAAAAGGAACACATGGCTTGAGGCTTGAGGATCGATATCCAACCCCGTTAAAGGGACAACATTCAGCAATCTTGGGGATCTATATCGATAACCCTAAAGATTGAAAAGTCGCAACACTGGGATACCCGTCAGCGATTAAGCCTTGACTCTTTTGATAAGCTTGCAATCCAATGATAGAGCGTGAGCCTAAAATACCGTCCGCTTCCCCCACTTCAAAGCCTTTTTCATTCAGTGATTCTTGTAATGCTTTTAACTTTTCTCGACTGAGCCTTGGCATTTCAGGGGGCTTCACGGTTAATACGCCCCCGCCATTAATTCGATTGGCTAACCTTCCTACTGCAATGGCATAGAATGTCGAACGATTCCAACGCATGATCACATCAAAATTTTCATAAGCTAAAAAAGCAGGGCCGGTATGCCCAGAAGGCAAGTATAAACTGGCCTGCAGATCCGGTGTACTTAAAGGCGTTCGATTGGTATTTAACAGCCCGAGTGCAGACCAATCAGTCAACGGTTTTATCTGGGCTTTACCGGTGTTTTGATATGAAAATCCGCGAGGCAAAATAACTTCTCGGCCCCAACGTTCATTTCGATTCCAGCCTAATTGTTGTAAAAAATACGCCGCTGAGGTTAATGCATCCTCCTGACTATTCCACAAATCAGCCTTACCACTGCCATCAGCATCAATAGCATATTGTGCATAAGCCGATGGCATGAACTGCGTATGTCCCATGGCTCCCGCCCAAGAGCCCACCATGTCATCACTACTAAAACCATATTTCTGCTTCAATTTTAGTGCTTGCATTAGCTCACCAGTAAAGTACTTACTGCGCCTAGGTAAGCAAGCCAACGTCGCCAATGAATCCAATACTGGCATTTTTCCCTTATAGCCACCAAAATTGGTTTCTAAGCCCCAAAAGGCGAGTAGATACTGAGCTGGGACCCCATATTTTTTGGTCAATTGTTCTAAAAAGGCACGATTTTCTTTTAATAAGCGTCGTCCCTGAACCACTCGAGCCTCGGTGACTCTACGATTGTAATAACCTTCAAAAGTTTGACTGAATTCAGGTTGTTGATTATCAAGTTCAACCACTCTAGGCACATATTTCACTTTCGCTAAGGTATTATCAATAATATCTTGAGACAAACCTTGCTCTTTAGCCGTGACTTGTAACCGCTTCACACAGGTTTCAAAATTTTCTGCTGACACCGAAGGGATATAAATACTTGAAAATATAAGTATTGAAGCTAAGGGGATTAATTTCATAGATTAGAAGACTCCCAAAAAAATAATAACGTGTTTGATTCAAATCACAATGTGGATCTTCACTCTAGACTAAAGCACTCCCTCTTACTAACGAATCGCATGAAAATTCGGTAAGTTTAATCAAATTGGCTATTATTTCAGCCATTAGTTCTCTTTTTTTAAACAATCATTATATAACCGCCTGCATAAGCCCTTTTTTGTCATTAAAAGCTTGATAAAGCGCGAGCGCAATTGCACACTAGCCCCTTACCCACTCGCTTTTATTTAGCCAAGAGAGCCAATATGACAAACACGGATCCTGTATTGAACACTTTTATCGACAACGTTAAAGAACAACAACGGGTTTGGGGACTGCAAGATGAAACTGGCGAAGGCTGGGTTGTGTGCGACTCTGCTGAATATGAAAACACTGATGTCATGCCACTATGGTCTACTGAAGCCCAAGCTAAGGGTCATTGCACAGATGAGTGGGCCAGTTACAAAGCCGTTTCCATTAACCTTGAAAGTTTACTGGAAGATTGGATTAGCGATCTGAATGACGATGGCGTATTAATTGGCGTCAATTGGATCGAAAATCAAATTTGCTTGGAAGTGGACCCTATCGAATTGGCCAGCGCTCTAGTCAATATAGAAGCTGAATAATCGATGTGACTCTATGCCCGACCCCGTAAAAGATGCAGGTTCCAGATTGAATTAAAAGGCTTTCAGGCAAGGTCATTTATCGCTCCTGCATCAATGATATTCCCACCCCCTGACATTGATCTCTTTACGTGGTTCCCGAAACAAAGCTTGACAAGCTGCTGCTCATCTAATAACCTGATGGTGTTTTTGGTGTTCCCTTATGTCGTTTTATACTGCTGCAAATCCCCCCGTTCACAGGTTTGATTTTCTTCACAGCGTTAACGTAACAACTCCATCGTTGATATCGTCATATTACTGTCACAACAGTGTGTTTCACTGGGTGCAAGTTTTTTGATCAGACATATTATTTACATTATTAATGGCTAATATTTGGACATAACGACTCCTATATGCTATTTAAAATGGGGGGTATCAAAACACTTAATGTTCATCTTTTGCTGTTCGCTAAGGATATTTTATTGTTAAAACCTAACTGTCAACCATTGGCAGATCATTACAAAAAGGAGTGTGGCCTATGTCATACCTAGTAAATGGACACGAAATTACAGTTAACTTTCCAGTCAACTCAATTTCAGTAAATAAATCTTCGATCGCCTTCACTGATTGTAGAGGCAAAAATAGAGAAACTTTTTCAAAGCGTACAGAAGCGCTTAAATTTATGAAGTGGTTACTCTCAAGTAACAAATAATAGATAAAAACGACTTTTCGATACTCTTTCCTCTCATTCGTATCGAATGTTTGTTATTTAAACAAACAGTTAGGACTACTTTTCCCCAGCTCTCAAGTCACTACATTTGGTTCAGGTGGTATCACTTTCACAGATACATCACCTGACCAAATGGCTACTAAAGCCCTTACAGTATATTTCATCTCTCAGCCCACTCCCTATATCACTCACACTGCATATCAACCAAACTTTCGCTGATAACGCGGTAACATACTCGCATTGCCTAATAAACCACCTTGATGAATATATAAAATCGGTCGCGAGGGTTTTTTTTGACACTTATGTTGAAGAAGATCATTTTGAAGAAGATAGCTCTCCAACACTATCCACCCTAACGGATCATAAAGTAAGTCAAATTCGATACCCGTGTCATTTAATCGCTTCCACATCTCATAAAATGGCCGATATAATTGACCAAAATGAAATTTTTTCGGGACTTCAATCACATTGGGATGAAAACAAGTATTAGACACTAGCTGAGAAAACTGCTGTTTCAGGTAATCACTGCCTCCTACCGCAGCGCAAGTCATGACATGAACAGAATGCCCCTTCTTTTTAAAAAAAGACGCTAGATAGAGAGCTGTTGTCCCTGTACCTGAAGGCAAAAATACCCATAACTCATTTAACTGCTGAGCCCGCATCCAAATCAGTATTTCCTCTCCTAATTGCGATATGCCATATTGAGCATACTCACACCGTCCTCCTTCAGGAATAACCAAAACAGAATCATCGTCCTTTGACACTAAATCGTCAATATAAGCGGAGCAGCTTCTCTCCCTTCTGTCGGCCACTTGGCTTAAATTAATCACATTGGCACCGTTAATACACGCGCCGACAAAATTCCCTTGAGTCGATTTAAGTACCTGATCGGCGATATGATCTACATAATAATCAAACTGCCAGCCTTTCATTTTAGCCAGTGCAGATAATGAATACAGTGCATTAGATTGTGGCGACCCAAAACTGATAAGGCGCCTCACGTAAGGAAAATCATTATCCAAAAAAAAACGAAACTTACGGGCCTTATTACCTGAAAACTCAGGGTGCAACATATCATCCCGCTTCACAAAAACCGGATATCCACAGAAATCAATACGTTCCACTGGTGTACTATTAAGTTTCATGGCTTTACACGTTGAGACATTACAAAGATTTGCTATTTTACCCTCCAGATAATGAAAACCATAACTTATTAGTCAAAATCATCAAAAAATAACCTCAAGATAAAAATCATACTCATGATACCAACCCAAAAAAATTAAAATAGCTTATTATACATTAAGTTAAATGTTGGCATGAAATTAGCTTATTTAGCGATATATTGAAAATACAAACAGTAATATCATTGGCTAACATCACTGCTCCCTCTTAAAACGACGTAATATCAAGGGGGAGTGCCAAATATGATAAGACCAACAAGGAGAATTTAATGGCTGTATTACGCTTAGCCTTCAACATAGCTTGGTTTATAATGGGCGGTTTCATCATGGGACTGGCATGGTGGTTTGCAGGACTCTTATGCATTATCAGCATAATAGGGATCCCTTTTGCTAAATCTTGTTTTATTATAGGAGAGATGACTTTTTGGCCTTTTGGTCAAGATGCCATTAACAGACAAAATCTAACAGGGAAAAGTGATATTGGTACAGGCTCATTCGGTCTGTTAGGTAACATCATTTGGTTTATCTTACTCGGTTTCTGGCTCGCTATTGGGCATATCATTTGCGCCATAGCGAGTGCCATCACCATTATTGGGATCCCTTTTGCTTTTCAGCATTTAAAACTGGCCAAACTTACTGTGATCCCAATAGGACAAACGATTATTACCACTCATAACTAATGGTAATAGCCCAATCGGCCAAAACAAAAAAGGAAGCCTTGCGCTTCCTATTATTCTTGTTACAGGATGAGGAGCGAATGATCACAGCACTGATCACTCACGGCTAATATTGGGCACATTGGGCACATTGGGCATATTGGCTTCCATGACCGCATCGACATCGATTTTAGCCAAACCTTGATTGAAAATCTCCCGCCATTTTCGCCCTTCAGGCGTATTTCTAAAGGCGACAAATAATTCTTTTTCGACGAGGGAGTGAGCATTAACTTGTAATTTATCCTTTAAAGGCCCCATTCCCTCTCGCGCCAATAAGTATTTCAACACATGTAAATCAATGACTGCGCCATTCACTCTTCCCGAAACGACTTTACGAATATTTTGATCATCTGAAGTCACCGTTTCTACTCGTTGTAATCCCGACGACACCATACCATCGAATGCTTGTGTATTCACATAACCTTTAACAACACCGATGGTATATTGATTTAAATCAGACAGTTTCTCCCAATAAATAGGATTATCTCTATTTTCCACAATCACCAATAGGCTTGATCCAATGGCAACGGAAAAAACGAGATGTTCGGCCGGAAAAACGTACTCAGGGATATAACCCAGATACTTAGTGTGACTCCGGGTTGCCAACCTGACAGCACGATTCCAAGGATAAAAGTCAACCACAAGTTCATGTCCCATCGCTTTCAAAGCTGCGCGCGTAACGGCAATCACCGCCCCTTTGTTTTCAAGCTGCTCACTAGAGTAAGGCGCCCAGTTTAACGAGGTTAAATATAACGTATCGGCCTTAAGCGGAGAAAGAAAAGAGAATAAAATCAATATCATTAAGCATAGCTTATGGCGAGAAAACGTGAAATGACGACAACCTTCAACAATGTGGCTAAATATTCTCCACGCCCGAGATAAACAAATCCTTAGAACCCACAGCATTATCATGAAACTCCTTAACGATAATCGTCCATTATCACACAAAAATTTTAGTCAATTTCAAGCATATTGCCACTATCCGTTTTGAAAAAAGCTTACAGGATATTCTTGAATATGCCTATGCATAGAGACAAATAACCTCGACGAAGGGGAAACTAACGCATATTGCGTAAAATCATTTATCCCCAAATCCGTTGAAAAGACAGGTTCCAACGGGTTTAAAAATAACTGGGGATTCGTCAAGCTTGGGTATCGACCGATCTTAAGTATAAAATGCTTTTTCAAATTCATCTAAAATCAGTTCAGTAAATAATTGCCCACATCGCCCTAATGGCCTCTGTAAAGTGGATACTAATTTGGGTGTAAAACTAAAACGACTCCCACCAGTAAAATCGACTTCAACCAATTCCCCTTGAGTCAGCTCTTTTTTTATTAAAAAATCCGGCATCCACCCAAAACCGACCCCCATGAGTAAGGCATTTTTTTTCATCATAAAACCCGATAAATAAAAAACTTTATCGCCGCCAAATTGTAATTCATCTTGACGAGTTTTCTCTGGAGAAGAATCTTCAATCGTCAACTCAACATGATGTTGCAATTCATATAGGCTTAACTGGGTTTTATTCGCCAGCACATGAGCGTAACTTGCCACCAAAATACTGGTGATCTCAGGTAATGCTTGAGGTTGATAATGTGGCCCCGTTCGATAATCTTTTACCAACATTAAATCGGCTTTATCTCGCTCAAACCGATGTTGAACCCCGCCTAAAAATTCCATGTTCAGTTGAATTTTGGTGGGGATCTGATAATCAGATAGACGCTTTAAAGCCCGCATAATCGGCTCCATAGGTAAAGCTCCATCGATCACCAACTCCAATTTAGACTCCCAACCTTGACTGAATCGGCTTGCTAAATGCTCAATATTAGCCAAGTTTTGTAATAATTTCCGGCCTTCGGCGAGAATAATTTCCCCTTCAGGGGTTAGTTCTGCTCGGTATTGATCTCGGCTAAAAAGTGTGATCCCTAGATGCTGTTCCAATTTTTTAACCTGATAACTAATGGCAGACTGAGCCTTATGCAGTCGCTCTGCCGCCTTAGTAAAGCTGCCTTCTTCGACTAATACTTCCAGTATTTTAAATACATCAATATCGACACGCATCGCTGCCCTCCATGTAAAGATTACTTTACCATCAAAAAAATAGATGGTTTTAAGAAAAATATTATTCTTTTTTTTGTTTGTTTTAGCAACTAAATTGGAGATAAGGATCACAGACGTTAAATAATTGCGCTGGGCGCATGAGGAAGACTGACATGCCATTCTATGTTAAACAAGGCCACATTCCTGAAAAACGCCATATTCAATTTAGAAAAGATGACGGTGAGCTTTACCGAGAAGAATTATTCTCAACCCACGGCTTTGCCAGTATTTATTCCAATAAATACCATCATAATATGCCAAGTAAAGCCCTTGATGTCACTTCACATTCCCTTTCCCATGGTGAGACTTGGCAAGATGCATTAGTGCAAAATTATAAACTCGATACTACTCAGGCCGATCAAACAGGCCATTTCTTCGGGGCACGCAACAAAATATTTCATAATAGTGATGTTGCTTTCTACACAGCTAAAATCACAGAAGAAACCTGTGAGTTTTATCGAAATGCCTACGCAGATGAAGTTATTTTTGTCCATGAAGGACAAGGAATCCTTTATAGTGAATACGGCACAATAAAAGTGAAAAAATGGGACTACTTAGTGATCCCTCGAGGCACAACTTACCAACTCAAATTCGACGACTATCAAGATGTGAGACTCTTCGTTATCGAATCGTTCTCTATGATTGAAGTGCCTAAACACTTTCGTAATGAATACGGTCAAATGCTCGAGTCGGCCCCCTATTGTGAACGTGATATTCGCACGCCCACTTTAGAAGAGGCCATTGTTGAACAAGGTGACTTTGCGTTAATCAGTAAATTTGGCGACCGATATCAACACATATCATTAGAATGGCATCCTTTCGATTTAGCAGGCTGGGACGGATTTGTCTATCCATGGGCCTTCAATATTGAAGATTATGCACCCAAAGTCGGACAGATCCATCTCCCACCTTCAGAGCATTTAGTTTTCAGTGCCCAAAACTTTGTGATCTGTAACTTTGTACCCAGACCCTATGATTTTCATCCATTATCTATTCCCGCACCTTATTATCACAGCAATATCGACAGTGACGAAGTTATCTATTATGTCGATGGCGACTTTATGAGCCGAACGGGCATTAAAGCGGGCTATATGACCTTACACCAAAAAGGCGTACCTCATGGACCACAACCCGGCCGTACAGAAGCATCCATAGGAAAAAAAGAAACCTATGAATATGCGGTCATGATCGACACCTTTAATCCATTACACCTAACAACGCATGTTAAAGACTGCATGCAAGAAGACTATAACCGCTCGTGGTTAGAAAAATAACAACGCATGCAACCACAGTATTAGCACATTGAAAGAGGATATTCACATGGCAAGCGAACAGAACCCGTTAGGTCTACTCGGTATTGAATTTACTGAATTTGCCACACCTGATCATAATTATATGCACAATATTTTTATTGACTTTGGCTTTTCCTTACTCAAAAAAGCCAAGCACAAAGACATTCTTTATTATCAGCAAAATGACATCAATTTTTTATTAAACACTGAACATAAAGGCTTTTCAGCAGAATTCGCCAAAATTCATGGGCCCGCGATTTGCTCTATGGGCTGGCGTGTCGAAGATGCCAAGTTTGCCCTTGAAACCGCTGTTGCCCGTGGGGCAAAGGCCGCTGCGCCTAACGGCACAGATCATCCCTACCCCGCGATTTATGGCATTGGGGACAGTTTAATTTATTTTATTGATACTTTTGGCAAAGACAATAATATTTATCAAAACGACTTTGAGGATCTTCAAGCCCCTATTCATACCCAGGAAAAAGGCTTTCTTGCCGTTGACCATCTGACCAATAATGTCCATAAGGGCACCATGGAGTACTGGTCTAATTTTTATAAAGACATCTTTGGTTTTACTGAAGTGCGTTATTTTGACATTAAAGGCAGCAAAACAGCCCTGATCTCTTATGCCCTCCGATCGCCCGACGGCAGTTTTTGCATCCCTATTAATGAAGGCAAAGGCAATGACAAGAATCAAATCGATGAATATTTAAGAGAATACAATGGTCCAGGCGTACAACATTTGGCCTTTAGCAGCCGAGATATTGTGGCTTCACTCGATGCCATGAAGGGCTCTTCCATTCAAACCTTAGATATTATTCCCGAATATTACGACACTATTTTCGAAAAACTGCCTCAAGTCACTGAAGATAGAAAAAAAATAATCGACCATCAAATACTCATCGATGGTGATGAAAACGGCTATCTGCTGCAAATTTTCACGAAAAATTTATTTGGCCCTATTTTCATCGAAATTATACAAAGACGTAATAATCTTGGTTTCGGCGAAGGTAATTTTACCGCCTTATTTGAATCAATTGAGCGCGATCAAATGAAGCGCGGTGTTTTATAATCACCGCTAGCAATACCTAAAAGCTGATGATTGATGCCACAGAACTAAAAAGACAGCCATTATGGCTGTTTTTTTAGTTGCAAAACTTAATCACTATTGACTACACTGGGCACTGAATATGACCTAACAAAAAGTTGTCCGTTACTCATGCCTGATCTCGCACTATTAGCCCTTTTTATTCCCACCTTCTTTTTTGTCTCCATCACCCCCGGCCTGTGTATGACACTAGCAATGACGTTAGGCATGAGTATTGGCGTACGTCGCGCATTATGGATGATGCTAGGTGAAGTTTTCGGTGTGGCGCTCGTGGCTATTGCCGCCGTCGTTGGCGCTGCAACTATCATGTTGAATTATCCTCACCTGTTTACGATCCTCAAATGGATAGGCGGCCTTTATTTAACTTACATCGGTATTAACATGTGGCTCGCTAAAGGTAAAATGGCATTAGTCACTCAAACCCAAGTCCCTGAAGTCAGTAATAACGCCTTAATATCGCAGGGCTTTATCACCGCCATCGCCAATCCCAAAAGCTGGGCTTTTATGGTGTCTTTATTACCGCCCTTTATCCATGAAGGTTTCCCCGTGACACCGCAACTTATCGCTTTAGTCAGTATTATTATGATGACAGAATTTATCAGTATGATGGCTTATGCTTCTGGCGGAAAAAGCCTCAAGTTATTTTTAAGCCGTGGGGATAATGTTAAATGGATGAATCGCATTGCCGGCACACTCATGATAGCCGTCGGTATCTGGTTGGCACTCGATTGACTTATAAATCATAGCATTAGATTTAGAATGAATTAATTAGCTTCGATAAACAGCAACATCAGCACATATGGATATCAATTATAAATACAATCCCCTTACCTTTAATCGCTATCTATGCATTATAAATAACAATATTTCATACTTACAGGCTAACACTTGCATTTACATAGCATAAACGTCAGATTACGGGGGATAAAAATCATTAATACCAAGGAGCTGTAATGCGATCGTTAAAGACCGCCTTTTTCACATTTTTCATGATATTGCCCTTCTTAGCCCTCGCTAACATCACGCCACCATCGGCAACCTCTGGCCCTTTATACACTCACTTAGCTACTGCCCAGCCCATTTGGGCCAAAAATGGCATGGTCGCGAGTCAAGAAGCATTAGCCACACAAGCGGGCGTCGATATTTTAAAGCAAGGCGGTAATGCAGTCGATGCGGCTGTCGCCGTCGCTTTTAGTCTGGCGGTTACCCTTCCTAGGGCAGGAAATCTAGGCGGAGGCGGCTTCATGCTGGTTCATTTAGCCAAAGAAAATAAAAACATTGCCATCGATTATCGTGAAATGGCCCCAGCGCAAACCCATAGGGATATTTTCCTCGATGAAAATGGTGATCCCGATGCCAAACTGAGTCGCGATCATGGCCTTTCCGTTGGCGTTCCCGGCACCGTCATGGGCATGGAACTGGCCTTAACACAATATGGCAGCATGAGCATGGCACAAGTCACTCGCCCTGCAATCAACATGGCATTAAACGGTATCATTATGACCCCCGATTTAGCTCATTCGCTTACCAGCGCCAAAAAACGCCTCGGCCGATGGCCCAGCACTGAAGCCGTTTTTTATAAAAAAGACGGTAGCCATTATCAAATCGGTGAACGCTTCACACAACCTGAGCTGGCTCATACCTTATCCTTAATCGCACAAAAAGGCAGTAAAGGCTTCTATCAAGGCGAAACGGCCAAAAAAATCGTCGCGGCGGTCACCAAAGCAGGCGGCGTCATGACACTAGATGACTTGCAAGAATATCAAGCCGTAGAGCGAGCCCCCGTAGAAGGCAGCTATCGAGGTTATCAAGTCGTTTCGATGCCCCCTCCATCTTCTGGTGGCGTGCATATCATTCAAATGCTTAATATTCTTGAACACTTTCCGATGGACAAACTGGGTCTTAACACCGCCAGTAGCATCCATTTAATGAGTGAAGCCATGAAACGCGCTTACGCTGATCGCAGTGAATATTTAGGCGATCCCGACTTTTATAATGTCCCCGTTGAAACATTAACCAACAAAGCCTATGCCAAAACACTGGCCTCTAAGATCAGTTTTGATAACGTCACTGCCAGCAACGACATCAAACCGGGTGATTTAGCCCCTTATGAAAGTAATCAAACCACCCATTACTCCATCGTCGATAGGTGGGGCAATGCTGTGTCCAATACGTATACCTTAAACTTCAGTTATGGTTCAGGGTTAATCGCCAAAGGCACTGGCGTAATGCTGAATAATGAAATGGATGACTTTTCAGCCAAAACGGGTGTCCCTAACGGTTATGGACTCATTGGCGGTCATGCTAATGCTGTTGAGCCCAAAAAGCGCCCATTAAGTTCAATGAGCCCCACTATCGTCATGAAGGACGGTGAGCCTTATATTGTCACCGGCAGTCCAGGTGGCTCTCGTATCATCACCACCACATTACAGATCATCATGAATGTTATCGATCATCATCTTAATATTGCTGAAGCGACCATTGCGCCTCGCATTCATCATCAATGGTTACCCGATGAAATTCGCGTCGAACGGAGTTTAAACCCCGATACGATTCAACTACTGGAAGATCAAGGCCATAAAGTCAGCATTAAAAATACAATGGGATCAACTCAGTCAATCATCATGACAGAGCATGGATTCACCGGCTTTTCGGACCTACGTCGCTCTGGGAGTCAAACCCTAGGCTATTAACACGTTATATTAACGGCGCGTCAATGACAGCTTACTTGACTCCACAATAGCGGGTTGCTCCTAATACCAATCCGCCATATACTCATGCAGCATAAGCGCTAGCGCCCTAAACGGTACATCACCTCAATGCCATTCACACCAAGTGGCATTGTTTTTCCTACATTGATTCAGTCACGTCATTCATTACTTGTCGCTTAACTCAACAATTGATCGCAACAGACCGCAGCAACAAACGCATATTCACCATCAAGATGGCACTTTTCCCCTGCATTCGTTTCTAAAGCATTACCCGTGTATTAATCCATGACAGTCACGCCAATCTCGCTTTAAACCCGTGGTAAACCGCCAAATAGCGTAAAAAAAAACCGTTTACAAAAATAGTTACAATTAAAAAACAAGTTTAATGGATTTACACCATTCAAACATGATATTTAAAGAGGTGATTTTTACAAAAACAAATTTATAAACAAAAAACAACAAATAAATCATCGGGGAGATAATGATGAAGGGATTGACCCTAAAACCACTCGTATCCGCTATGGCCTTAGCCCTAGCACTTAGCGCGTGTAATACAGCGAACACGACTATGCAAGAGAATACAGCACCCAATGTTGTCGCACAGAACATTATTGACAATAACGCCAATAACCCATTTTTTAAACCCTATGATACTTATTACCAAATACCCGATTTTGATAAAATAGAAGTGTCGCATTTTCAACCGGCATTCGAAGCAGGTATCGCGCAGCATAAAGCTGAAATAAACGCCATTACCGATAATCTAAAGCCAGCGACGTTTGCAAACACTATTGAAGCACTCGAGTTTTCAGGCAATTTAACCATCAAAGTCGCCAATGTGTTCTTTAATCTTACTGGTGCTAACACCAATGAAGAATTACAAGCCGTTTCAAAAGTCGTCACCCCAATGCTGTCTTCATCTGAAGATGATATTTATCTCAATAATAAATTATTTCTACGTATTAAAGAGGTTTATCAATCTCGAAATAACCTAGACTTATCCACTTCACAGGCAAAATTGCTTGAAGATACTTATCAGGCATTTGCACGTGGGGGAGCAAATTTAAATGAAGCCGATAAAACCAAACTACGGGGACTCAATGAGCAGATCAGTAAACTGAGCCTGGCTTTTGGTGATAATTTACTGACTGAGACCAATGCCTTCGAACTCGTTATTGAGCATAAAGCCCAACTCTCTGGGCTTCCTCAAGATGTGATTGATACCGCGGCACAAACGGCCATCAAACGCGGTCACCCTGGCAAATGGGTCTTTACTACTCAGCGCCCTTCTATTACGCCATTTTTAACCTATGCCGATGATAGAGCCTTGAGAGAGGTCATTTACAATGGCTATATCAAACGCGGAAATAATGACAATGCCAATGATAATAAAAATATCATTGCAAAAATTGCGGCATTAAGAGCTCAACGCGCTCAGCTCATGGGTTATCCAACCCATGCTCACTTAGTCCTTCAAGAACGTACTGCTAAAACCCCTGAAAATGTTTACGGTCTATTAAACAAAGTATGGCCAGCGGCGCTCGCTCAAGCTGAAGCTGAAGTCGCAGAAATGCAAAACCTGATTGATAAAAAAGGGGAAAACTTCAAATTACAAGCCTGGGATTGGTGGTATTATTCTGATAAAATTCGCGTGGCGAAATACAGTTTTAATGAACAACAAACTCGCCCGTATTTTTCACTTGAAAATACCCTGAAAGGCGTTTTCTATACTGCTAATCGTCTCTACGGCATTACCGCTAAAGAACGCACTGATCTGCCTAAATACCATGAAGAAGTCCGTACTTGGGAAATCTTTAATGCAAAAGGGGACAGTATTGCCATCTTTATGGGTGACTACTATGTGCGCGACAGCAAACGTGGTGGCGCTTGGATGAATGCTTATCGCCAACAATACAATATGAACGGTGTTGACTCTAAGCCGATTATTTCAAATGTATTGAACTATCCTCGCCCAACAGGCGATAGCCCTGCATTGTTGACCTTCGATGAAGCTAGTACCCTATTTCACGAATTTGGTCATGCCCTTCATGGCATACTGTCAGAGGTCAATTACCGCTCTCAAGCGGGCACTTCTGTACCACGAGATTATGTTGAGTTCCCATCACAAGTCATGGAAAATTGGATGACACAACCTGAAGTGCTAGCACAATTTGCCACCCACTACCAAACCGGTGAAGTGATCCCGCAGTCATTAGTGGCTAAAATTCAAGCTGCCAGCAAATTTAATCAAGGCTTTGCAACCGTAGAATACATGGCGGCAACAAAGTTGGATTTAGACTGGCACACCATCACTGACTTCACACCAAAAGATGCTGCAAAGTTTGAAGCTGACTCATTGAATAATATGGGCTTGATCGGCGAAATTTCCCCTCGCTATCACAGTACGTACTTCTCACATATCTTCGCTGGCGGGTACTCTGCTGGTTACTATAGCTACTTATGGTCCGATATATTGGGCGCTGATGCTTTTGAAGCCTTTAAAGAAAATGGCATTTTCGATAAAGAGACGGCTAAAGCTTTCAAAAGTACAGTGCTTTCGCAAGGCGGTAGCCAAGATCCTATGGCACTTTATAAGCAATTTAGAGGTAAAGAAGCCGGTATCGAACCCTTATTACGTAGCCGTGGGCTATTACAAGAGTAACCCGCAGCAACGATAAACAAGCTTCCCTTCTAAAAAAGCACAGTCTACGTTGAGACTGTGCTTTTTTATTTCCTCATCATTTCACTCCGTTAATAGCACAAACACACCTCATCCACTATCCTAAATGAAGTCCCCCCAATACCAGGGCGGGAGCATACTTTGTCGGATAATTAACCAAAGAAAACTTTTGCCCTGTAATCATCGTCCCAACTCGCCTTTTTTAGCTTATTTCGCTGACTTGGCGCACCG
>NZ_JAKIKS010000085.1 GCF_023284005.1 Shewanella surugensis
CAAACAGTGTGCGATATAATCGAAGGGGATTAAGCCATTCGATTACATCGAACATTGCTTGGAACAGCTATCTCCCCCCAACTGTGATCTCAATAGTCTCTTACCTTGGCACGTTAAACTAAGCAAGGCGTAGTTCGCCGGACGCTCACAGTACAAGTACAAGTACTGGTGTTATTCCTATGAGTCAGGACTCTTTCTACATAGGAAAGAAAGATGGTTCTCCGGGTCTAGGTGTGTCCCTTTCAAATAAAGCTGAAGTGTTTCGTGAGGCTAATGCGTTTTGCGAACAAAAGGGACTCGAAGTGAAAATACTTCGCGAAACAGTTACGCCAGCAGCACCTGCCCGCCTTGGATCAACTGAACTTGAATTTAAGTGTGTTCAAATTGGTGGGGCGGCGACTGCTTTACGGAAAGAACCAGATACAGTTGTTGAAATTAGAAATCATTAATAAGCGTAAAACATATATTAAGTCAATTAGATGGCTAACATTGCCACATTTGTTCAAAAGACTGCGCCAAGGAACTTATCAGAACCAAGTCATCGATGGTTAAATTTATACAAGTAGGCTGGTGTATTTAATGGGAATCAAGTAAATTAATCTGTTATTAATAGCTAATACAGTAAATTAGATGTGCGTCTGCTCTGGGTAAGAGCTTAGATTGCCATAATAACCGGCCCGCTTGTTAAGTAAGAGGTGTGGTAATCGAGCATGCGCACTATATAAAGGTTACACGGCAGGAGAATTTAATTGATACCTGATGGAATAGAAAAAACACATTTGGAGCTTGCGATCCAAGAAATTATTAAGGATGGAATTCCTGTTTCTAGAAAGTCTGTCCATTATGACTACCTGCATGGCAATAAGCGCTACCCTCCCAAGTATGTTATTTCATTAGCCGCTAAATATGCTTTTGGAAATGAGCTTCCACCTAATGATTTTAACGCCGTTAGGGCAAGAGACGACCTAAGAAGTAGAGGCCATACAGTTATAGATCGTCGTGATGGTGCATTGGATGTAATAGTCAGTGATGACGATGAGTCTTCATTTGCAGAAGGTAAAGAAAAGTACCGCCTTCACCGTTCAAAAGAACGAGATTCCAGCATTACCAGAAAGGCTAAGGCCGCGAGACTAGAAGACACAGGAACATTACCCTGCGATATTTGTGATTTTGATTTTTATAACAAATACGGAGAGCTGGGATTAGGGTTCATCGAAGCGTATCACAAAGTTCCAGTTTCGGAATTAGATGGAAATACTAAAACTAAAATATCTGATTTAGCTCTAGTTTGCTCAAATTGTCATAGGATGCTTCATAGGCAAAAATCAACAATCCATATTTCTGAGCTAAAGAAAATTATCAAGTCTTATGCAGCTTCCGTGTAACAGATAAGGATAGGCCGCGCGCAGCCGCTTCTCTGTTTTTAAGAAAGAGGCAAGTGTGCTCTCTATTAACATGAGGAGCCCGAAGGGAGCTAGGCCACCCATTATTATTGCTGAATGAATAAGTACACTGCTTTTCTTTTGAGATCCCCATCGGAAACGATAGAATATTTTCAATGAAGTATGAGGATAATAACTTCGCTAGGGGCGGCAGGGCTCTTTATTTCACAATCAGCAAGAGGGCATTGCCGCTGATCCCCTCTTGCCCCAGTGTGGATGGGAATCCACGACCTTAGTTTGCCGCAGGCAATGAATCTATTATGTTGCTCACCGCAGGTGAAAATAATAAACTTGTGCTGGCTACAATTTTGCCCAATATAACCTGACAGTTACCGAATTAAATAGGCCACTGTCAGATCAAGCTTGCGCGATTGACGTTGTGCACAGATCTGCTAATGCATGTTATCCAATGCTTAACTCGTCTAAATTATCTGGTAGCAGGCCTAATTGATTAAAGTGTAATAAACTAGCGTAGCCATTTTCTTTGGCTTGCTGTTTATATGTGTCGCTGTTTCCGTCTTCTTTGGTGTAACTGCAGTCGATGTTAAACGAGATGACTTTGCCGTTTTCATCCACCTTAAGCTCTCCACCACAAAACACACCGCTTTGTGCCATATCATTTTTTAAGGTGCCGAAGGAGTTGATACTAAATTCAGGATGATGAATTTTTTTCTTATCATCACTTGATGGGTTGGAGGGTTGTCGCCATGGGGCATGGCTGGCAACGTATAATTGCCCGTCTTTAATCACCCATTTGGTTTTACTTGTCTTGCCGCCATCATGATCAACTAAGTCCATTTTTTTCAGCATGTCTTGCTGGCTGGTGATTAAGCATGTTTCTTGTATGTCGATGTTATAATCAATCGTTGCTTTTTTATAGAGTTTGTCAATTTTACCCAGTTTTTTGCTGATGTTGGACGAGTCATCCAGTGATAAGTTGTTTTCGTTTATGTCAGTGCTAACAGAATCATAGTGAGTTAACGCGATTGTTCCTTGGCATTCGTTAATACGACGTTGGATATTAAGATCAGTCTGTGTCGTGTGCGAGTTAGTTGCTGAATTTGTAACCGAGTTGCTGGAGTCTAGGTAACTATCAATTTGTGCGATGAGGTTATCAATAAGAGTAAGTGCTTTTGTCATCTTATATTTTGTGATTGTTAATTTGACACGAATTATCATTGATGATTGATGTAAATTCAATGGGGAAAGTATCATACTTTTATATATTTATGTGCTTTGGAGCAGTCTTATAACACAGTTATAGCATGGGAGCGCAGCGATCGCAAGGTGTGGGGGGGAGCTTCGAATCGTCGCGCTGCGGCCTTTTTTTTGGCCCTCCGCCACATATAATGCAAAATCTCATCTGCGTTCGCTTTCGGGTTGACAGGTCGTTGTGTGGTTGCTAAAAAAGTAGTAACGGTTAATGAGTATATTTTATAACCGCCCTTATATGATTGCTTCCCGAATTCATCACTTTATGACAAAGGACAAAATATGTCAGATTATGAAATAATACCTGCGGATGGTTATAACCTTGAATATCGTCAGGATCATGCTACCTCAGATGGTTATATTTACAGTAACGCAGGTTCGGATGCGTCCACTTTTGCAGCGACGATTGAGCCCTATCTGCCCCGCTTCGTGTCATTTTCTGGTGCCTCCCAACAAGCTGAGGGGGCTGAAGATCCGTATAAATTTAGCAAAGGTACACTTGCCTCATCGATAGGCTATCCTGCGTGTTCCGTTATTTTCCCCTTTCCTCAAAAGCTGCCGCCGAGTATGCCGAAAACCTTGAAGCTTGATGCTGCAGGAGTGACGGTGACTCTTACTTTAATTGCCCGGCAAATTGAAAAAGAACCTATGGTGCCGGAAAATCTTCAATCAGATTTGATTTGGTTTAGCGCGACTATTGCCCGTCATACGCGTTTGACGTTGTTTGCGGGCTCAGTGTTACAAGTGATTGTTTCTCCCTCGGGGGATAAATATGGTTTGGTGTCAATTTTTGGAGAGACGCCAGCGGAATATCAAGTTAATGAGTTAAATGGTTTAGCCGGTTTGTCGTTGCCAAAAGGGTATAGCTATGAGAGTGAGCGGATCCTCGAAGATTTTACTTTTTATGCCAATAAATTAGCCTATATTGTCATCAATGAATATTTCAACTTTCAACGATATAAAGTGGGACCTGAGCAGCGGGATGAGGTAGGAGATATCCTAGAATAGGGATAATATTTGGCATCGTAGAAATGCTAGTTGCGGCAAAAAGACACCAATAAGCGAGTGGCTATTCCTCCATCTCTCGTTTGTTGTAGACAAGGATTAGTATCATTAATGACATGTTTTTAATCCTCCTACTAAGCTTATGGACTCGTAGATGTAGGAGGTTACTATGCCACTTCACTATGCCACGTTTAAGAAGAACGTAGCGCAGGTTAGAAGAGACACCCTGTGGATAGGTAACAGTAACTACCATTAATGGGGGTATTTTTATTTCTCCGACATCATTATCATTTTTAGAGATCGTTTTCAGTCACTTAAGCTTGAAGCTAAGGAAAGAAAATCATATTCCGCTTGATGATTGTGCTAATTGGATTGCTTCTGGTGTGTTTTGTCAGATATATTATCTGACATGTAATTCAACTGCAGCGGGACCCACCTTAGTAAAACGGCCTTTAAAACAGTGTGCTAGACTATCATGGACGGCGAATGAACTGCCATCTTGTATAATCACCTGCTTAAAACAAGGAGGCTATCTGTTGTTCCCAACAATCTGCTTTTGTAGGCGTAACATACTCATGTCAATTAACCGCTTCATAAAACAGAAAAACTCAGGTTTATAAAGTGGTTTATGAAAAGGCTTTACTGAATGTGGCTATGACTTAAGGAAAAAAAATAACGATGAAGATCGGCAATGGTATTAATGGATGAATGGGGCGAGTTATTTGTAATTATAAGCGTGGGGTAATCAGTGAGTCCGCAATGCCGACTTTAAATTGATTAAATACCCATTAAGAAAACAGGCCGAAGCTGGTGACTGAGTTTACTTGCTTCCTTAAAGGTCCTGTTGGAAGCCTGTCAGAGTTGACTGCTTATTACCTAACTCTAGTAAGTTTCCTTTTAAAAGATAAAAAGCATTCAGTAAAAATACCAAATAAAAAGAGAACGGAGCACTTTTCAGTGACTGTTGATATAAAGTTTTAACGATTAAAATAAAGTATTATTTGAAACCATATTTTATTTTAATATATCATATAATTATTGTCATTATTACTTGTGGTAAGTCAGTTTAGTTCTAGACCAAACCAACTATAACGTAACTTAAATAAGAATTAGTGAAGCTATAAATAAACTCAACTGCGTCATGATTACTGATTTCTTTAATGGTTATCGTGCTAAACTACATATAATTCAATATGTTGTTTGTATTCTGCATGGTCTGAACTAGACTTTGGTACAGGAAGTAATGATAAGTGATTATTTATCATTATAGGCAGGTAGAATAGTTGTATTATATTCTCATAATATTCTTACAATGTTCTTATTATATTCTCATGATAATTGATTATTAGGTTGTTCTAATGTTTGACTTAATTAAAACAACCCTCTAGGATACATTTTAATTAATTTGCAATCAGTAATATGAATTTCGAATTAATTTAAATCAACAATGCAAATGATGCCCTAAGAGAAAAAGACTTACTTTTGGCAAAGTTTATGTCTAAAAATAACTTTAATTTAATAAGGGAATTATTAATGAAGTCTAATAAAATAGCTCTTATCGCGTCAGCTTTACCACTTTTATTCTTACCTTTATTAGCTCAATCGGAAGCCATTAATAGCTTCGAACATGATAATACTAATAATCGTTATTGTGGCACTGAACATCCTAGTGATAAAGAAGCAATGATGAAGGAAAAGCATTTTCAGGATTTGCGAATAAAAGCATCAAGAAGCGCCAGCGATCTTCGAAGCATAGCTTCGGTTTCTGTCGATGTTTATATGCATATCGTTACTGATAGTAATAACAATGGCCAGGTATCCACTGCTGATATTAATGCACAAATGGTGGTACTCAATAGCGCTTATAGCACGACGCCTTTTACTTTTAATTTAGTCTCAACAGATGTTAGCCAAAATGACTCCTGGTTTAATGCCGGTTATGGCTCCAGTGCCGAGAGACAAATGAAAACGGCTTTGCGTCAGGGAGACGCCTCTGATTTGAATTTTTACACTAATAATGCTGATGGCTTATTAGGTTGGGCAACTTTTCCGAGTGATTATGCCTCTGATCCTAGTAATGATGGGGTAGTCGTGTTATTTGAGTCTTTGCCTAACGGCAGTGCATTTCCCTATAGTGAAGGGGATACTGGCACCCATGAAGTGGGACATTGGCTCGGTTTGTACCATACCTTTCAAGGCGGCTGCCGTGGCTCTGGTGACTTTGTGAGTGATACTCCTGCAGAGAGAAGTGCTGCCTATGGTTGTCCGGTTAACCGTGATAGCTGTACTCGTGGCACTAATGCAGCAGGACTGGATCCGATCAACAATTTCATGGATTACACTGATGATTCCTGTATGTATGAACTTAGCGAAGGTCAGTCAATACGCGCAGATGAGTTAAGCTCTACTTATCGAAATCTATAACTTTTGACCATTAGCGCTTAATTAAATTAATATTATTAAGCGCTTAATGCTCTGTCAATTTTCTTGTTAAAGTATATACCCGAGTATAATATATTTATTGTTTTCGGACCTCATATAGCATGACTAGAATAAAGCTGATAACACCCATATTAGTCATACTAATATGCTCATTTAATACTCATTCTCAAACGGGTCGCTTAAGAGTACCGGAATATGTTGAATGTCCTCGGGATCAGGTCAGTTCATGGCAGGGAAGGGTGATCACTTATCATCGCAGTAATAGCATGATTAGCTTAGTTATTGATACCGATGCTAATACCACGGAAAAGATTAAGATCCACTACACTAAACTGGAGCAATTATTCAAGCAACTATATCTTCGTGGCCAACCTTTCAAAGCGACAGATTGGCCAACCATAGAGCAAAGTAAGAGTATTATCCGAGATAATACCCTGGTTACTGTGTGGTTTTGTCAAAATAAGCAGTATCTATCACTGATAAACTGGCAGTCCGCTTCATAAGCTCCAAGACACCTAGAATTATTTGCTGAGTTAATGATTACAAACTAACTTATTAGGTAAGCGCTTATTATTCATGGATTAGAGTTATCAATGGAGCCAGAGTTCATTCAATCATTCGCTCTATTTTTCATGATCGAGCGAATCTATTACGGGTTATAAGCTAATCATCTTGATGTTATTACGGTTATTTTGTTCTTCTAAGGCGCATTGATGATAGTGAGTAAATAGGGCTTTTTGTTCGGGGTATTGCTTAATGCCGTCTTGGAAAACCCGTTTGGCTTGATAAAAACGTCCCATGTGGAGTAGGCATTGACCTAAGAGTAATTGGCCTGTGCTGTTATCGGGATGGAGATGTAATGATGACTCAAATAAGGCAAGAGCTTCATCAAATAAGTCGCTATCCATATAAAGCGAGGCTAAATGCTCCATTGCTTGAACGTTGGTAGGGTAAAGTTCAATGGCCTTTTGGTATAAATGAATGGCTTTATCGTGATGACCTTGGCGCTTTTCTCTATGGGCTTTTTTATCTAATGCATTAGATTTGGCAATGATCTGTGCACTATTTTGTCCAGTGTAGTGAACGTAATGCTCAAAATTGGCGTGCTTTAAATAATGAATATAGCCTTCAAGATCCTGTGGCGTCGGTTTTTTATGGGTTAATTTATGCCAATCTTGAAAACTGTCAATATCCATTTGAGAGTGTTGACTGGCAATATTATTGGGTGTAAGCAAGGACAGGGAGGGCTTATTGGTGCTGGCTTTATATAATATAGCGTGCGCGGTCATGCCAAGAACATCATTGTTGTCTAAGGCCACAATATGAACGGTGTACCATTGTAGGTGACTATTATTGATCAATATGTCACCTACTTGGATCTGTTGGGGAGATTGGCTGTTATGAGTACCAGCAAAACTGGAAGAATAGGGGATGAGTGAGTGAAATAGAAAAAAAAGTGACAGAGTAAAACGCATGGTGATCCCTATAGCAAGATTGTCATTAGCGGCATGGAATAAAATGCACCTTTCCTTATGACTGAGTTCTTATGATTGAGTAATATACCTCTTCAGATTATTATCTGTAAATAGTCAATTTATACAATTGCTTATCATTGTTTCTTGTTGTAGGAATGCCATTTTGTGAATATCAGATGGATCATTGCCCATAATGAAATAGATCACTATAGGCAATGCGTTATTTGTGGGTAAGTTTAGTTGCTGATCAGTTTATTAATAAGCGCTGTCATGGACAGATTGCACCGCACGCCCAGATGGATCGACGATGTTTTGTAAACTCTCATCCCAGGCCAATGCTTCAGGTGTTGAGCAGGCCACTGATTTGCCCCCTGGTACGGTTTCAGCGGCACTCGGTAGCGGAAAGTGTGTTTCAAAAAAGCCGCGATAGAAATACGCTTCTTTGGTTGTCGGTGTGTTGTACGGAAATTTAAATTCAGCACTGGCAAGTTGCTTATCACTTACCTGAATCTCGGCATGTTCTTTAAGGCCATCAATCCATGAATAGCCAACGCCATCACTGAATTGCTCTTTTTGACGCCATGTCACTTCTGCGGGTAATTTATGTTCGAAGGCTTGACGTAAAATATGTTTTTCTATGCGTCCATCTTTTGACATTTTTGCTTCAGGGTTGATCCGCATAGCGACATCCATAAACTCTTTATCAAGAAAAGGCACTCTTGCTTCTAATCCCCAAGCGGCCATGGCTTTATTCGCGCGTAGACAATCAAACAAATGCAGCTTATCGAGTTTTCTGACTAATTCTTCATGGAAAGCTTGTGCGTTAGGGGCTTTATGGAAATAAAGGTAGCCACCAAATAATTCATCGGCGCCTTCACCTGATAATACCATTTTGATTCCCATGGCTTTAATTTTTCGGGCCATTAGATACATAGGTGTTGCGGCGCGAATGGTGGTGACGTCATACGTTTCTAAATGATAGATCACATCCTTTAGGGCATCTAAACCATCTTGAAAAGTGAATGTCATTTCATGGTGTATGGTGCCAATAGCGTCAGCGACTTTTTTGGCGGCGATAAGATCAGGAGCGCCTTCTAGTCCTACAGCAAATGAGTGGAGTTGGGGCCACCAAGCATTGGTTTCACTGTCATTTTCAATCCGGTGTTTTGCGAAGGTTTGGGTGATGGCTGAGATCACTGAAGAATCCAATCCACCTGACAGCAGGACACCATAGGGGACATCTGACATGAGTTGACGTTTAACGGCAGCTTCTAAGGCGTCACGCACTTCTTCGATACTGGCAGGGTTGTCAGCAACTTCTGAAAACTCTCTCCAATCGCGTTGATAATAACGTTGCGGCTGGCCTGAATCGCTGCTGAGGTAATGACCTGGGGCAAAAATATCAACGGTTTTACAAACAGGCATTAATGCTTTCATCTCTGAGGCGATATAAAATTGTCCGTCGACGTCGCGTCCGGTATATAGCGGAATAATCCCCATATGATCCCGACCAATAAGGTAGCTGTTTTTTGTTTTATCGTAGAGGACGAAAGCAAAAATCCCGTTAAGCTTATCAAGAAAATCAACGCTATATTCTTGATATAGCGCTAAAATAACTTCACAATCTGATAGGGTTTGATATTGATATTTGTCCCCTAATGCAGCTTTTAATTCTTTGTGGTTATAGATTTCTCCGTTGACCGCCAATATAAGATTGCCATCTTGACTGATTAAGGGCTGAGCACCGTTATCGATATCAACAATCGCGAGTCGTTCGTGGGCTAAAATGGCATTATCTGAGCTGTAAATACCAGACCAGTCGGGTCCACGGTGACGGAGTAACTTTGACATTTCAAGGGCAACTTGACGTAATGCCGTCACATCCGAGTGAATATCTAAAATGGCAAATATTGAACACATATTGAAAACTCCTAAACATGGTAATCTGGTATTGAATTGAACCTACTGTGACATTAAGTGACTTTTTTCTCAAATATAAAAACATCAAATACTCATTAAAAAGCCGTTTTTCACTGGTTAATTATCACTATTTTAATCATAAAATTAAATAATCCTCATTAAAATTACATTTATATTGTGGTTTAATAAAAAAATAGACTGAGATGAGGCGAGTATTAAAGGTTCTACAATGAATGATATAAAAGTGTAATGATCAATATTAGTGGTTTTTTTGATGCGTTATTTGAATAAATCTGAGTGAAATGTTGTCTATGGGTTGTATTCTTGTTTTATCTTTATCTTTATCTTTATCTTTATCTTTATCTTTATCTTTATCTTTATCTTTATCTTTATCTTTATCTTTATCTTTATCTTTATCTTTATCTTTATGGTGCTTGATTGGTGCTTGTATCGGTTATTGGCTTTCATGTCATTGCTTCCCAAACCTGCTGTCTCTGCAGCAGGTTTGGAGTGAGCAATGTGACTTAACCATTTATTTTTTAAGGGCTAGGTTTTAAGCCCTAGGTTTGCAGGCATTACGCTTGAAAATGTTAAGGCGTTATGGCTGGATGTGCAGGTCTCAATGAATAAAACTCCGTGCCTCCATAATAACCTGGCCAGTCGTGATTATTGGCTAATTCGTTGGCGGCTTGATAGTAAATGGTGAGATCTTCGAGTGCGCCGCGTAGATCCCAATCCTCTCTATATTCATCGCATATGTCATGGTAGCAGCCCTGCATATTTTTCTTCATTTGTTCTTTTTTTAATGATGTTGCCGCATCTATGGGTTGATTCCCCCCGCCAGCAAAGACCGCAGGAACGCCTTTTTGTGCGAAACTGAAATGATCAGAGCGAAAAAAACCACCCACTTCCGGGTTGGCTTCACTGATGGCATGTCGCTCTTGTCGAGTGGCATTCTTAATCAGATAGTTCTCGAGCTCTGATTTTCCTTTACCAATGATAATGTAATCTTTGGTTGGCCCATAGATGTTGCTGCTGTCTAAATTAAAGACCGCAACGGTAGCATCCAAAGGATATAAGGGATGCTGAACATAATAACGTGAGCCTAATAATCCTTGTTCTTCACCTGTGGTCGCAATAAAAGTGATAGAACGTGCTAAGGGGCCATTTTCTTTTATTTGTTTGATAAATTGCCGAGCAATGGCGAGCATTCCTGCTGTGCCTGACGCATTATCGACGGCCCCATTATAGATATTGTCTCCTGTTTTTTGTTTATCGGTACCGATATGATCCCAATGGGCGGTAAATAAAACATGCTCATTTGTTTGATCTGTACCCGGTAAGGTGGCAATAACATTGTAGCTAGTCGAATATTCGACTTTATTTTTAAAAGCGATAGAGGCGGTCATGTTTAAGGGTAAATTAATCTCGCTTGCTGATGCTCTATCTAATAAGTTTTTAAGCGGGAGACCTGCATTGTTAAAGAGTTGCTTAGCTTTATCAAAAGTGATCCAGCCTTCTATGTTCACGCGATTGTTTATTGCTGTGTTATTGGTCTCTTCATTGTTCGCCTTTTCATTATTGGGCTGCAAATCTTGTTGGGGTCCATTCCAGCTATTAACAACAACAGACCAAGGGTAGCCAGCAGGTTTTGTCTGATGAATAATGATAGCGCCTAAAGCACCTTGACGGCTGGCTTCTTCAAATTTATAGGTCCAGCGACCATAATAACTCATTGCTTTGCCGCCAAATAAATCACTTTCTGGGTGAGAAAAACCAGGATCGTTGACTAAGATCAACGCAATTTTTCCCTTCATATCAAGGTCACGATAATCATTCCAATGGTATTCTGGGGCATTGATCCCATAACCGACAAAGACTAAAGGGGCGTTGCGTATGCTAATTGTTTCTTTATCATGGCGACTATTGAGTATGATGTCTTGTTGGTTATTGAGGCTCAGTTCGCCTAAGCTAATGACTTGTTGCTCTGAAGCGGCATAACTTATCATTGGAACGGCTTGTAAGTAATCTTTACCATTGGGTTTAGTGAGCCCCATTTCTCCAAAGGAGCGGGTAAGAAACTGTAACGTGAGTTTTTCTCCACGGGTGTTGGGCGCTCGACCTTCAAATTTATCGGATGAGAGGATTTTGATATCTTGACGCAAATGAGATTCATCAAATAAGGTGTTGGATGCAGTGTCATTAGGACTGCAAGCAATGAGTTGTGTTAATAATAAAACGGATAAGAACACACGCATATTTATTTCCTGTTATTTTTATCACAATTAGGGGCAATATTAAATATATTCAGATGAGCATTTTGCGCTAATCTTATAGGCTACTGAAGATTAATAGTGTAAGAGAATGTGATTGAGGATTGTTTTTATTTGATTCTGCCATTGAAAAATAACGTTTTTTTAAATTATTAAACAATGTTAATATCAACAGCGTAATCGAAAATATGATTAGGCCTAAAGGGTTCTTGGTTGATGTCACTTAAACTGCTTACCCCACTGGTGACCAATACCGTTTCTAATCCAGCTTGAAAGCCTGCAAGAATATCAGTATGCATATTATCGCCAATAATAATGGTGTTATCTGAATGGCCTTGAATATGATTAAGTGCCGAGCGGATGATCCAAGCACTGGGTTTTCCAACATAGAAGGGCTTACGGCCGCTGATCCGCTCAATGGGTGCACATAAGGCCCCGCAGGCTGGGCTATAAGAAGGGCCGTGAGTATCAGGATTTGTGGCAATGAAGCGGGCGCCTTCGGCGACAAACTTGGCTGCTTTGTGGATCATGTCCCAATTGTATGAACGGGTTTCACCGACGATAACAAAGTCGGGATTAATGTCAGTAATCGTAAAACCCGCTTTATAGAGTTCATGGGTTAATGCACCCTCGCCAATCACATAAGCTTTACTGCCATCTTGATGCTTTAAAAAATCTGCGGTAGCCATTGCTGAGGTATAAAAATGAGACTCTGGAATATTAATGCCGGCCGCGCCTAATCTATTTTGCAGATCTTTGGCCGTTTGTACGGGGTAATTGGTTAATAAGACGAGAGGGTTACCTTGCTTTAAAATACGTTGAATGAACACATCACTGCCGGGAATAAGCTTATTATCGTGTAACAGCACACCGTCGATATCGCATATAATACTTTTCATTGATTATTTCCACTTGGTCTCATAATAACTCCAGTTGAGTATATCATTTTTTTAGTGTTAAGCGGCAATGGGTAGGGGGGGGAGAAGATATGGAACTGCGAAGGTTTTTTGTTTAATGGATTTGTTCTTAAGGGAATGCTAGCCACTGACAGAAAAGTTTCAGTCAGTGGCTAGTATAACAATCATTATGGTTGACTAGTCAGGTGCATACCCGTTGATCGGTAGGCATTTATCATCTAAATAGGCTTGATTTGAGCGCATATTTAGTCGACCTAAACTGAACCATTTTATGACTATAGGATAAATAGCATGCTCTTGTTCATAGACCCGCGCAGCCAGAGTATCAACGCTATCATCTTCATAAACGGGGACTTTGGCTTGCAAGATAACCGGGCCGGCATCCAGCTTTGGAATGACAAAATGGACACTGGCCCCATGTTCTTTATCATCTGAGTCTAATACCGATTGATGCGTATGCAGTCCGGTATATTTAGGTAATAAAGACGGATGAATATTGAGCATTTTACCTTCATACTGCAGCACGAGATCATCACTTAAAATCCGCATAAAGCCGGCCAATACGATCAAATCAGGCTGATATTTATCGATAGCGATACTCAGGCGCTTATCATACTCAATGCGTGTTTCATTTTGATGAGGGATAATGCAACTGGTATTGATCTCATTAATATGAGCACGTATTAATCCGTAGGCATTAGGGTTGTGACTGATAACACCGACGACTTCAGCTTGTGGGTTATCATCGACAGTATCCATTATGGCTTGTAAGTTACTCCCACCACCCGAAATGAGCACTAAAATACGACAAGGCTGAGCCATTAGATTATCTCCACTTGCTCATCAGTCTCTTGACGGTTGGCAATATGGCCGATAAGCCAAGCTTGCTCGCCTTCTTGGGCGAGTAAGGCCAATGCGGCTTCAACACGATCTTCAGGCAATGCGATTAGCATACCGACACCACAGTTAAACGTGCGGTACATTTCAAATTCGTTGATATTGCCTTTTTCCATTAACCAGTTAAAGACGCTGGGCCACTGCCAAGATTTCCCTTGAATGATGGCTTTACAATCATCGGGTAAAACACGAGGGATATTTTCCCAAAACCCACCACCAGTAATATGTGCCATGGCATGAACATCGGATGCTTCAATGAGTTTCAGCAACGATTTGACATAGATTTTTGTGGGTTCAATCAAGTGATCGATTAACGGTTTACCTTCAAGGTGGCTTAACGGATCGACACCGCTGACTTCTAACACTTTACGGATGAGTGAGAAGCCATTAGAGTGAGGACCGCTTGCGGCTAAAGCGATGAGGGCATCTCCCGCTTTTACTTTGCTGCCATCGATGATGTCTTCTTTCTCGACCACGCCCACACAAAAGCCTGCGAGATCATAATCTTCACCTTCGTACATGCCGGGCATTTCAGCTGTTTCACCACCAATTAAGGCACATCCTGATTGCTGACAACCTTCTGCAATACCATTCACCACCGATGTGGCGGTCGCAACGTCAAGTTTTCCTGTTGCATAGTAATCGAGAAAAAACAATGGCTCAGCACCAGAAACGATTAAATCATTGACACACATGGCAACGAGATCGATACCGACAGTGTCGTGTTTTTGGTGATCAATAGCGAGTCTTAATTTAGTGCCAACTCCGTCAGTGCCTGATACCAGTACTGGGTGCTTATATTTAGTGGGAAGTTCACATAGGGCGCCAAAGCCTCCTAAGTTGCCCATGACTTCAGGGCGATGAGTGCGTTTAACAGCAGACTTGATGTTATCGACAAGGGCGTTACCGGCATCAATATCGACACCTGCGTCTTTATAGCTCAATGGAGTAGTTGGAGTGCTCACGAAGATCCTCTCGGGTACGGGTACATCGTTATAGGATTTTATGCGGCGTTATTCTACCAGTTTGCGCTTGAGCTCGAAAGCCATGTTTTGTGTTTTAAAGCGTGATAAGGGCTCATATATGGAAATTTTATGTTTTAGATCCAGAACAAATAAACTAAGATTGTGCTGATAAGTGGTGGTTTCAGTCATAGAATAAATTAAAAGAGGATAAATGTATGAAAGTCGTTGAAGTCAAGCACCCTTTAGTTCGTCATAAAGTGGGATTGATGCGTGAAGGTGATATAAGTACTAAACGTTTTCGTGAATTGGCTGCCGAAGTTGGCAGTTTATTAACCTATGAGGCTACTGCGGATTTTGAAACTGAAACGGTGACTATCGAAGGTTGGAATGGTCCTGTAAAAGTGGAACAAATTAAAGGTAAAAAAGTGACCGTTGTGCCTATCCTGCGAGCGGGACTTGGAATGATGGATGGGGTGTTAGAGCACCTTCCGAGTGCACGTATTTCGGTTGTTGGTATATATCGTGATGAAGAGACCTTACAACCTGTACCATATTTTGAAAAGTTAGCCAGTAATATTAATGAGCGTATTGCGCTCGTTATTGATCCTATGTTGGCGACGGGGGGCTCAATGATTTCAACGATTGATTTATTAAAAGACAGAGGCTGTATCGCGATTAAAGCCTTAGTGCTCGTGGCTGCGCCAGAGGGTATTGCGGCATTAAAAGAGGCCCATCCAGACATAGAACTTTATACAGCGGCTATCGATGATTGCTTAAATGAGCAAGGCTATATTCTACCGGGACTCGGTGATGCAGGCGATAAAATTTTTGGCACTAAATAAGTAGTAGCCCATTAATAAGCGATAAGCAGTACTATTATTAAACCATCTTAAATCGGTTTAGGGATAAAAAATAAGGGAGCCTAGGCTCCCTTATTTTATGCGTTATATTATCTTTTTTAAGACTAAAGGACCATCGCGGCAATCCAGCCAAAGACCAGTAATGGAATATTGTAATGAATGAACGTTGGGATCACACTGTCATTAATGTGATCATGTTGTCCATCGGCGTTTAACCCCGCTGTCGGGCCTAAGGTTGAATCTGATGCGGGTGAGCCTGCATCACCTAAGGCTGCGGCAGTACCCACTAGTGCAATCGTGGCGGGAACAGAAAAGCCAAACCCTAATGCAAGCGGCACATAGATAGTGGCGATAATCGGGATTGTTGAGAAGGATGAGCCAATGCCCATGGTGATGAGAAGTCCAACAAGTAGCATTAAAAAGGCGGCAAGGGCTTTATTATCCCCAATAAGGTGATTCAGTGACGCGACTAGGGTATTCACATCGCCGGTGGCTTTTATGACGGCGGCAAAGCCAGCTGCCGAAATCATGATAAAGCCGATATTGGCCATCATGCGTACACCTTGATTAAAAATATCTTGATCGGCCACATGTTTGAGCGCGCCAGAAAAGCTAAAAATAATGAAACCCATTAAGGCACCAAAAATCATAGAGCCAGTAAAAATTTGCACTGTGAGTGCTGAAAGGATAGCCACTAACGCGATAATAATATTTTTCTTTTGTATTTTTTCTTCAGGCTCTGCTTTTAAAATGGCAGATTCACTGTATTCTCTTGGTTTACGATAGCTAATAAAAACAGCCGTTAATAACCCGACTATCATTCCCATTGCGGGTAATAGCATCGCAGTAGGAATTTGCTCGCGAACGGCATTGAGTCCATTGTTATTTAAATTGGCGAGCAAAATGTCATTTAAGAAAATACCACCAAATCCGATGGGAAGGATCATGTAGGTAGTGACTAAACCAAATGTTATCACGCAGGCAACAATTCTTCTATCTAATGACAACCTAGATATAACATGTAATAGTGGCGGGATCAGGATCGGAATAAAGGCAATGTGGATGGGGATCAGGTTTTGTGATGAGATAGCCATGGCTAAAATGGCTAATAATAATCCCCAGCGTACCTTTGTCAAATTGGATGAGTTGTGCTCTTGACCTAATGCACTAATGACTTTTTGAGAGATTAATGTGGTGAGTCCTGAATGTGATAGTGCGACGGCAAAGGCGCCTAACAATGCGTAACTTAAGGCAATTTTAGCACCACCGCCTAAGCCAGTATTAAAAGCATTGACCGTATGCTGTAAATCGATACCGCCGACTAATCCAGCGACAAGCGCACTAATGGTTAATGCGATAACGACATTGACTCTGGCGACGCTGAGCACCAGCATTAAACAAACGGCAATTACAACGGCATTCATAGGTTTCTTTCTTATTGTTTGAGTGACGGAAAGGCCTATAGTTTGACGGTAATTTTTTTCTTGTCCAGTGTTAATGGTGTGCTACTGATATATGAGAAGCCTACATTGATAGATAAAATTATCATTCACCTTAACTTTTTAAGGAAATAATGCGAACTATTTGTGCACCTAATCGCTATTTAAATTTTAATTTATCGATATTTTCCTCAAATAGGTTGTACCTCGTCATACACTGCCTATAATGCCATTAGCTTTTCATGCATGATCTTATTCAATCCATAGATGGAGATATAAAATGAGCGTATTAGTAGGCCGTTCGGCACCTGATTTTACTGCCGCAGCAGTTCTTGGTAATGGTGAAATTGTTGATAGCTTTAATCTAACTGAAGCGATTAAAGGTAAGCCAGCGGTTATCTTTTTCTACCCACTTGATTTTACTTTTGTTTGCCCTTCAGAGTTGATCGCTTTTGATCACCGTATTGAAGAGTTCACAAAGCGCGGCGTTGAAGTGATTGGTGTTTCTATTGATTCTCAGTTCACTCATAACGCATGGCGTAATACCCCTGTTGACCAAGGTGGTATTGGACCGGTTAGATATACCTTAGTTGCTGACGTTAAACATGAGATTTGTAAAGCTTATGATGTTGAGCATCCTGAAGCGGGTGTGGCTTTCCGTGGTTCTTTCCTTGTTGATAAGGCCGGTCAAGTTCGTCACCAAGTCGTGAATGATTTACCGCTTGGGCGTAATGTTGATGAAATGCTACGTATGATCGATGCACTTCAGTTCCATGAAGAGCATGGTGATGTATGTCCAGCGGGTTGGGAAAAAGGCGATAAAGGTATGGACGCAAGTCCAGCAGGTGTTGCTTCATACCTAAGTGAGAATGCTGCCGAGCTATAATGGTTGGGAAGTAGAATAAAAAAAGCTGCGATTATCGCAGCTTTTTTTATGCTTTTTTATCGATGAGATAACATGCACAGGAGCTTAGGTCGTGATTGACGCATCTACCGGAGAATGATCGCTGTTTTCGTCACCGTCATTTTGTTGAGGTTCATTAGCCAATGGCCAACCCCCTAAACTTTTCCAGCGATTAACGATAAGGCAAAACAGCTCAGCTGTCCGCTCTGTGTCATATAAGGCCGAATGAGCTTGTTTGTTATCAAATTCAATTCCTGCGATAGAGCATGCTTTTGCGAGAACAGTGTGACCTATAGCAAGCCCTGCAAGGGTGGCGGTATCAAAAGTGGCAAAAGGATGAAAGGGAGTGCGTTTTAATCCATTTCGTTCAATGGCTTTGGTGACAAAAGCATGATCAAAGGCCGCATTGTGGGCGACTATGATACTGCGATGGCAGTCAGCGGCTTTTTGTGCTTTTTTGACGTCTTTAAATATTTCTAAAAAAGCGTGTTTCTCATCAACTGCACCTCGAAGAGGATTCGTCGGATCGATTCCGTTAAAGGCTAACGCTTCGGGCTCAAGGTTTGCTCCTTCAAAAGGCTCAATATGATAATGCAGTGTTTTATCGAATACTAAGTTACCTTCATTATCCATCTTTAGTAGCGTCACAGCAATTTCCAGCAACGCATCCGTTTGAGCATTAAATCCAGCGGTCTCTACATCAATGACGACGGGAAAGTAGCCTCTAAAACGGTGTTTCATTTTATGCGCGTCGCAAATGTCAGTCATTCAGTTATCCTAATAATTTATCTGAGGCTATTATACCCAAGCGACTTGAAGATACCAGTTTGCGCTTTACCCAAATAGCTTGGGTATAAATTAAAGAAATTGTTCAATGGGTCGATAGCTAACATTATTAGATTGTTGAGGTGAGCTTAGTATGTGGCAACGTGTTTTTTTGGCTCTTATTGGTTGTTTATCTTTTTCACTTCAAGCGGAATTGAGGCATTTTGTTGCCGATATTGAAGTGTCGCAGTGGCATCTTAGTCAAGATAATCCTCTATCTTGTCAATTGGAACATGATATTCCTGCTTACGGAAAAGCGGTATTTACCAGTCATGCCAGTAAAGAAAACAATTTAAATTTTTCTTTAGATATGTGGATAAAGCCCAATAAGGTGACGCAAGTTCAACTTATTAGTATTGCACCAACATGGCGGCCAGGAAAAGTCAGTGAGCCGATCACAGCATTAAGTTATCAACAGTCTTTTAACGGTGAAGTGTCAGATGGTATTGCTTGGTCTATGTTGACTCAACTTAAATCAGGAATGCAGCCGACATTTTATTATAATGATTGGTACAATGCGCAAAACCAAGTTGCTGTAGGTTTATCTTCCGTGAACTTTAATGCGGGTTTTCGGGCTTTTAAAGCCTGTGTAGCGAAGTTATTGCCTTATTCTTTTGAGGATATTGCTTTCACAGTACTTAGCTATCGTGTGGGAAGTAAGGAACTGACCTCTTATGCTCAATCTCAGCTCAATAAAATTAAAGCTTATTTTGTTTTTGATCCTAGTGTTGAACTGGTTTTAATCGATGCTTACAGTGATAGTTATGGCTCTCGGAGCAGTAATCAAACATTATCTCAGCGAAGAGCCGACGCTGTTAAGGCTTTATTGATGGAAAGTGGCATTGAAGAAGGACGCATTTTGACTGTTGCTCATGGGGAAAAACGGTATGTGGCGTCTAATCGTTCGATGGATGAAAGAGCTAAAAATAGACGGGTGGTGATTCGGATCACTAAATCTTAATTGATAAAGATAGTGGCAGTGTTTTTATCTATAGCCATTAAGTTTGTGTTTTATAATTGTTTGATTGCGTGAATAATGTACTAATTACATTTTGTGACAGTGATATTAATGATAATTAATTATTTAAAATATACCAAAAAAGTGAATGCTGCATCTATTTATGATCATTAAGGTTAATGTTGTGTTTTTATTAAAAAAATGGCCCGTTGAATAATCAACGGGCTGCAAGAATATATTTGCAATCAACAAATTGAAGGAAGGAAGTCAAGCATAAGAAGCTGTGGAAACACTTCTGTGATTACTCACTAAAGCATAATGCTCTCTGTTCTCATATCTGCTAGCAGACACTTCCTGAGAACGTAATAATGATAGCGTTATATTCTACTGGTCACAAACGAGAAAAACTGCGTTTATTAATTAGTATTTCTAATCAATTGATGATGTGTTATATCAATAAAAATAACCGTAATAATGATAACTTAATGAATTTAAATTAAATATTTTTAAATTATGTTTTTATCTCTATTATTTAATGTTATCACTTTATTAATCATTAATTAATGAGTAAGGCGTAGCATTTTCTCCTTTTCGTTAAATAACTTCTGAATTTGAAGAGTGACTCGACTAAAGTTCAACTTATTGTTTTTGATTGATTAGTGCTTGTTCGGTTGGCAATTTATCTTTGACTCTGGCGGTGTAAGTGTCAGGTATTCTTTTTTTTATATCATTTGTTTTGTTAAGTATTCTGACATCGAGTGATGCCTGAGCATTCACAATTGGTTATAGGCTAGGTATAGTAGGCCTTTATTTTGACTTAGATTGGCGTTTATTAAAGTGATGTTTAGCTGGCCCATTTTTATTTACTATGAAGACACCGATGCCGGTGGTGTGGTTTATCATGCTAACTATTTAAAGTTTTTCGAGCGTGCAAGAACTCAGTGGTTAAATGCGTTAGGCATCAGCCAGACCGATTTATTGGCTGGAGATCGGGCTTTTGCAGTCAAACATGCTGAACTCGATTTTTGTAAACCTGCAAGATTAGAACAGAACTTAATTGTTGAAACTAAGGTCAACAAGGTTAAGCGTGCATCTTTATTGTTTGAGCAAAGAATCATCGATGAAGACGGTGTTGTATATTGTAAGGGGATGATCTTAGTGGCTTGTATCTCATTATCTCAAATGAAACCCAAAGCTATACCAAAACATATTATAAAGGAGTTTTCCTGTGGATGCTGATATCTCTTTAATAGGTCTATTTTTACAGGCTAGTTTACTCGTTAAATTTGTGATGCTAACCCTGTTAGCGCTGTCTGTTATGTCTTGGGGCGTCATTTTTCAACGCAGGAAATTACTGGCTGCAGCGAAAACCCAAACGGAAAAGTTTGAAGACAAATTTTGGTCAGGTGTTGATTTAAATAAATTATATCAGGAGCTATCGGCACGCCAAGATAGCAATACCGGGACTGAATTACTCTTTGTTACGGGGTTTAAGGAATATGCGCGTTTAAGTAAATTAAATGGCCGGTTTCCTGAAGCCGTTATGGACGGTAGTTATCGTGCGATGAGAGTGTCTCTTTCAAGAGAGTTAGAGAGCTTGGAAACCCATTTACCGTTACTGGCTACTATTGGCTCAACGAGCCCTTATATCGGTCTCTTTGGTACGGTATGGGGTATTATGAATTCTTTTATTGCGCTTGGTGCGGTTGAAAATGCCACACTTGCGATGGTGGCACCAGGCATTGCAGAAGCGTTGATTGCAACAGCTATGGGATTATTTGCCGCTATACCAGCTGTGATTGCCTATAATCGCTTTTCGACCCAAGTCGAAAAAATTGATATGGCTTATGCTAACTTCATGGAAGAGTTTTCCAGTATATTGCATCGTCAAGCCTACAGTGAAAAGGAACAAGCATGATGCAGCAGGGTTATCAACGAAAACGTCGTCGTCCAGTGGCTGAGATCAATGTTGTGCCTTATATCGATGTTATGTTGGTGCTCTTGATAATTTTTATGGTGACGGCACCCATCGTGACTCAAGGGGTCAAAGTTGATTTGCCTCAAGGGGCTGCTGAATCTTTGCCTGCAGATAGTAAGCCTCCGGTCGTTGCCTCTATTGATGCCCAAGGTGAATATTATTTAGATGTGGGTAGCGTCAGTAATCGTGAAACTTTAAGTCTGGATGATATTGCTATTCGAGTGGCGGCCATTATTCAGCTTGAACCGCAACGACCCGTTGTGGTGAAGGCTGATAAAAGTATTACTTATGAGAAAGTCATCCAATTGATGGTGACGTTGCAAAATGCAGGTGTTCCTTCTGTGGGCTTAATGACTGATGCGCAAGAGGATAAATAGGTGGCTAAAAAATCCAAATTAAGTATACCCATTTCGATTTCTGCAGGTATACACATCGGCGTTATTGCTCTTTTAGCATTGAATCTGGATTTCGTCGATAAACCAGAGGTGATACCTCAGGTAAGTGCCCCTGCATTACGCGCTGTGATTATTGATCAATCTAAAGTGACGCAGCAGGTTGAAAAGTTAAAAGCACAAAAATTAGCGGCACAACGTAAAGAAAAGTCTCGTCTGGAAGAGCTTGAACGGCAAGCGGATCAAGCCCGTAAAGACAGAAAGCAAGAGCAGTTAAAAATAAAAAAACTTGAGCAGCAACGTCAGCAAAAAGAGAAGGAAACGGAGCAAGCTTTGGCTGCAGCGAAAGCGGCGAAGTTAAAGCAACAGCAAGCATTAGAAAAAGCACAGCAAGCTGAAACTCAACGTAAACAGAAGGAAAAGGAACGTCAGGTGGCAGAAGCTGCAGCCCAGCAAGCTGTTGAAAAGCGCAAACAAGAAGAAGTCGCAGCGAAAAAAGTGGCGGATGAACGTAAGAGAAAAGCCGCTGCCGAACGTAAACGACAAGCAGAAGAAAATGCCCGTCGTGAACAAGAACAAATGATGCAAGACGCGTTAGAAAAGGAGCAAGCTAGCTTATCTAGCCTTAAAAATAAACAGCTAGTGTCTGAGGTGAATAAGTACCGCGCCATGATAAAAGCGACGATTGAGCGAAATTTAATCACCAATGAGTCAATGCGAGGTAAGAGCTGTAAAGTGTTTGTCCGTTTAGCTAAGGATGGTTTTGTTACTGCTGTGAAAACATTAAGTGGTGATAATGTCGTCTGTCGAGCGGCTAAAACAGCGATTACGAAAGCGGGACGTTTGCCTGTTTCGGCAGAACCGGATGTTTATGAAAAGTTAAGGGAAATCAACTTAACTGTGTCTCCCGATAAGTTTAATTAAAGGATTCTTATGAAAGTATTAGGAAAATGTTTAGTTTTAATACTTGTGCTTTGTTCAGCGCCTGTCAAGGCGGCATTGGACATTGTTATAACCGAAGGGGTTGATGCAGCCCGCCCCATTGTTGTTATGCCGTTTAAATGGGAAGGGCAGGATCCCATGCCCTCACAGATTTCTGATGTAGTGACATCGGATTTGGCCCGAAGTGGGACATTTCATCCCATTGATACTTTTGGTTTACCGCAAAAGGGTATTTCAGGTGTCACTGAATTTAACACTGCTGCTTGGGCTAACGTGAGCGCTGAAGCGGTGGTGATGGGGTCGATAAAACCCTATGGAGCTGGTAAATATTTAGTGAGCTTTGATTTAATTGATTTAGTTAAAGCACAGCAAAATCCAGCTGCGACGAAAAATGATTTATTACTCGATACTCGTGAAGCGGTGATTACTCAAGCTCAGTTTAGACAATATGCTCATAGGATTAGTGATATTGTTTATGAGCAATTAACTGGCATTAAAGGCGCATTTTTAACCCGAATAGCTTATGTCGTGGTCGAGTATGGTGCAAAATTTCCTTATCGTTTGATGATTGCGGATTATGATGGTTACAATGAACAGATGTTACTTCGCTCACCTGAACCGTTAATGTCACCCAGTTGGTCACCCGACGGTAGGAAATTGGCTTATGTGAGTTTTGAAAATAAAAAGTCAGAGATTTATATACAAGATATTTATACACAAGTACGGACTAAAATCACGAGTTACCCCAGTATTAACGGGGCTCCTTCTTTTTCTCCCGATGGGAAGAAGTTAGCGATTACACTTTCAAAAGATGGTCAACCTGACATTTATATTGTGGATATTGCAACCAAGGCCTTGACTCGTGTCACCAATCACTATGCTATCGATACCGAAGCTAGGTGGTTTCCAGATGGTAAGTCTTTACTTTTTACCTCTGAGAGAGGTGGAAGGCCACAATTATATCGAGCGTATTTGGGTACCGGTAAAGTGTCCCGTTTAACCTTTGAAGGTGAATGGAATCTTGGCGGGGCGGTGATGCCTGATGGACGCAGTATTGTATTCGTGAACCGGACGCAAGGTAAATTTCATATTGCGAGAATGGATTTAAAAACGCGCTTTATGCAAGTGTTGACGGAGACGCGTCTAGACGAATCTCCAAGTATTGCACCTAATGGTACCATGGTTATTTATGGGACAACTTATCAAGGTAAGCAAGTATTGGCGGCTGTATCAATGGATGGTCGTTTTAAAGCAAGATTACCAATGGGTCAAGGGGAAGTGAAATCACCTTCTTGGTCACCATTTCTCTAACTAAACAATAAGATTAAGGATTTAATAATGGATTTAAATAAGCTGTTTAAAGCAATGTTGGTTGTACTTCCGATTATGGCTGTGAGTGCTTGTAGTTCAACTTCGGAAACAGAGACCGATGCAACAAGTACTAATGGGACCACATCAAGTGAATCGGCTGCAAATGGTGTACAAACGGGTGGCGTGGCTCCAATCGTGTCACCAGAGGAGCAGCAACGTCTTAAATTCCAAGAGCTAAGAAAAGAAAATGTGATTTACTTTGAATTTGATAGCAGTGCTGTATCTCCTCAATTTGAAGAGATCTTGAAAGCACATGCGGCTTATTTAGTTGAGCATTCAAATGTGAAAGTGGTTATTGAAGGCTATACCGATGCGCGTGGTACACCTGAGTACAACATTGCTCTAGGTGAACGTCGTGCTAAGTCAGTGACTAAATACCTACAAGGTATGGGTGTATTACCAAGTCAAATGAGTATCGTCAGTTATGGTGAAGAAAAACCTGCTGATACTTCACGCTCTGATGCTGCATTTGCACAAAACCGCCGAGCCATTTTAGTTTATTAATAAGGTAACAGGGTTTTTCTTATGAAAGTCGCCGCATTTATTGCGGCAATATCCCTTACAACAGGCGCTGCTTTTGCAGCGCCTGCTCCTGTTGAGGATATTGCTACTACTTCAAGCTCTATTAATACTAGAGTGGCAAAGTTAGAAAGGATTATTAAAGCAAAACAACAGAGTGAATTTGAGATGCAGCAACGCTTAGATGCTTTGCAGCAAGATGTCTTGGATTTACGGGGATTGACTGAGGAGCAAGGTTATCAAATGAACCAAATGCTTCAACGTCAAAGGCAGTTGTATGATGATATCGCGAATTTATCCAGTGGGTCTTCTTCCGTTGTGTCTTCTCAAGATGAAACGATGACACCAGTGTCTAGCTCGTTGGGAGAAACGGCGAGTTATGAAAAAGCGGTTAACTTAGTTCTTAAAGAAAGAAAGTATGAGGATGCTATTCCTGCTTTTCGTCAATTTATTATTGAATATCCTCAGTCGACTTATGCCGCTAATGCGAACTATTGGCTAGGGCAGCTGTTATATAACAAAGGAGATTTAGCGGGAGCGCAGAAGGCCTTTACGACGGTGGTCGGAAAGTATAAAAATTCGACTAAGCGTGGTGATAGTATGGTGAAGTTAGGCATGATTGCTAAAAAGCAAGGTAATAATGCTAGCGCACGTAAATTCTATCAAAATGTTATTAAAGAGTACGCAAAAAGTGCAGCCGCCCGCATTGCCGAACAAAAATTAGGCGAGCTTTAGTTTGACATAATCTAAAAAATAATCTTCTCGATGGTTTTTCATGCAACTGGTCAAAAAGGCTTAATTTACGCTTGCATGAAGAGATTAAAACGGTATTATAGGCGCCCTCAGAACGAGATAGGTATTTGAGGGAGTCAAATAGTTTGTTGGTGATTAATGCCTTATAGGTTATCTATCTCTGACATTTTAGATTTGATTTTGATGGGTCGTTAGCTCAGTCGGTAGAGCAGTTGGCTTTTAACCAATTGGTCGAAGGTTCGAATCCTTCACGACCCACCACTTTTTATGAGAATAGATTGAATTTATTCAGTTTAGATTTGAGAAGTGTACAAACATGTGATGAACAAGATGGGTCGTTAGCTCAGTCGGTAGAGCAGTTGGCTTTTAACCAATTGGTCGAAGGTTCGAATCCTTCACGACCCACCACTTTTATGAGAATAGATTGAATTTATTCAGTTTAGATCTGAGAAGTGTACAAACGTGTGATGAACAAGATGGGTCGTTAGCTCAGTTGGTAGAGCAGTTGGCTTTTAACCAATTGGTCGAAGGTTCGAATCCTTCACGACCCACCACTTTTATGAGAATAGATTGAATTTATTCAGTTTAGATCTGAGAAGTGTACAA
>NZ_JAKIKS010000086.1 GCF_023284005.1 Shewanella surugensis
AGTGCTTCTTTCTTGAACTCATCTGTGTGTATTTTGCGTATTTTCTTTGTCATCATATTATACCTCGGTTAGTGATTTTACTCACTTAGCCGAGTGTCCGAAAGTACTGCCAAGGATCATAATCATCAAACAACGACTCTCTGGAGCTAAAACATCGATAATAAAATCCAATTCTAAGCAACCCATTGCTTTCATTCCCCATCGGAGTGGCTGAAGTTCGTTTGAATACATAACGTAGAACAGACAAGGATGTCTGTTTAATTTTCGGGTTATAGGGACGTAACATCGGAAATGTTAGTTCTTTATTCTATAAGAACGAGGCACCTAACCAATGCATGTCACTCCGCTAGGGGCAGCAAGGTGATCCAAGAGGGGATTGCTGTAGATCCCCTTTTGGCCCAGTGTGGATGGGAATCCACGACTTTAGCCTCACCGCAGGGTGAAGACCACAAAAGTGGTCTCTTTGAACGGGAGATATCGGACATCGAACTGGCCGTTAGACATGGATGTCGTTATAAATACCCCCTACATTCCCACGGAATACCCAAGCCATCTGACTTATGTTATATTCCTGTAAAACAACAATAATGACGAACAACTTCACGTTACAAGGACAGCCATAAAATGGAACTTTCTTCTTTATCTCGTCTCATGATGAGCTTAAGTTTAACCTTAGTCCTCTCAGCCTGTGGTGGCGGTGGCGATGATACTAGCATTAATAATAATAATGATGACAGCAACAGTGGCACACCCAGTGCCACGATGACTCGCTGTGATACGCTTGCAGGACAGGATGCATCAACTCAATCCTCATTGACCACTGTTAGCACAAACTCCGCGCTGCAATTTCAAATTGAAGCGACGTATTATGCCCAGCAATCTGGCGCAATTTTGACTCAAATTAACACCAACAATAGCCCGTTAAACAGTGTCGATTATCAATTTAACTGGCAACAATTAAGTGGCGAGCCACTAGTATTAATATCGCCTCATAGCCCACTATTAGCGTTTGAAGCCCCCCGCAGCGGCACCTATACATTACAAGTGCACATATCGACTCAGAGCGAAACCTGGAGTGAAAGCATCAGCATCGATGTCGAGGCAGCCAAAACTAACAATGCCCATATCAGAGTCAGCCATCAAGTCACCCAAGGCAGTCTCGTGAGTCTCAGGTATTACGCTATGAGTGATACCATGACAAATTTAAGCTGGTGTATTGCCGATGGCCCAGACTTGTTAGTCGACTTAAGCGAAATAGACCGACCTTTGTTCAGTGCACCCGCCGTTTCACAAGACACCATCAGCACACTACGGGCTATGGCGATAATCGATGGCGCTGAAGTCAATGATGATGTGTACTTGCTTATCACTTTTGAAAACGCCATCACATCTGATTATTTTCCTCAGCCTTTAGCCAGAACCTTTGCCTACCAACCTAGCTCTCCCTATGCCGATGCGATACAAGCCTGTGTCTATTCCAACCAACTCAATGAAAGTTGTTTATTAACCACCCTGCCCTTAATCGGCCAGCAAGATAACGCGGATGCCATGAAAGCAGCCATAGAAGATCGCTTATTAGTCTCTCACCAGTGGATGGGCGATAATTTTATGTTTTTTTTGGAGCAGATGGATCCCCAAGATGATTTTTTAACTTTATTACAATCGGTTACTGCCATTGTGATCAGTGAAGATATTCGTCCGTCTTTTTATTGGGCGCAAACAGGCGCCATTTATGTAGACCCCGACAATTTATGGCTCACAGCCAGCGAACGCGATACCATTAATGAACAGCCCGATTACCGCAGCCAATTTGGCGAATCACTTGATTTCTTGATGCCGTGGCGATATGTCCAAAATAATGATTATGCCTCACAATATTTCTCCATTGCGGCTCGCAGTCCTCGCTCTCTTGAGGCCCTCACGCCCGATTTAGCCTCTTTGCTATATCATGAACTCGCTCATGCCAATGATTATTTTCCTATTTCACTGCACTCCCAACTGCAAGGTCCCAGACTCATCGATGATTATCAATGGATCAGTAATGACCAATTATCGATTTCAGATCAGCTCATCAGCCAAATCCCGCTCACAAGTGATGTGATGCACGCCCTTGCCAATGTCAGCTTTAGAGGCGAAAGTGCCACACAAACCCAACAAGCCTACACACCGAGTGACATTAGTGCCTTCTTTAGCGCAGATGCAGCCAGTGATTATTACGCTTACACCAGCCAACAAGAAGACATGGCGATGTTATTTGAAGAAGCCATGATGAGTGATCGATTTAATATTCAACGCGATGTCGCGGTAACCGATAAGCCTACCAACCCGACTGCCAATAATATTTTGGTTCATTGGGGACAACGTGGCCGCATTGGTGAAGACAAGGTTGCTGAGCGATTTGCCATTGTTGGCACATCCATTTTGCCCACATTGGATACGCAAGCCTTACTGGCTAGCCTGCCCGAGCCAGTATTACTCATAGTGGGTGACACTTGGGCACAAAACGTAGTACAGGCCCCAACCCTATCGAATAGCCAAATGAATACGCTTAACAAAACGCAAGCAAGGGATGATGTGGATACCAGTGCAGAGATTGGCGTTAGCCGCCCTCATCCACCCTTGAAACTCAGTGGTGAGCGTTAACCCAAGCATATTATCTTGCGATTCTCATTCAATATGAAAAAAGCCTATTGGTCATATCACTGACGAATAGGCTTCCGCTTTAACTGTTATTTTTACATCTTGCTACTGAAAATGACTCATGCTCGCTAAACAAAGCGGCTGACTATCACCCGCACTCAATGAATAGAACGGCTAAGTAAAATGCTTATAACCTCAGCATTTCTTTCACAAAAGGGATCGTCAGCTTTCTTTGATGAATAAGCGAGGCTTTATCTAACCGGTCTAATACATCAAATAAGGTTCTCAAGTCGCGCGCCAAACGATTCAATAAAAATCGCCCCACATCATCAGGCAATTGTAAGCCTCTCATTGCCGAGCGCCGTTGCAGTGCTGCTAGCTTCTCATCATCTGCCATGGGCTGTAATTGATAATTGAGCCCCCATTGCATACGAGACACCAGATCCGGTAGCATAAAGCCAGAATCACTCGGAGAGACTTTGGCACTCACAATCAGTGCGCTATGAGATTGCTCAATGAGTCGGTTATACAGATCGAAAATGGCTTCTTCCCAAAGAGGGTGGCCCGCAATCGCATCCACATCATCGATACAAACAAGATCGACATTTTCGAGCCCTTCTAATAAGGCCGTGGAGATGCTGGCGTGTATACCAAGCGGAATATAAAAACTACTGCGGTCTACATCATTCGCCTGCGCGCAGGCAGCATGCATTAAATGGGTTCGACCTGACTTTTCAGGCCCCCAAACAAAGACGGCTTGCTTGGCTTTTCCTTGTGCACAATCTTGCAAACTTTGAATTAATTCATCATTACCTGCTGCCGGATAATAACTGTAGAAGGTTTCATCATCAGGCAAAGAAACAGGCAACGATAATTGTAAAGGTGAACTCGACTTCACTCAGATCTGTCTCAATACGTTATTGTATACTGGCGCGTATGTTAACATGCGCAGCCGCTAATGTCCTTTCCATTGATAAATCGTCGCGATTACGGGGATTTTAGTCGGAGTTTTCCCCGCACTTGGCGTGCCTCCTTGACCTTGTATATACGTGCCTCTTCCTATTGTTTTAGGCGAATAAGGGCTTGATGAGTAAGCCTCAGATCCATTCGCACCCGATGAATAGCTTCCCATAGTAGACATCACCGGTTCGGCAGACTTCGACAAGGGTTTCAATCTGGGTTCTAAGTCCATCACCCGAAACAAGTCAGCTTGGGTGCTGAAAAGCGCAAAGTCATAAGTCACACTATCATCTTTCATTTCAACTAATTGAGAGGACTTTATTGCTCTTAATTGCCCAATATATTTTTCAAGTGCCACCATTTGCTGCATGTTACTTATCCCAGAAAATGTCACTTTAGCAGACAATTGATCGCCTGAGTCGACAATGGCATATTGATCCACATAATATTCACTGACTTTCGCCATCATAGCGCTAATAGCCGTATTCACATTATTCGCGTCGCTATTCATCGATAACAGCGGCGCTGTTGAAGCTGCATTACGGGTTTTAGCATACAAACTCAACGCATACTCCACGCCAGAACCACTGTTTTCAATAGAGGCCATAATAAAAAAGTCCGCTTGATAACGACTCGACGCGCCAGCCACATTATCAACAAACATGCCTCTGACATCCGTGACACTTATCCGCATTGAATCATCCAAATCCATCAAAGGAAAAATAAACGGCATGCCGCGGTTACTCGCCTGACGAGAAAAATCTTCTTTCATCGGAGTATCGGACTCATCACTGGTAATTTGACGCTGACCATTTTCGTTATCACTCACCAGCCAGATTAACGTTAATGGACGTTGTTTACCCCAAACCGGTAAGTTGGCTTGCCTCAATAAATTCACTATACTGCGATTATCAAAGTTTACTTTAAGGTATAACTGCCCCTCTTTCTCTTGATAACCATATTGGGTCATCAAGGCATTGGGGTTTTTATGCTTGGCAGCCACCAAAGGATTTTTAAGCGCACTTTGCAGGCCTGAATTTTTTAAGATCACGTTATCAAACGCTTTCTTTATCCCTGCATTGCGTTGCGCTGTAGAACGATTATCCACACTCACGAGGCTCTCATCCAATTGGGTCACTTCAGCAGCCGATAAGGTAGCAGAAAACATAATAAGAGTACTGAGTACTAAAAGCGGTAACTGGGCGATGAACTTCTGCGCTAAGTTTTTCGGCGCTAAAATGGTCTGCATTGGGATTTTCAGCATCTTTGATGGTTTCTGGAATAACTCAAGAGTAATAAAATTGTACCACAATAAATTATAAAGATAATACTCTGCCTCGGTGTTCTTGATCCCCTGTCAGTCTTCATCAATAAAAAAGCCCCTTTTAACATAAAAACACCTGAAAACCATCGGGTATATCCCCTTTCAGGCGTTATCCTATACTAAAGTTTAGTCATTTTTAACCCAAGTAAAAGAAGCATACATAGGCTCATGATCGCTTAAATCAGTAAACAAACTTAGCTCATGATAATCGCCTAACGTTAATGTATGACTGTCACTGTGATTGGCATAACCAATTTGATCCGTATTAGCACGTTCATCATCACTGCAATTATCAATCGAGGTATCATCACCATCAATTAAATCTTGGCAGGCTAAACGTATACCCGTCTGAGCCAAGAAATCGTCCCAAATTTCACGATGTGCATCTGATTGAGAGTGATCGGCCCATTTCATATTAAAATCTCCGCCAATGACGATGCTCGCATCACTTGAATGGGCACTGATAAAATCGGCCAATTGCTGCATTTGTCCGCGTCTTGCTTCCATGTCCTCATCACTGCGTCCGGCATCCATATGGGTGTTATACACATGCACTTCAAAACCTTCATTAATCTCCATTTTAGCAACGGTAAAGCCCTTTTCAGTTAAACAATCAGGATTACCATCGGTTAAACCACCATAGCAAGATGAGAACTCTTCAGATTCGAAGCTTGCTAACGAATAATCATCATCATCACGTTGCCCCATCTCAAAAGGATATTTCGATAAGCGCAATAGTCCATCACCATAAGAGATGATCCCGCCTCGCCAATGCTTAGAGCGATAAGGATAATTCATCACTTCCACACGGTCTTCATCTTTAATAAAATCATGTTTATCAGGGCTAAACACTTCTTGTAATAACACAATGTCATAACTTGCCGTATTGAGTCTCGACAGTAAAACTTTAAAATCACTTTTTGTATTACCCCCAATACAGTTAGGGAAACCATCCACATTATACGTCACCACACTAAATTGCCCCGACTGGGCATCGTTATAAGTCGGTGCACCCGATTCTTGATAATCATAGCCATTACTACTTTTGGTGCCAGCGGGTGTAAATTTATAATCCCAGCACAATGCAAATGCACTGTGACTCAACATGGAAAGAACGGCGATAACAAAATACTTTTTCATTGATTTTATCCTTAAATCTAACGGAAGGTTTGAGTTACTGCATGCCCAATACTCATAAAAATAGTCATACAAAAGCCAATACAGCTTCATTAAGTATTTTTAATGAACATAAGAAAAAGCATATTGCCATGTGAATATAAAGTTAAAAAGGATGAATTAACGAACAGAGAATCTTGTAAAAAAGCATCCAGTCAAATGATCTGCTGCCATGCGGTTTGAACCCCATTGTGTCCCTCTGCAACCTCTTGTTTCAACCCCCCATTATTTTCATTTCAACCTTACAATAAAAAACAACTTGATATTCACTTAAAAGTAACATTTAATGAATACAGTATATTTATCTGTTTTCATATTAGATGGTCTATAAGGTTTTCGGTTAAAATTCAATAAATTCAATAAATTAGTTTTTTCGCCAATACGTTAAGGAGAGGTTTATGAAGTACTTCATTCTGTTTATTGGCGTTATTGGGTTATCAGCTTGTGTCTGCACTGACACCCGTGATGCACCTGAAGTCATTTCTAAAGCATTGCCTGTTGATTGCGATCATACTCAAACATTGCCCGTTCAGGCCGTTAACGAGCAAATAAAAGGTTGGGTATTATTAGCTTATTACCTTGACAAAAATGGCTATCCTATCGATATGGAAGTCATTGATTCAAATCCAAAAGGTTATTTTGAAGAAGCCGCACTAACCACCTATTCTGCTTGTCGTTTTGTTAAAACAGCTGAGATTGCTGCTAATGAAAGACTCATGATGAATTTAGATTTCAATTATGCACACTTACGTCCTTATACCTCCATTTACGCGCAACAATAAATCCTTCTTCCCCCGAGCACTTTAGCCTTTACTTCATTTCTGAAAATAATCTTTCAGAAAAACCAACAACGACAGTACTCGTCTCAAAATAAACTGACATAAAATTAATTTATACTTTACTTCCCCCTCGAAGGGGTATAATTCATCAATCAATCGATAAGTCATTGCATATGGCGTAAAAGTCGGGGCAATTTTAAATCATTTCAGTATAGAATAGAGCATCACCTCCTATTGCACATCAAGGCTTAAGTCACTCATGCTCTATCTGATCCAATCTAATATGATGGAAGCCCTCTCTAAACAACTGGCAACAGAGCTGGCCTGCCCTTTGCCTAATATGTCATGTTTACAACCCGAACATATATTAGTACAAAGTCCGGGCATGTCGACTTGGTTACGATTAGAAATTGCCAAGCATAATAATATCGCTGCGGTGCTCGACTTCCCGCTGCCCTCAAGCTTTATTTGGCAATTGTGTCACGCCTTGCTTGATGATGTGCCAAAAGAAAATGCCTTCACCAAAGCGGCCATGACATGGAAGCTGATGGATCTGCTGCCGCGTTTATTAAACCATGAGGCTTTTTTACCCCTAAAAGACTATCTTGAACAAGATAATCCGCTTAAGCTCTATCAATTATGTGGCCGTATTGCAGATATTTTCGACCAATACTTAGTCTATCGTCCCGATTGGATTGCGAGCTGGGAAAAGCATGAACACCCCATCAAACTCACTCAAGAACAAGCTTGGCAACCTCTATTATGGCGCGCCTTAATTGATTTTAATGCCAATGAACTTAATCAAAGCCAATACCACCGGGCCAACTTACATCAAGCCCTGTTTGATGCCCTCGATGATCCCAGTACCTGTTTAGCCGCCTTACCCAAAAGACTGTTTGTGTTCGGCATTTCATCCATGGCGCCGCAAACCTTAGACGTCATTTACCATTTAGCGAAACGCATTGATGTCATCATGCTCAGCCTAAGCCCTTGTCAGCATTATTGGGGCGATATTATCGATCCCAAATTACGCGCCAGAATGGCACTCGAATATACAAATAAAAAACAATTAGATACGCTATGGGAAGACAAGCTAGAAGTGGGCAACCCACTATTGGCCAATAACGGCAAAATGGGCCGAGAGCTATTAGATCTGATCTTAGGCTTACCCGAAAGTCATACTCAATTTAACTTTGACTGTTTTATCGATCCTTTAGACATGACGCCTTCAAGCATGGCGCCTTTAGGCGTCAATCCCTTAGCAAGGGCCACGAATAGACAACCGCTACTCGCCGGCGTGCAATCGGATATTTTAAACCTCGAAACCCGTGGTCAAAGCCTAGGGCCAAATGCCAGCCTTTATCAAAGTCTCACTGGCAGACGTTGTTTAGATAAACACGATACCTCGATTACATTAAGAAGCTGCCACAGCCCCTTAAGAGAAATCGAAACCCTGCACGATCACCTGCTAGAGATGCTCGCAAAAAATCCCCTGCTCGCCGCCAAAGATATTGTTATCATGATGCCCGATGTGGCCGCTTATGCGCCTTATATTGATGCCGTTTTTGCTGCCAAGCAAGGCGCTCACTATCTTCCCTACGCCATTGCCGATAGAGGGGCCGCGCAAGAGTCACCGCTGATCAATAGTTTCTTGCATCTGTTGAATATTAATCAGAGTCGATTTGGACTCACCGATATTCTGGGCATTTTAGAAGTCCCCGCTGTGTTAAGGCGTTTTGGATTAGATAATGATGATTTAAGTCTCATTCGCCAGTGGTTAGAGCAAGCCAAAGTGCGCTGGGGACGAGATGAAAAAAGTCGCATGAAACAAGATCTGCCTCCTTTTAACCAGAACTCTTGGGCTTTCGGCATTAAACGCTTATTACTCGGATATGCCTTTAGTGATGCCTCTCCCCTATATCACGATACCCTTGCCGTTGAAGGTATTGAGGGACAATCGGCACAAGCCTTAGGTAAGTTACTCAATTTCATTGAAACTATCGACTTGCATCAATCTTTACTGCTCAGCGCCACGCCGATCACTGACAGACAAATTCAACTCGAACAAATGTTACATGATTTTTATGATGTCGATGACGATGAAAGAGAGCAATTACAAACAGTAAGAGAAGCATTAAGCAAACTGACCACAGAGCTCAATGATGCCTTGCACCACCAAGCCTTGAGTATAGAAGTATTGCATGGGTGGTTTAAGCAAACCTTATCTGAATCGCGTGTTGGGCAACGTTATCTTGCAGGCAGTATCAATTTTTGCACTTTAATGCCTATGCGCTCTATTCCGTTTAAAATCGTGTGCTTATTGGGTATGAATGATGGCATTTATCCCCGGATCCAATACCCAGTGGGCTTTGATCTCGTCGCACATTTTGCTGCCCGTAAAGGGGACCGTTCTCGCCGCCTCGACGATAGATATTTATTTTTAGAGGCCTTACTATCGGCAAGAGAGCAACTTTATATCAGCTATATTGGTCACAGTGAACGCGATAACTCAGAGCGGATCCCATCCATGTTAGTCTCAGAGTTAGTCGAATATTGCCAGCTTTGTTATCTTCCCGAAGCCTTTATACATGAGAGCCTTAACACTGAGCAGCAAACCTGTCCATCAACCGATCCACAACTCGACTCAACAATCGAGATCGGCGACGTTGAACAGGCCATTGCGCAGCAATTATTACACAAAATGCCGCTACAGCCCTTTGATCCTAAGCTTTATCAAACCGGCGCAAACTCTGAAAACGAGCCTGTTCATCTGCAACAAAGTTACGCCATTCAGTGGTGTCCGATCCAAAAACAGGCTACGACGCTACCCGCACAGGATCAGACAGAAACAGCGGCAGTCCTAGAGATGGACTCACTGTATCAAGCCTTTATCGGTACTCATCCTAATGCCCATAAAAGTGATGATAATAGTAAAGAACGTGGGAGACTCGATGCGGCTTCTGCCACAACAGCCTTTTTCACAACAGAAGCAGTTACCACAGAGGAGGAGGAAGCCCTAGACTTATCCGCCTTAGTTCGTTTTTATCGCAATCCGGCGCAGTACTTTTTTAAACGTACTTTAAAAGTGGATTTGAATCTCGATATTCAAATGGATCATAATGATGAACCTTTCTCTTTAGATAACCTTGAGCGATATCAATTACAAAGTCGCATACTCAAAGATACGATTGATAAAGGGTTCAGCCAACCCGATCCCTTGTTTTATCAAAAACTGCAAGCCAGCGGAGATTTGCCTTTATCGCCTTTCGATCATTTATTACTCAACGAGTATCAAAAAGATCTGCTGCCGCTGATCGACAGAATATACTATTTGCAAGGTAATGAGCCACAAGATAAAAATAAACAAAACGATGAGATACAGACAAATACTTCAAAAAGTGCAGCCAACAAACAACATTGTGATATTAAACTTCAATTTGATCTGCCATTTCCGATGACACTAACAGGCCGTATTGATGATATTAGTGCCAAAGGACTGGTCAATTATCGCCCCGGAACCGCGAAATCGAAAGATCTCATTCGGGTTTATTTACGACATTTATGCCTCAATGCCATGGGACTTAATCACCCCAGTTACTTGCTCGACGCAGGTAAATACCATGCATTTGAAAACGTAAAAGCCCAGCAAGCGAAACAACAACTGCAATTGTGGATCTCAGGCTTTTATCAAGGGCAACAACAACCTTTAGCCTTTATTCCAAATACATCCTATGCCTATGTTGAAGCAGAAGGCGAACATCAAGAAAAGCTCGACAGCGCGGCTTCTCATTGGTTAAATGAACAAACCCAATTTGGCGATGCAAAAGATCCCCATTTTCACAGACTCTATCGCTTTCCTGATGATTTTGAAGAAGACACCTTTGGCATCATAAGCCAAACCTTATTATTACCCCAGCTCAGCTTGTATCAAAGCGGCCCACTTAAAGACTTAGCCCATTTTGTCGAGTCGATTGCCGCCACACTCAGCTTAACTGAAACCAGTCAAGCATCCCCCCCATTAGACACACCATCAGGCAAGCACGTTCATGGGCAAAATCAGCATCAAACCAAGAGTGAGGCGCCAACATAATGAGCCACAATATGACGTCTTCAGAGAGCCCCTCACCAACCAGCCAACAAGACAATGTTGAGTTTATACACTCAGCGAGTCTGGACACCCTCACCTTGCCTCTTACGGGTACTCGTTTAATTGAAGCCAGTGCAGGAACAGGTAAGACTTATACTATTTCAGGGCTTTATTTAAGGCTGCTATTAGGTGTTGGCATTGAGTCCCCCTTAAGCTGTGAACAAATTTTAGTGGTCACCTTCACCAATGCCGCCACCGCAGAGCTCAGAGATAGGATCCGTAAACGGGTGCAGGCGACGTTTAAAGGCTTCATGGGTTTAAAGGTTGATGATGATTTTATTAATCAATTGTATGAACAGACCCCAGTCGATGCTCGCCCTGTTTGCCTTAGGCGCTTAGATCTCGCCTTGAAATCCCTTGATGAGGCCGCTATTTTTACCATTCACGGTTTTTGTCAGCGGATCTTGGCCGATCTTGCCTTTGAGTCATCGTTATTATTTGAATCAGAATTCACCTTGGATGACAGTGAATTTTTGCATCATGCCGTCAGAGATTTTTGGCGTGAACATTGTTATGCCATGCCAGAAAATATCGCTGGGATCATCCAAAAAGACATCAATGATCCCGAAGTATTAGGCAAGCAATTACGCTCCTTATTAGGCGCAAGCCTTGCTATCGCCGCGCCAAAACCCATGGCCTTCGATAAGCTCATCGAACGTTTAAACCAAAGCCTTAAGCGCTTTTTTAGCCTCTGGCCTCAAGAGCGAGAAAACCTCGAAACCTTGCTGCATGCGCTGCCTTTAAATGGTGCTCGATTTGGTAAGCTTGCCGATCATTACCCCAAACTGGCAAAAATGTTTGATGAGCTAGACAATTGGATCACCTCAACCGATCGCTTGCCGCCAATGAAAGTCTTGTCACACCTGTCGCTCAACGCACTCAAACTGAATAAAAAACACCCAACCCCCACACCCAACGAGGCACCCTTATTAGCCCACATTGAACAAATTCATCAGCTTTTCAGTGAATTACTGCCCGCTTTTTTATATCAAGCTCGAAGCGGTATTTCACTGCGTTTCATACAGCAAAAAGCAGAACGTAATTTAATGACCCCAGATGATTTACTGTTAACCTTGGCCAATGCGCTAAGCGCTAAAGATGGAGTCAATGAGGCCAATAAAGAACATAGAAAGACTGAGCAAAGTGAAGTAAACGGTCCCGATGACGACCACATGAAGCTGGCAAAACACATCGCGCTGCGCTTTCCTGTGGCCTTAATTGATGAGTTCCAAGATACCGATCCACTGCAATTTACTATTTTCAGTCAGATTTATCAGCAAGCATTATCCAGTGACCATTTAGGTTTATTGATGATCGGTGATCCAAAACAAGCCATCTATGCCTTTCGCGGCGCCGACATTCACACTTATATTCAAGCCCGAGAACAGACCCAACATCATTACAGTCTCGATACCAACTATCGCTCCAGCAAGCTCATGATTAAAGGAGTAAATTGCCTTTTTGACAATCACAATGATGCTTTTATGAGCCAATCCATTCCCTTTGAAGCAGTAAAAGCTGCCGATAGAAAAAGCCATAAAGCCCTGATTGAAACCGTCGATAACACCGTGACGAGCAGTGCATTACGAATACAGCTACTCAGTGAAGAGCCAGAAAAGGGCCTCAATAAAGTCAATGCCAGAATACAGCTTGCCGAGGCGAGCGCTGAAGAGATTTCACGTTTACTCACCCTTGCCCAGCAAGGACATTGTCAGATTGAACAGCGAGCGGTAGTCGCAAAAGATATTGCCATATTAGTCAGAGACCGAAATGAAGCGGCGGTGATTAAAAAAGCCTTAAGACAAAGACAAATAGGCGCAGTTTTTCTCAGTAGAGACAGCGTTTATGACACCCTTGAAGCCCGAGAAATGGCGATATTATTAAACGCTATGGCATTACCGAAAAATGAGCAAGCACTGCGCAGCGCCATGGCGACGCAATTACTGGGGTTTAATTGTGAACAAATACAAAAATTTAATCAGGATGAAGAAGTCAGGCAAGCCTTATTAGAACAATTCTTTCAACTCCATCAACTCTGGAATCAGCGGGGGATCATGCCCGCCTTACTCTTTTTAGCCAAAGAAACCCAGTTGATCGAGCGACTATTAGCCAGTCATGATGGCGAGCGTCGACTCACCGACTTTAGACACCTTGCAGAATTACTACAACAAAAATCCACCGAGATCGATGGCTGTAATGCGCTACTGAACTGGTATCAACAAGCCCTGATAGACAATGCCCAAGCCGAAGAGAATCAGCTCAGATTAGAAAGCGAGCAAAATCTAGTGCAAATTGTCACCATTCATAAGAGTAAGGGGCTTGAATATCCCATTTGTTTTTTACCCTTTGTGAGTCTCGCACGCTCCAGTAGGAAGCCCAGCACGATGCTGTACCACAAAGACGGCCAGCTTATCTGGGATTTGCTGCAAACAGATGAGGGATTTGACGCCTATAAACAGGAAACGCTCGCCGAAGATTTACGTTTACTCTATGTGGCATTAACCCGCCCAATTTATCGTTGTTATTTATCCATTGCCAATCAGAGTCGTTTCACTAAAAAGGACGGACTCAAGAGCCAACTTCATGAAACCGCTATCGGCTATTTATTAGGCATAAAAGACGCTAAATGTGAGTATCAAGATGTTAAGTTTGCGGCAGAGCAACTTGCGTGTGACGCCATTACGATTAATGAAATCAATGACGCCATAGCCTGCACGCCTTTTTATGCCCCCTCCTCATGGGATCAGGATCAAACACTGTCAGCCAAAATACTCAAACGGACCTTATCCACCCCTTGGCGAGTCGGCAGTTACTCGGGACTGGTCAAAAATGTCGGCCATGAAAAAGTGCTTCCCGGCGCCGATGATGAAGGCTTTCCTGAAGTGATCATCATCGATGAAGAGGAAGATGCCTCCCCTAGCCGCTTTACCTTTGAAAGAGGGGCAAATGCCGGTAGCTTCATGCACTTAGTGCTTGAGTTAATTGACTTCACCCAAGCAGAAACGGATTTAGAACAACACTTACCTCAAGCCATGAGCCAGTATGGCTTCGATGAAAGTTGGCAGCCTGTGCTTAAAGCTTGGTATCTGGATTTATTAACCGCCCCCTTAAATCAAGCAGGCAGCTTGTCACTCGCTCAGCTGCCTCCTGAGACCAAATTGGTCGAAATGGAGTTTTACTTACCCATTAACACCTTGAATGCCCACCAGCTCAATACCTTACTGAGTCAATATGGCTATAGTGCTCAGTTACAATTTGATGATTTAAAAGGCATGTTAAAAGGCTTTATCGATTTAACCTTCGAATACCAAGGCCAGTTTTATATTGCCGATTACAAGTCCAATCACTTAGGTAAGCACTTTGAGGACTACCACCGAGATGCCATGAGTCAAGCTATCGCGAGTCACCGATACGATCTGCAATATATTATTTATACTCTCGCTTTACATCGCTACCTCAAGTTACGCTTACCCCATTATGACTTTGATCAACATATGGGCGGCAGTTACTATTTATTCTTACGGGGCATGTCGAACCAGCATCCTCTGTCGGGGGTGTTTTATGATAAACCGCCAAAGGCCTTAATCTTTGCACTGGATGATCTTTTTGAAGGAAAAGCCCATCCACACAGTCAAGAAGCCCCCTCTTATCCGATGCAGCAGGAGCCATTACTATGACACACTCAATGACTCCCACTATGGAAGAAAAAAAGGCCAATTCCTTGAGTTCACCAGACATAGACACGCTGCATGCAACACCTGCGGCGGTAACACAAGGGCCCTTCATTTCAGAGGGGCTGAGCACTTCACTCCCGATTTCAGCGTTGTTAAAACAATGGGAAGAAGAAGACCGTTTAACACCGCTTGATCGGCATTTTTCCCTAGAACTCAGTCATATTCATCAAGAGTTTTCCCCGCTATTTTTATTGATCTGTGCACTATTGAGCCAACAGTTATCTCAGCAGCATACCTGTTTACCTCTTGCTCACATTCAGCTCAATAATCCCTTGCAAGAAAAAATAAGCCACTGTCAGATCACTTGCTCGCGTAGCGAATTAACAGAAAAATTAACCCGCTTTAGCGCCATCGCCTGCCTAGAGCCTGCAGCAACGAATAAGCCCTTAGCAACGAATAAGCCCTTAGCGATGAGTCAGCCCTTAGCAGAAAAAACGCCTTTATCGCTGATCCAATCGCCTATCATTTTAGATAAAGGCTACCTATATTTGCAGCGTTATTATCAATTTGAACGCCAAGTAAGTCAACAGCTTAATCGGTTAGCCAGGGATAATGCTTACTCACTGAATGCAGATAATATCGATGACATCGCCACCACGCTCAATTTACTTTATCCAAAACAAACTAGTGATGTAAACCCAGCAGTTTTTGATTGGCAGAAAATTGCCACTGCAACGGCATTGACCAAGAAGCTGGCAGTGATCACCGGTGGTCCTGGCACAGGAAAAACCACTACCGTCACCAAGCTGTTATTTTTACTCTGCTTACAACACGCAAGTAACATAGAAAAAACGGACGCGGCGCCATTAAGCATCAAACTGGTCGCCCCAACAGGTAAAGCTGCAGCCCGATTAAGTGAGTCGATTAAAGCCTCAAAGTTGCGTCTTAAAGCCGAAATAAAACAGTGGTCTACCGATATAAAAACCATCAATGCCAATAAAACCTATCCCTATAGTGCGCAGCAACACCTCACAGCATTAGCGCAAGTCCCAGAAGAAGGGGCAACCTTGCATCGACTGTTAGGCGTTATTCCTAACTCGCATAAATTTAGACACAATGAAAATAACCCTCTAAGGCTCGATCTGTTAGTGGTCGACGAAGCCTCCATGGTCGACCTACCGATGATGTTCAAACTGTTGCATGCCCTGCCCAGTCATGCGCGGCTTATTTTACTGGGCGATCAAGACCAACTTGCCTCAGTTGAAGCGGGCGCCGTACTGGCCGATATCTGCGCGGGGTTAGCCGAGCAAGCAAATAACCAATGGCGCATGCGCTACTCTCCCGCTCATGCACAAGTCCTGTCCCAATTATGTGATGAAGACCTAAGCCCATTTATCGATAATACACACTTAGGCGATACGACGACGCAGCAAACAGAGTCAAACATCGGTGACAGCTTATGCATGTTAATGCACAGCCATCGCTTTAAGGGCGATGCCGGTATTGGTCAACTCGCCAATGCCGTTAATCACTCCAATAAACAACAAATCAAACGGGTATGGCAAGCAGAGCACCCAGAGCTTTGCTGGCTTGAGCATCAAGTACACTCAAGAGGAAATTTGGGGTTAACCACCTTACTTGAGCAAAGCGTTGCCGCTTATGGCCGCTATTTGACTATGGTGCACAATCAATTGCAATCGAGCGACACCATCATAGAATGTTTCAATGAATACCGCATATTGTGCGCCATGCGCAGCGGTGAATATGGCGTTGAAGGGATCAACCAGAGTATGACCCAAGCCCTATGGCGGGCAAAGCTTATTCAACCCACCCAAGAATTTTACGCTGGACGCCCGATTATCATTCAAAGCAACGATTATAATTTAGGGCTCTTTAATGGCGATATAGGCCTTATTTTGCCTGATAAAAATCGCAACAATAAACTCATGGCTCATTTTATTCAAGCCGATGCCAGCCTACTCAGCGTGCTACCTGCTCGGTTACCTCAGCACGACACCTGTTATGCCATGACTGTACACAAAAGCCAAGGCAGTGAATTTAATCAAGTGGCCTTAGTGCTACCGGTTAATCCCAGTCCCGCGCAAAAACAATTACTCACCAAAGAGCTTATTTATACCGGGATCACCCGTGCTAAGCAGCACTTTGTGTGCCTTGGCAGTGAAAAGGTCTTTGAACAAGCGAGTCTTAAAGCCACGCAAAGGGCTTCAGGCTTGGCCCGAAGGCTGTGGGGTGATTAATCACTCGTTGGATCATTCGAGTATATAGCTGTTACACTTTGTTACTTTTTATCATCACCGCTCTACTTAAAATATTATCTTCACTAAGCAACACATATGATATATTAACCCTCTGATTTTCATTAGCATTAACCGATGCAAATAAAAATCAGAGGTAAGTTTATCAAAAGTAATACACCCGAAACAACATCAGGCATAGGTCATTTTTTACTTTTTAGAAGTTTGTCTGTTTTTTGATATCAAGATTGTTTTTGACTATTTAATATATATAAAAATCCTAAATTGAAGAAATGAAACATGACTGGAAGTATTAATTCAATACAATCTACTGCTATAACGAGTGCTTACGAACAACCTAGCGATTTAACTCTCAAAGGTCAAAACCACGAGCAAAATATTCATATTGGACTTGGATATCTTGATGATCTTAAATCAAAAGTAGAGGGTACTCAATCCTTCAAACAGCAAGTAACCCAATTTTTTGATCAACTATTTTTAAGATTAGAAGACAAACTACTTGGCACAAACCTTAGCGGGTTTTTATCTGGTGTTGAGACACTTTTTACCGATCATGAAATGGATGGCATGCCATTTTTTATAAAATTCGGTGAATACAAATCACAAGTCAGTGCAGAAGGTGATAATGATATAGAAAAATTATTTACATTCGATATTAACAGACAAGCTGATGAAACAGGACAGCATAAAGTCACCTATACCATTCAGTATGGGGAAAATGAACGAAAACTCACCATCGAAAAACACTTACCTCGCGATATTGCTAATGCATATCTTGACGCTCAAGATGCTATCAAAACGAAAAATGAGCAAGAAGCTAAACTAACACAAGAGAACGAAAGGAAAGTCGCACTAGAAACCCAAGTAAATGAAAATTATAGTGATTTCAACTTCTCAGCTCAAGACAGTGATGGTTTTACCGATCCCTTATCTAGACAGCGTTGGGACAATGCCAACTCAGCGATGCTTCAAGGCCAACAGTTAAAACAACAGGGCTTAAAAGAAACGATACAACAAACCTCTCTTGCAGAAACTGTACCGAGTCAGCCGTTTACTCTTGAAGAGCAACAAGATTTAAGAGAGGCAAAAAATGATATCTCATCTGCAAAAAAAGAGTTCGCAGAGATGAAGAAATCGGTGAAACAAAGTTTTGAATCTGTCAATCAAACATTTTTAAAGTTAATGGCCGAATGGAAGGCAAAATCATAAGCTGCCAATAACCTCGGTTAAATCCATGTTAATACTTGACCAAAACCTATACGGCATAGACTATGCTATGCCGTAAAACAGCACTAAGTACTTACAACGTACATGAATTGGATCGGAAATAATTGTATTCAACAACTATCAATTATGAATAAAGCCACCCATAAACTCGTCTTTTTCTAATCATTCTTAAGCCTTACGTTTAAACTCACCAAAAGGTTCCACATTAATCTCAGGCTCAATAGAATTGGTATTATCTTTTGCATTGGTATAAACACAGCTTAAGGTTATAATGCGGCTTTATTTTAAACCTTTATCCTCCAAGCTATTGAAAATGGATGCCATTAAGCCATCGGTATCCATCACAAGAGAATAAAGGCCCATCCTACTATTATGATAGGAACTAGGAGCCCCCATGAAGCCAATTAACCTGCTGCTTGTCTGCGGTGGTGGTGGAGATGAGCATGCGATCTCATTACTTTCAGCTCATTTTTTCGAACACACATTAGCCCAATCGCCCCATTATAATGTCACTCGTGTCGAACTACTGCCTCAAGGTCAATATCAGACCCTTGAAGGTGATCCCTGTGAAATTACCAATCAAAAACAGCTGCGTTTCCACAACAAGACCGCGGTTTGGCCCATAGACTATGTTATTCCTTGCCTACATGGTTATCCTGGCGAAACCGGCGATTTGCAATCTTACCTTGATTTAATCCAGCTAGCCTATTTTGGCTCTGATGCTGAAGCCAGCCGCAATTGCTTTAATAAAGTCACCGCTAAAATGTGGTTTAGTGCGCTGGATATTCCTAACACCCCTTCATTGTTTTTAAGTGAGTTTAATCAAGCTGCCATAGACAAAGCCGCGCATGCTTTACATAATTGGGGCTCAATTTTTATTAAGGCCGCGTCACAGGGATCCTCTGTCGGTTGCTATAGAGTCGATGATGTCTCTCAGCTAAGTGAAAACTTAGCCGCCGCCTTTCACTACTCCAGCTATGTCATTATTGAAAAAACCATTCAAGCACGTGAATTAGAAGTCGCCGTGTATGAATATCAAGGCAATATCATTGCCACCCTGCCCGGTGAAATCATTTGCGCCACAGAAACCTTTTATAGCTTCGATGAAAAGTATGATGCAAGCAGTCAGGCCATCACTGAAGTGATTGCGAAAGGGCTATCCACTGATATTACCGATAAAATCCGCCACTATGCCATCAAAGTCTTTAACGGCATGAAGCTTAAGCATTTATCACGTATTGATTTCTTTTTAACCTTGGATAATGAAATCTTATTAAACGAAGTGAATACCTTCCCCGGTACGACGCCGATTTCCATGTTCCCTAAGATGCTGCAAAACCACGGCCCAAGTTTTAGCGACTACTTAAATGACACGATTTTGTCCCAGCTTGGACTTAAAACAGAAGCCGATACTAAAAGATAAGCTATCTCAACAATTCACACACGCTAAGCCATACAACTAAGCACACAAAACGCCAGTAAAGCCCTGCTGGCGTATTGGTTATTATTCGTTGATGATGTTTAACTATTTAATACAATTAATGCGTAAATCCCACTTATCGCCGCTGTCTTTCGCACCAATCGCAATCGAAAGCGTGCCCATACTGTTTTCATCATAATCAATAATGGCACTTTTTGTCCCGCTGAAATAATTCGTCGTCCAAAAAAGTCGATTATGATTTTTGTCTCTCACCGAGATTGAGTTTGGTGCATCATAAGCATGGATAACAATTTCTAACTTCCCAGTAAAATTAGTGCCAGGATTGTAATAACCCACCCAATCATTGCCTAAATTTTTATGAAACGCCGTACAGCTCCCCGCCACTGTTAATCGTGCAAAGGTAGTATTAATGTCATTAGCAATTTTATTAGTGATCACATGACTTTCACTTGTATCACCAAGGTATATGTTTGCTAAAGAATGTCCAAGCTCATCATTCCAGGTTAATGAGTGTGTCACATTGGCGACTTTAGGTTGCAAGTGAGGTTCAGAGAAGGCTCTAATACCATTAATGATTTGATCATTGGTATTGGTAGTATAAAGGCCATTATCCGCCACATAAATCGCTGGCGTCGCCACTCCAACCACGCCAATGGCTTGGGAATATTTAGTTGTCGCTGGAGTATTCTCGATTTTATTCCAAGCACGATTAGCATAAAAGTTCCCTTGCGAGTGAGACAAGATCACCACCTTATGATTCTGCTCCAATAATGGCAGGTATTGTTCATTTAAGTGCCGATTTAAATCCACATCGTTGATATAGTTATCTTCATCAATCAATGCTAAGGATTCTTTTGCAAAACGTTCAAATACATACTTTTTAGGGGACATAAATATGTAAGCAAACTGTTGCCAAGCTTTTTTATCGGATAAATGGTAATCTTGTTGAATATGTTGCATCGCCACTTCCGCAAGCTCTTCTAGTCGTCCCTCTTTTTGGTTCCAAGCGTGATATACCATATCAACACCTACACGCGGCGCTACTTTTGTTTTAATTGTATTTAGATTGAGTCTAGCCTCCACTGGAGTGTTATTCATCCCATTAACATAGACTAAGGTTTGAAGCGTTGCGGTGCTGCTGGCTGCTAAGCTATCACTCTCTAACTCCTCAAGGGCTAATTGAACATCGGCAGTGTTCATATCAATGCCAATAGGATCAAATACCTGATCTTTCGATAAATTCACTCCCTGCTCGAGTAAGAATGTGGCCATTAATGCTTTTTCCACCTCCGCTTGCGCGGCTATCGCCTCTAATGCTTGCACTTCTTCATAAGACTGAGTCACTGCTTCAGGGATGTGAAAAATTCTGTCCGGTTTAGTGTAAAACTGCGTCTTCTCGCCGGTTGTCAAATCGGTAAAAATCACATCAAATACTGGCCCATCATCTTTACTATCGTCCGCAAATGCCATTCCAAATACACTCGACAGCATTAATAGAGAGGCAAAGCCCTTTATGACCAGACTCACTACTTTATTGTTTAAGACTTTCCCTTGAAAGAGCATTCGATTCAATCCTGTGTACATTGCTTTTTTTAACACACTTTTTTTTAATACTATTGTTATTATCACAACGGATCCTTTTCTTCCCTTAAATCGATAATTATTAATATTGCCTATAAAAAACATTGTTTATTTTCACCGCTAATGACAAGCCCCTTTCATCATTAACATCACTTTTGCATGCATTCTGGAAGCACTTCATTATTAAACTTATCCAGCTTTGATGCTGTTAATTGAGTTTGATTATCAAGGTGTAACGCAGTGGGGAAATAAGTAACAAAAAAATCAAATTGATAAGCAGGAGTCCAGAAGTTGCTACCTTGAAAGTTAACATAAAAATATATGGCATCTTCCCGAGTAATGGCATATTTAGGGCTTTGATATCGAATAATCGGCCCTAATAACTGTATATAGCCAGCCTGTGTATCCACTATTTCTTGTGCCGCAATCCTTTTTAGATCTATATTTAAATCCACCATAGGAATAAAACCTATCTTAGAAACAAAACCTAATTCCTTTATCTTATCGACTAATCCCTTCTCATTCATATTCATTACTGAAAATGGCAAACTCTCCGGAAAGCGATATGTCAGCTTAGGGGCACAATCAGCCTCATAAGTAACTTTGCTACAGCCATTGAGTAGAAAACACAACAACAAGTATCCACATATTAATCCGAATGGTTTCACACTCAGTGTCATTTAATACTCCCCATAAACGGATCCACCTCTATTGGCTTTGACTATGACCTAACTCATTAACATCACTTTTTCATGCATTCAGGAAGCGCTTCAAGATCAAACCGATTTAAGTTCACCCCTATAAGCTTAAGCTCATTCTGAGTGTGATTTTTTGTGGGATATTGAGCCGTAAAAGAACTCAACTGGCTCTCTGTTAGCCATGTTAAATGGCCTCCAATGTCGGCATAAAACCATAAATCATGACTATCTCCGATCCGCAAGAAAGGGGCTTGATAACGAATAACCGGCCCTAACAGCTGTACCGAGTTTGACATCACCTTGATCATCGAAAATTGCTGGCGGGCAGCCTCTGGAAAGTCATCATAGGGTTCAATCTCAAAACTCACTCTTGAAGCTAATCCTAATGACTGTATTTTATGTGCTAGAGCCTCTCTTTCTATATCCATCACCGCAAACAATGCGCTATCAGGGAAACGATATGTCAGCTTAGGGGCACAGTGTTCTTCATAAGTTATTTTGCTACAGCCACTAATCAAAAATACGACAAACAATAGCAATGCTGCCTTTACATTTATCTGCATCTCACCACCTTTAATTCCGCTTATTTTCTGTATTGAAATATATGGCCACGATGTCAGGTTAATTTTCCGAACAGGTTAACGTAAAAGTGAACTTGGCTATTTTTCCTTTGGTATTGTCCGCTAATACTTTTAAATAACCGTCATTTTCAAACAGGTAATTATCGATGGTAAAAGAGTGCTCCACACCTGGATTGACTCTGAAACTCGCTTGCTCGACACCCTTCAATAAATAAGAAAAATCAAATTTCCCCTCATATTGAGTATGCTTAACATTAAGAGTTAATTTTACATTTTCACCGGGCATTAACGTCGACATAGACCAGCTCCCCGTCACCGTACCGTACTTAATAAGTGGCTCAGTAATAAAACACCCTGAAACAGGTTCAACTCCACCACCATCTAATACACAGTCCATACTCTCTGCATTCATAGTTTGCTGATTTAAAAAACTTTGATTACCAATATACCGATTAAAACGCGCTTTTGAGTCTAAATGATGACCCACTATTTTGGCATAAGCATCCTCACCAGCAGCGGATGCCGACAGACACGCATAGCCTTTCAACATCTCTGTAAAATGACGGCGCTTATCTAAGTCATCGGTATCTAATAAAAACTTGCGAGTATAAAAAGATACGTGCTCTAAATAGCCCTTCTCATTCCCTTGAGAATAGAGCTTGGTAATTTCAACCTCGACATCATCACGAATACCATTGCCATTAGTATCAATATTCCCTATGGTACCGTCATCAGCCGCCTCATAAATAATGACGCCATAACTCTGACCATTATTTTGCATAATCAGATCTTCCCATCCATCACCCAGAACCAGCTTAAAATCCTCTTTACCATCACCAGAAAAATAGCCATATTGCAATTGATATTCACTTTCAACTAGAGACACATCCATTAAATCACTAAAAGTGATCTCGGTAATTGTCCAACTGCCTTTATTGCCTTCAAGCTTAAGTGTTTTACTGCCATGAGTAACTGATAGCTTCACATATAAGTAACCCTCTTCATCTTGATAAACCACTGACTCGTCTAAATCGAGTGACGGAATAAAAAAAGTAATATCGCCCAAAATAATCGGGATCCACGCCGAACTCGCATAACCTAATGAAGGCAATAGTAGGCTCCCAAACATGAGAAGTGACAGCATACATTTCATCACTGGTTTTTTTTGTTGTAATACCTTTGCAAACATTCTCATTATTATTTTTTATCCTTTAAAAATAAGTATTTTACTTTCATAAAGTAACCACTTACACCATCCGATTTAATCAGATGGTTAATCTGCCTGAATACTAACATTTCATTTAACAACAATTACCCGATAATAAATCAAATAACCTAATCGACATTAAAACAAAAAAACCACTATATTGATACAATAAATAACATTCGTATCAAACAATAAATCAATAAAAACAAACATAAGCACCTAATACTTTAAAATGCCAAAGCCGTCTTGACATTTCCATGTCACTAAAAATATCCATTATTGGCTTCTTTGATTTAAACGTTTCTTTGCTAAACTTGAGTGAGTATTGAAAATTGGAAAAATTCAACATAGGAACAGCATGAAAATAGCCCTGTCCAGTGACGAACATGCTCCACTTATCGACTTTATCTTAGCGTATCTGATACAGCGGCAGCATAAGGTGAACTACCTTGGGCCTCATAAAGGCGCAAAAGCGGCTAATTGGCCCCAAGTCACCCAAGCGGCAGCAAAACGAGTTGCCACTCAACAAGCCAAACAAGGTATTTGCTTATGTTGGACGGGCACAGGCGCCTGTATTGCTGCCAGGCGTACGCGCCGCTTTATGTCTCGATAGTGAGTCGGCAAAAGGGGCTCGCAAATGGAATCATGCCAATGTATTGGTCCTCAGCATTCTCAGCACGACGATCCCCATGGCAGAAGCCATTCTCGATGTATGGTTTACCACCCCATTAGACAATGATGACTGGAACCTTGAACAAATCGCCTACCTTGATGACATGGAGTCAGTATTTGGAAGGGACTGAGCTTATACAAGAACTTATACAAGAGCTTAAACAATAACTCAAAAGAGCTAAACCCTGCATATTGATGGCCGTTGGAATACAATCAAGCGCTTTAAGTACCAATGTTCCCTGGCATATTTTATCAACAACCTATTTTTAATATATTAAACACTCTATGATTAAAAAAAGCATACGCCTGTTCTGGCATGGTGATAAACTGGCGTATATTCCATTTTTTAAATTAGCGACTTAATGTTAGTTTTCATGCCTAAGGCAGGATGTAGTTGACCCTACCTCACTCGACTCATCAGGATGATGAGCTATCACTTTTTGAATCAATCGCAAATGACATTGCTGATAAGGGTTACAGTATTCATCCATCTGCTTTACCCGACAATTTAACTGCGTTGTTACTGCAACATATGACCGAACTGCCCAATGAGCATTTTAAACGCGCAGGAATTGGGCGAGCCAAAGATCATAACATTAATGATTTTATTCGTACTGATGAAATATGCTGGATAACAACGGATAGCGACGCAGGCTGTGCTTGGATAAAGTGGACTCAATCTCTACAAGATTTTTTCAACAGACGCTTATTTCTTGGATTATCTTCTTTTGAAAGTCACTTTTCTCATTACGCTAAAGGCGACTTTTATAAAACACACAAAGATGCTTTTAAAGGTGAGGACAATCGCGTCTTATCGGTTGTTGTTTATCTCAATCAATACTGGTCAGCCAATGATGGTGGCGAGCTAGTGATTTATAACCCACAATCCGCCACGTCTTCAACCGATAATGATACCATTGTCGTCATGCCAAATTTTGGCTCTATCGTCGTCTTTTTAAGTGAAGAATTTCCCCATGAGGTATTACCCGCAAAACGCGATCGTTATTCGATTGCAGGCTGGTTTCGCTTAAATAACAGTCTGAACACTGATCCTAGGCAGTACTTTCGGACACTGGGTTAAGTGAGTAAAATCACTAACCGAGGTGTAATATAATGACAAGTAAATACGCAAAATACACACAGATGAGTTCAACCGTCCGAGCAAGTACATCTTCAACTGCGTTCATTGATCCCTTATTTTAACGTCTGACTATCACATCAGGAGTTAACATGACTAAACGTTCTCATGAAGAGTGGATTGA
>NZ_JAKIKS010000087.1 GCF_023284005.1 Shewanella surugensis
GGTTATCTTGCCATGATTTTATCACTTTTGATGCACTCAAAGAGAGTGTAAAAAACATCATGGATAATTATCCGTCAAAATATACGATAACTTTTAGTTAAGCACTTAAAGAGGGCGTTTTATGGAAGTGTTCATGCTGGTTATTGCGCTGTAGGCTTAGGCGTGGGGATGTTAACCGATAAAAATAAATAGGAATAATCGGAAGGATATTGGCTATTCGGTGCACTGGCTTGGGAATGACATCCGATACAGCTGCTACTGGCTTGTACATAGCTTTCCATGGTGATGTTGGCGGCGAGCTTGGGATTCGGTTGCCCTAATGGATCGCTTGGATGATCAGGCTGAGTTGGATACTGAGTGGCGATTAATTGATAGTTTTCTAAAACCGTATATTGAACAGGTGTATTTTCTTGTTGATATTGGTTCACTTCTTTGGTCATTTCATTTATGGGGGTATAACGCTCAAGTGGTGTGGGGGTTTGGAAGCTTATGTTTGATTTTGGTTGGCAAATAAGTGGGCTTTTCTTTGTGTCGTTATTACTTTTCATGCCATTAATAGTCGGCCTTTCCATCCAAAGGCAAGGGGATTGGTTGACATCACTTGCACGGGCATTAGCATCATAATAGTGATAATTGATGCCCGTTTGGGGTTGATTGACAAGACTGTTATTTTCCATCATTTGTATCGGTACGTTATTACGGTGTTCAAAAGTGGACCAAATCCATTGGGGGTAACCGCTTGCTTTAGTGATTATATGTAAGCCAACCAAGCCAAGGATGGCATTCGTGGTTTGGTTTTTGGCTTGACCTTGCTGATCAAACAGGCGGATATTGGCCTGTTTTGTTATATAGCGACTTATTTCATCTTGAGGCGGATTTAATATTCGCCAACTGGCTTTTATTTGAGTGGAAGAGTCGGGAAAGTTAATATTATCTTTATCAATTAAAGTATTGTAATCATAGAGTTTATTTTTAACGATATAATCAAAAGATATTTGATTGACTAAAATTTCATAATAAGTTGGATTTCCTTGTTGGTCGATGACCCAGCCGCCTATTTTTTGTAATTCAGCCAAATTAGAGGCTTGATTAGTGACTTTTGTTAATTGGGATAAGGGTGTTTCATTTTGAGTTTGATTCCAAGGGGAGGGGATTTGACCTTGCTCGATAAAAATATCATTGATATTTTTATAACTTTGCCAAACACTTTGTTGTTTATCGTCAAGTGAAAAACGGCAGTCAGGTTGGCCTCTTAATTGACTTTTGACTGGCCAATTAAGGGCAATAAACAAACGCCAGCTAAATTGGTTAAAGTCCGTCTGTGTTGCATCTGGATGGGGAGCCTGTGTCGGAAATTGGCACGGATAATGTGAAGCCGTTTCAGATGGCGTTGAATTTTGTGGTGAGAAAATGAGAGATAATATTGAAATCACAATAATGGCAATGGCTAAATAAAGAATGATTTTATTCATGGATAATTTCCTTATATTTTATAAAGAATAGTAGTGAAGCATTTTTATTGTGTGCTGTTTATTTAATTATTCTCTGATTTTATTTTGTCCCAGCCTGAGCCTACTGGAATTGGTTTGAATTTATTGTTGTTTTTTTCTGAAATAGTTGAATAATTAAAAAGCTGACAAGGTTTTGGTGTGGCCGGACACATTCGAGATACCCTTTCCCAAGTTTGTTCTGGGTTGGGCTTTTCTGTTCTAAAGCTGGTGTAGTTTTGACTGACAATGGGGGCTTTTGCCGTGTTAAAATCACCCGAAAAGAAAAATGAATGAGGGTGCTGATAACCGGGGGTATTAAAAGCATCGGGTGATGTGGCTTTGTTAAATGCAAAACCAAATAGTACTTGACCGTGGAGGGTTAATTGCTCTCTAGAATAAGCTAATACAGAGTGATTGAGTTGTTTACTGCGTAAAAAGTCATAATTTAAATGCTTAACAAAATCGGGGCGTTGTGGGTGATGATTTGGGGAGAATAAGCAACATGCAGGCATATGAGCGGGTCTGTCGTGTCGATAAGTCAGGAAATAGGTTTTATTGCCTAAGGAAATAAAACTGCAGGTATAAAGGTTGTTCGCAATGGGGAAAATAGGCAGACAGTATTTGTCGTAATGTACCATCATGGCGCCCACTCCATCACCATGCAAAGGAAGGTAATTCGCATCATAGAAGCTGGTACCGTAGGAGATGGTATAATCTTCAGGCTTTAAGGTTGAGGGAGGGTTAGTATACGGAGGGGGATTATCTTTATAGTCTTTTTTGACTCGAAACATGACCCAGTCGCTGATCCATTCTAAAGGTAATATTGGATTGCTTGGTGCATTTCTTGAACGTGGTGATAAGCAGAAATGGTTTTTTTTATTGCAGCCTAAACTGTTATGTACTCCATAGGTTTCATAGACATTGGCTGTTTTTTTTACAGAAGCCTTATCTGAGTTTGCGAGAGATGTGGAGCTGAAAAAAAGTCCGCTTAAGAGGATAGTGGCAGTGATCATTGTATTTATATTCAAAGAATATTGAGATAAAATGGGGGACATACTCGCTTCCTTTGTTTCTGTGTTATACCTAAATAAATGGCCGCAAGGATAGTGACGTTACTTACTCTATACTGGTATAAACTTGATTCTTTATAATATTAGAATAGTTTTTGAATTAAGGTTTGGCTGAGTATTATTATGACAATTTCATCTATTAGTGCAGTTGAGTGTTACTTTTATTGTTGAAGGGACCCCAATCGGCTCAGATTATCCTTAATCTCATTCAAATATTGAACGAACTTGACATACATTGTTGTTGATATGCAATAGCCTGATTGTGGTTCTTGTTGATATTGTTACGTCATTGATGCTGATAGTGATTGTGTGACTTGGCGTATATTAATGTTCATTTCTATTTTGAGATGATATGAGTATCCGTTATGGGTTCATTTACGCTGGGATCCCTTCTAAACAGAAACGGTTAATTAAGGTTTTATCATTAATATTAAGGTGTTGAGGTTCAATGACTGATAATATTGATTGAGGAGGTTGACGTTTCGTTGCGAGTCGATCTCGGATTAAGTCGGTTGCTAATATCGAAAGTGCATGGTTATGCCTTTGTTTTATATTGACTATTTTAGATGTATCTAAATCAAGAAACAGTGCTTTTAAGACTAACTGATTAAACTCTTCAGTACTATAATGTGCTGCTGGCCAAGGATTATTGAGTGCGATAGCAGAAAATAATGGAGGGTAATTAGTCTGGCTAATATGGATGATTTGCTGCGTTAATTTTCCTTCAGTGTCGGCTATATGAAGCCCTTTTACGATTGAAATAGCTTCAATGTCGTCAGCAAAGTGAAAACATAACTCGCATAACTCTTTGCGTTGTAATTCATGACAACATGACAATGTATGGGTGAAAAGTAAAAATCGTGCGAGTTGGTCACTATTCCAATACATGGTCTTATAGGTAATGACCTTATCTTCAAGGTATCGGGCTGTTTTTATACTCGCCTCACTCCATAGTTTAGCCAGCTGTTTGGGAGTATTATTGGGGAGTGTTGCTTGTATATTGCCGATAACGTTATAAAACCAATCAATTTGTTCTTGGCTTAATGTTTCTGTGAGTAATTGAGTTAATTGTTTTATCGCTTTCGTATTTGATGAAATCATGCGAGCTCCTTGCGTTATTTTGGCGTTAGCGTTGATTATTCGACTTCATTTTCAAATAATGTTATTTCACTTTTTGGTGTTAATTATAATGTCTATTTAAAGGCATCTCGGGTATATTCGGTGTCTGAATGTGCCCTTTTTTCAGGGATGTAAGTTACTTTCTAGCTCATGATATAGACCTAAGCCAGTTGATAATGCTTGTTTTCAGAGTGCGTAAAATTGTTTAATTTAAGGCGCACAATTGAAATACTATCAGTAGCTGTTATAGCTGTAACGCAGAAGTAGGTGATTTTACCCGCCTCCGAATAGGCTGACTTTTACCAATAAAGAGGAAAGCCTTTTATACTGTGTTACTGAGCATCAACGTAGAATGACTAGGTTATGTGCTCAACGCCTTGCCTACAAGGCTTTTTATTCCAGCTGAATGTTGCATTTTAAGCTGGCTTGGGTATCTTTATGCGACGACTCGTTGCTTAGGCAATAAATGATCGGTTTGTTGATGCCATCTAAATAAGTCTTCAACCGCTTCTTTCATTACGTCATGATCGATATTATGTATTGTTTTACTGTATCCAATTGAGGTGAGTAAAGGAATGTGTAGGGTTGGGCCAAACTTTAACCTAAATTCATCTAGCCCTTTTAGTAATGTTAGCTCCCCTCGTGTGTTATCAAATAGTGCATTATGCCATAAAGAAAACCCCACTCTGTTGAAGAGTTTTACGATTCTTATGCTGTAATCTTGATGTAATAGACCGATACGAGTTGAGTAATAGGCATCTAAACAGATCCCTATGGCGAGTGCTTGAGCATCATTTAATGGATCTTGTGATAGTTTCTTTAATTTGTATGCACTCCAATGTCCATATTCAAGTGGGCTGATAATTTCTTGCTCATGAAAGTGAGCTGTGCTGGTTGTATGTTGTAACGCTAATTGAGCACAACGCTGAATGGCATATTGGTTTTCTTTAGGGCAGCAGTGAAACAGCGCGTTAGCATTGACTTCGAGCCAATTAAAAAACTGTGCATCTTTGAGTATTGCTATTTTTATAATTAAAACCAAGCCTGCATGTTTGTCTTGCGTTGTTGAACGATTCAATAGGGAAAAATCATTGAAGACAGCTAAAGGTCTTGAAACGTTGCTTAGGGGACTCCCATTGCTGAATATGTTGATGTTACTTTGGTCCTTAATACTCGTGTCGCTTGCTGATAATACTGTAGAAGGGACTCGAATAAAGGGAAGACCTTGATAACAAGTATTGACTGTAAAGCTCACCGCATCGAATAAGCTTCCTCCACCAATGGCGATAATTTGGCTGTGCTTGTTTAATGCATTTTGGCTAAAGAGTGGGTATAGTTTTTTAATTATTGTGGATTGTTTTTCTTGCTCTTTTTCAGAGATGATAATAGGAGGGCTGATAAGATTTACGTGCTGACAAGCATTAAAAAAGTGTTGTATTCTGAGTCGTAAGTTAGATTGTTGTTTACTCACGTTTTCATCAATGATACAACAAATAGTTAATGTTTCTTGTTGTTTTTTTTGATTGTTTAATAGCATTAATAGCGGGGATTTATGTGTGTCTTTCATTGCCCAAAGATCTTGAGTAAAAATGATGGGACATTGTTCATGAATGCTTGAATGACTTTGAAGTGTGTTATTAAGAGGGGGGGCTAATCGTGTTGATGGCTGTTTTTGTTGCTCTTTGTTATTTATGTTGTGATTATTGCTTCGATAGAAATGAAGTAATATCTGAAATATTTTTTGAGCTAAGACAACACTGGTGGGTAACACAATGCCAGCGATGATTAAAAAAAGGATAGCTTCGCTCTTCGAGGCTAGGTTACCTAAGTAAGTATAGGCAAATGCTAATCCGGCATTGGTTAGGCTAACAAGTAAGATAAATTGACGGATTGGAAATCGTATTAGTCCAGCAGCAATAATAGATGTTTCAGCAAGTACTGGTATGGCGCGAAATAATACTAATATAACCGCCGTGACTCTATTGGTATTCTTCTCTGTTTTATAGGCTACCGGGGAGGAGCTTGTATTGAGTGATAATACTTGATTAAGTTTAGCGCCAAGCCAATAGCCAATAAGAGAACTCAAGGTTAATCCAAGCCAGATAACAGCAGGTGCCAATAGATTATCAAGGCTACTGACGGCATACACTGACGCTAAGCTGGCTGGTACGGGTAAAATGACATTTAAGCTAAGTATACACGTTAACATGATTGCTAAGAGATTAGGTGCTGATTGCGATTGTTTTAATTGAAGGAACTGCTCAGATATTATTTGAGTACTACTTTGCTCTAGTGTGAGAAAAGACAGAATAATCACTAGGACTAAACTGGTTAAAAGAATGCAAAGGTGAGCAGAACGTAGCATGTTATTCTCCTTAGTTAATTGACACTTAATGCGTTCGCTCTGTGCTAAATGAATGTTGAGCATTGTAATGAAAGGTCATTGAAGCCTTTTCTTTTTGTTCAAGCTCATTGCGACTCAATATACCGTGGTCTGTGGCATCCATTACTTTTATGTTCTTAAAATATGCACTTTACGGGTATACTTTAGTAAAAAGTGAGTAGTTAATTATTTGAACTCAACTTATAGCAACATAATGCCTACATTTATTTAACGCAATAGCTGTAATGATTAAAATGTGAAACATATCACTTTTTTAATCATATAAATTGGAACGGGTTTTAGGATCTATTTATCAAATAAAGGTATTATAGGCTCTTTGAGGCATTTTAACATTCGGTGATTATAAATGAATTGATAAAAGAATAACCTATTAAAATCAATATAATGATTGTTTCTGTTTTTCTGTTTTTTTGTTTTTTTTTGTTTTTTTTTGTTTTTTTTTGGTTTTATTTGAGTTAAATGATAATCAGGTATGTTTTATTGATGGTGATGAAAGTGAATGAAAAATGTTTAATGAGTCATTATGGGTAACACTTGTCAACCTGCATTAACGTTATATTACTACTCTCTTTTGTACGCGTATGGGCTTTATTTTAGCGCAATGCCACCTTCAAGCCGCTTGAGAGACCGCTTAATTATTGTAAGCATGTTTTCTTCTCACGATGTATAATCTTGCCAGATTTTTTAACGATGATCCCGCAGCGATAGCTAAAAGTACCATCTGCTTTCTTGCGATTTTCGATAGAGTAGGATGCCATGATTGCCCCTAAGTTATTGATCCGCCTTACCCGAAATGGGGTACATATGGGGTACCATACATCGAAACACGAGGAAGTTACAAGCACTTGCAGGCAGTTAACGTTAAATAAAGAAGGTTGTATTTTTAAGGTAAGTAATGAAAAGTAAAGAAAAAACTATCAATCGCACCCTTTCAGTTGCCCCGATGCTCGATTGGACGGATAGGCATTATCGTTATTTTGCTCGCTTGATGTCATCAGAGACTCTTTTGTACACAGAAATGGTTACAACTGGCGCCATTATCCATGGGAAAGGTGATTATCTTGCTTATAACGTGGAAGAGCACCCACTGGCTTTACAGTTGGGCGGATCGGATCCTGCCGCGCTAGCCATTTGCACAAAAAAGGCTTTTGAACGGGGTTATGATGAAGTCAATCTGAATATAGGCTGCCCTTCAGATAGAGTTCAGAGTGGACAATTTGGTGCTTGTTTAATGGCCGATCCTAAGCTGGTTGCGGAGTGTGTGTCGCAGATGAAACAAGTGGCTGATATCCCCGTAACGGTGAAAACTCGGATCGGTATTGATGAGCAGGATAGCTATGCTTTTTTGACTGAATTTGTTGATACTGTCAAGGATGCGGGTTGCGATACTTTTATTATTCATGCGCGTAAAGCATGGCTTAACGGTCTGAGCCCAAAAGAAAATAGAGAAATTCCGCCATTAGATTATTCTCGTGTTCACCAGTTAAAACAAGACTATCCTCAGCTGAATATGAGTATTAACGGTGGTATTAAGACCTTAGAAGACGCTAAATTACAATTAGATAAAGTTGACGGTGTGATGATAGGGCGAGAAGCCTATCAAAATCCTTATCTGTTGGCTGAAGTTGATCAAAAGCTATGTGGCTTGGATAAGCCAGTGTTGAGCCGTGATCATATTTTAGAGATGTTGCTGCCCTATATTGAGCAGCACGTGCAACAAGGGGGGAGATTAAATCATATTACTCGACACATTATTGGTCTGTATCAAGGTGAAATGGGGTCGAGAGTGTGGCGACGCTATTTAAGTGAAAATGCTCATAAAGCCGGCGCTGGAGTGGACGTGATCCTAAAAGCAAGAGAACAAATGGACCGTATTACCTAATGATGGGTAATATTGTTTTGTAAAATTGACCATTTTTTGGTTGATTTTACAAGTCGTCCACTATGATCCCCGTTTTAAAACCCTTTTTTTATTTTAAATATCTTATATATTATCATGATAGTAATGTTGGCATGTTGATTGCTTTTCTTTGACATATTATTCCCGATCACTCGTTAGAGTATGAATAAATGGAAAAGGAAGGCCACATGTTAAATTTAACGAAAATATTAATGACGACTAAAAAGTTTGTTATGACGCTAGTATTGTTGATGGCGGTTTTGATACCCGCTCATGCAGATCCTCGTATAGTAAGCGACTTAACTCGCAATATTGAAAACAATATTGCAATGCAGATGCAAGAGGCTGTTGATTCGCTTAAATCTGACTTGAGTCTTTCAATACAATTTCAAATTGCTGAAATGTTATTTCAGCAACAGTTGAGTTCAATATTAAGTGATGATGAGCAGATTGATGTCGATAATGGAACAAGAGTCGTCGATGAACGGGAGGATAAATGACTTTCCTGTATTTCACGCTGATCATGCTATTGGCGCCTATAGTCAGTTTAGCGCTTTTTGCAGTCCTTATTTGTCACTTTAATGTCAATCAATAAGAAGGAGGGAAGTGATATGCGCTCAAGTTCGGTTAATTCATCAAAAAGTGATCACATTATTTGTGGTGTGGTCGCGAGAATATCTGATAAATTTGGCTGGTCTCGTTTTTGGACTCGTATAATCAGTGCCATTTTAATCATAATGAACCCTGTTTTCGGCTTGTTAACTTATTTTGTCCTTGCATGGTTATTGTCTAAATATGATGAATAGTCAGTTTCAGTCATCGATCTGGAGGGAAGCTAAACTAAGTTGAGTTTACTCTATTAGTCTAAAAGCTTTTCCCTCGTTGTTTCAAAAAGAGTCATTATTTTTAGCTGTTAAAATTACTCACTTATTTTTTATTGAGAAAAGCATGAAAGCGTGCTTTTGCTTCATCACTTTGTAGTCTGATGCTGAATTCGTTTAATTCTGCGAGCATTTGTGTACGGATAGCATCGGTATTTCCACGCATTAGACGTCGACTGGCTTGTAGGGCTTGAGGCGGTAGAGAGGCCAGTTTGGCGGCTTGGTTGAATGCGACATCAAAAAGTGTTTCTGATGGTAATATATCGTTGATTATATTCAATGAACTCGCTGTTTCCGCATTAAAACTCTCTCCCAACAATAGCAATTCTGCGGCTTTTTGAGCGCCAACCGTTTGTGCTAACAATAAACTGGAAGCCGCCTCAGGGACTAAGGCAAGGTTAACGAAAGGTAATTGAAATTTTGCACTTTTATCGGCATAGACTAAGTCACAATGAAGTAACAATGTGGTCCCAATACCCACAGCAGCACCTGCAACAGCAGCAACGATGGGCTTGGTGATGTCTAGTAATGTAAATAGAAAACGAAAGGCAGGGTGTTCAGGATCAATCTTAGTATGTTTAAGGAAGTCTTTAAGGTCATTTCCTGCAGTAAAACAATCAGCTTGCCCTCGGATCATAAAGGCGCGAATATCATTGTCTGAGTTACCTTGAATGAGGTATTCTGTTAGTTGAGTATACATTTCTAGGTCGATTGCGTTACGTTTTTCTGGACGATTAAGTATCAATATGCGTACACCATTAACATCTTTCACCTGGATTTTGTTCATAAGTAATTTCCTTTATGACAATATGATAAATATAAGTTTAAATGGAGTTTAAGACATTGAAGCCAATATTCAAACACTTGTTTAATTTTGTGATTTTGTTTAGTTTATCCTTTTCTGCTTTTGCCCAAGTGGAATTGTTGACTGGATATGTGAGAGCCATGCCATCGAGTGTCCCTAACTCGGCTGTTTATTTGAGCTTAGAGAATGATGGTGATGCTGTAGGTTTAGTCGCTGTGGAGACGAATATTGCGAAAGAAGCTCAGTTACATAGCATTACTGAAACCAATGGGATCACGAGAATGCGCGCCGCTGACGTTTTTATCGTCCCGAGTCATGGTCAATTAACATTAATGGAAACGGGCAACCATATTATGTTACTTGGACTGACGCAAACTTTAGAAATCGACGATAATGTCGATTTTGTTTTACTGTTCGATAATGGCGAAAAGTTGTCTGTGTCGTTACCAGTAAAAAAATACCATAGTGCTACTGCTGCACATTCTCACCATTAACGGGAGTTTTACTTGATGAAATTCACATGGAAGAAACTCATAGGTTTGGTGAGTGGCTTAATTATTATCGGTTATTTTGTCAGTGTATGGTGGAGTATAGAGCCTGCTGTTATTGAACCGGCTAGTTACACCACAGCCAGTGAACGTAAGGTTGTCGGTTATACCACCACCTCTGCGTTAATTATGACGATTGAGACATTGCTCAATAAGAATGGAGGTTGGTTATCTAATGATGTGATGCCGCCTTCTGTCTTTATGGATAATATGCCTGCATTTGAGTTTGGTGCTTTAGAGCAAGCTCGAGATTTAGCGTTAGTAATGCGTAAAGAATTTAGCCGTTCTCAATCACAATCGACAGCGGATAAGGATCTTTTAACAGCGCAATCAAAACTGAATATCGAACATACCAGTTGGTTAGTGCCGAGCGCTGAAGGAGAGTATAAACAATCGGTTAAATTATTGAAATTGTACCGAGCAAGGTTAATGGATCCTAATTCACCGGATGCGCAATTTTATGCTAGAGCAGATAACCTAAACGAGTGGTTAAAAGAGGTGCAGAAACGTTTAGGCAGTCTATCACAACGTTTATCAGCGAGTGTGGGGCAAGATCGGTTGAATACCGATTTGGCGGGGGAATTAAGCGCGAAACAATCGACCCCTAATGCCGATAGAGGACAAATTAAAACCAGTTGGTGGAAGATCGATGATGTTTTCTATGAAACTCGGGGTGCCAGCTGGGCTTTACTGAATTTCATGAAAGCAGTGGAAATTGATTTTGCCGATGTACTGGACAAGAAAAATGCCAGAGTGAGTTTACGGCAGATTATTCGTGAATTAGAAGAAACGCAACAAACAGTTTGGAGCCCTATTGTGCTCAATGGTTCAGGCTTTGGTTTGATGGCAAATCATTCCTTAGTGATGGCCAATTATATTTCTCGTGCCAATGCGGCCGTTATTGATCTTACTAATTTATTAACTCAAGGTTAACTATGAAAAAAACGTTATTAGCATGTGCATTATTTAGTAGTTTTACTGGCTTAAGTGCTCAAGCGTCGACATTACTGGGTTTTAAAGCGGGTGTGGATTACTGGAGAGCTGATACAAGTGGTACGTTAGGGAGTAATGGCAGCTCACAGCAAGGATTTGACTATAGTGATGGCTCACAAGGCAGTATTTGGTTTGCTTTTGAGCATCCTGTGCCTATTATTCCCAATGTCAAAATTCGCGAAAACCGCCTAGTGAGTGATGGCAGTACTAGTTCGGCAAACTTTACTTTCGACGGTGTTGATTATACTGGCTCGGCTGATACTCGAACCGATCTAAGTAATACGGATTTTATTCTTTATTATGAGCTGTTAGACAATGACATTGTTTCATTAGATGTGGGTGGCGCTTACAAAAAAATGCATGGCTCGATACGCGTCAGTAATAGCACTTCAAGTTCTAAAACGGGTGTTAATAGCGGTATAGTGATGGGCTATGTTGATGCGATGGCAAGTTTGCCGGGCTTTGGTTTATATGGTTTTACCAATGTGATGGTGGGGGTCAATGAGTCAAATGTCTATGATTATTCCTTGGGTCTGGGTTGGAAAATTGAAGGGTTAGCACTCGATTATAATCTGCGTGTGGGTTATCGTGAGTTTATGTTTGATGTGAATGATTTTTCAGATGTCACCACGGATCTAAAGTCGAGTGGCTACTTTGCGGGACTTGAAGTGGTTTTCTGATTTTTATAATCAATAGCTTTAATGCTATTAAAAAGTAAAACCGCGATTATCGCGGTTTTTTATTTTAAGCGGTGTAGCTACTTGATACTGGTGTCAGTAGGCGGGGTGATTAAGCCACGATTAATCGAGGCAAGATCTTTCTCATTTAAGCTGCCCGCAGCTTGTTTTAACGCTAATACCGAATTGATGTAATTGTAACGCGCCGTTGATAGTTCACTTTTTGAGCTGTATAAAGTACTGGTACTGTTTAGCACATCAACAATGGTACGGGTGCCGACTTCAAATCCCGCTTGAGTGGCCTCTAAGGCGCTTTGTGATGAAATTACTGATTGCTCGTAAGCGCGAATAGAGCTAATAGACGCGTTAACATTATTAAAGTAGCTGCGTACATTCTGGACCACACTGCGGTGGGTTTGCTCTAGCACTTCACTGGCATTAACATAATCATATTGCGCCTGTTTGACTTGTGAATCAACGCTGAAACCAGAGAAAATAGGTACGTCTAATGTAACTGTAACGCTAGATGTATGATAAGGGTCTTTATAATACGGGCTATTCGTATTAGCATTAACTCGATCTGCATTCGCTGATAAACTAAGCGTAGGTAAATGGCCCGATTTATAAAAAGCGATAGTCTCTTCGGCGATATCTTTGCCAATTTTATCAGACAGCAATAATAGACTTTCTTCTTCGGAAGTTTTTACCCAGTCGCGTACATTGGTGGGGGCAACCGCAGTGGCTGAGAAGCGGCTGGTGTCGAGAATATCGATGTTAGTGTAATCGATGCCCGTGATGGCGCGCAAAGACTCATAACTGTTAATCAGGGTATTTTCCGCGGTAATTTCGCTGGCAGTGCCTAAATCGTATTGTGCTTGAGCTGAATGTACATCGGTGATAGCCGATAAGCCAACCGCGAAGCGTTGCTTCGTCTGGGCTAATTGGCGCTCATAAGCGCGTCTTTCGGCACCTTGAAATTCATAATCATCTTGGGCGCTTAATACATCAAAATAGGCGCTGCTGACGCGAATAATGAGATCTTGCAGCGCCGCCGCATAAGTGGCATCGGCTTGAGTTGCGGTTTTTTCGGCAATCGTTAGCGTTGACCAAAGGCTGTTGTCGTACAGTGTTTGGGATAAATCAAACCCTCCAGAAGTCGTACTGCCATCAGAGGAAACGATAGGATTCAAGTCATCCCGTGTTTGAGTGTAGCTGACACTACCGCTAATCGTCGGTAAAAGCGATGCACGCGACTGCTCTATTTGCTCATACAGTGAATTACGGGCGGCTTTGGCCTGTAAAGTGGCGGGATCGTTGGTTAACGCTTGTTCATAAATCTGTAAAAGGTCGGTCGCCTGAACGGTATTGGCCGATGCTGCAAGCGTTAACGCGATGCAGAGAGAGCGGATCTTAAATTTCATTTTTTGTCCTTGTTAGGAAAACGCTCCAGAGAGGAGGAGATTTTCATTATTTTTAGCCATGCGTTATAGAGTTAGACGATTGTGTTTCCGACGCTTCCCAGTTTAATCTAGATTAACTGATTTTTAGATTTTAAAAAAAATTCGCTTTCTAAGTCAACTAGCAAGTGTAACATTTTTTTTCAAAATCAGTATTTGTGTTTGTTTTCTATTTAGTTATAAAGAATTAATGCTAGGGTATTAATTCTATTTTGTACCGATGAGAACATAATTTTATGACAAAAGCAAAACATAGTGTAGATGATGTAGAATTGATGAGTAAAAAAGTCTGTTACCAAGGCTTTTTTCAAGTGGATGAATTAACGTTTAAACATAAACTCTTTGCGGGAGGTTGGAGCGCTGTTGTTAAGCGAGAAGTATTAGAAAGAGGGCATGCTGTAGTGGTACTTGCCTATGATCCTCGCTTAGATGAGGTGGTATTAGTGGAACAAATTAGGATCCCGGTGTTGGCAGCATCAAGCTCACCTTGGTTATTGGAACTCGTTGCCGGTATGATCGATACGGATGAGTCCTCAATTGAAGTGGCTAAGCGTGAGCTGATGGAAGAAGCGGGATTGGAAGCCCGTCGAATAGAGAAAATCCAGCATTTTTTTCCGAGTCCTGGTGGGTGTACTGAGAGGGTTGATTTGTATTTTGCTGAAGTGGATGCGACCAAAGCCTGTGGTCTACATGGCTTGAAGGATGAGCAGGAAGATATTCGTGTTCATGTGCTGAGCCGAATTAATGCGTATAATAAAGTAGTATCGGGCGACATTGTTAGTGCCCCTACGATTATTGGATTGCAGTGGTTGATGATGCATTATCAAGATTTATTAAAGAGATCGTCGTAGCAGCAAGTGACATGATCAAGACTGATTAAAGAGATCGTTGTAGCAGCAAGTGACATGTTCAAGGCTGATTAAAGAGGTAGTAGCAAATGACACAATCGAGGTTTGCTAAGAAAACAAAATACCAACCAAACATAAGCCGGTATCTTGCCTTATGTGGACGAAACTATATCAATATTTTGCGTTGGTTACCTCAAATCTCTTTCAAGGGGGATATTTGGCAGATCCAAGGGGAATATGGTCGCCTCAATGTACGATTATTAGAAGATACCCCTTATACGCAAGTGATCAATATCTCTCGTAACATCAATGTTAATCCCCTCAGTCTTGAGAAAATGAATAGGGTGAATTCATCAGAGTTATTGGCTATTCCTCATATTTCAGTGCGTATTTTTCATGATGCTCAATTGGCAGAAGTGTTAACTAGTCAACAGATTTCTCAATTACGCCCAGTGTATGATTACCCTAATGTTGAAATGCATCATGAAGATGAAAAGTACCGTGTTAACGCTTTTCTAGAAGAATTATTGAAAATAGGCGGATTAATCAAAACCGTTTGTTAGTCATCATTTAGGTAATTATTGTGTCGAAAGAGGTGATCTCTTACCCTATTGCGGAACATGAAACAGTGAGATTGGTGCAAATCACCGATCCTCATTTATTTGCTGATCCTGAAGCTCAACTGTTGGGCGTCAATACGGCACACAGTTTAGAGGCGGTATTAAATACACTGAGTGCGATGACGGAGCCGACCGATCTGATGTTAGCCACTGGCGATATAAGCCAAGATTATACCGATAAGTCTTATCATAATTTTATTCAAGCGATTAAACCATTAACGTTCCCATGCCATTATTTGCCCGGTAATCATGATGACTTACGCATTATGAATTTACATATGCAAGGCGATAATATCTCCGGTCATAAATGTATTCTCATTGGTCGTTGGCAAATTTTGATGCTAAATTCTACGGTAGAAGGCTCTCCTGGTGGAGTGATGCCCGAATCTGAATGTCTTTTTATTGAAAAAGCGATTAAAACGGCACCTGACAGGCATGTCTTGTTGGCGATGCATCACAATCCTATTTTAGTGGGCTGCTTATGGTTAGATAAGCATTGCCTCAAAAATGGGGATGAATTTTTAACTCAGGTATCATGCTACCCTCAAGTGAAAGGCTTACTTTGGGGTCATGTTCATCAGACCATCGAAGAAACATACCGAGGGCATTTTGGTAACATAAAATTAATGGCTACCCCATCGACTTGTATTCAATTTAAGCCTAAGTCAGATTATTTTGCTTTAGATGCACTTCAGCCGGGTTATCGTTTGCTGGATCTCAAAGCAGATGGTAGCATTCTTACTAATGTGTATCGTGTGCCAGGTGAACACTTCTCACCTGACAAGGACGCTGGCGGTTATTAATGTTATGTAGCCGCAGCATGGGGATGTATGCTGCTTTATATTCATGGCTTTAATAGTTCTCCGTTATCCGATAAAGGCGTGATAACGGCTGATTTTATGGCGAAATATTATCCTGAAGTGACTTTTTGTCAGCCTCAGTTACCCAGCAATATTCAAGACGCGATGGTGTTACTAGAACACATTATCCAACAAGCGAAGATGAAGGGGGAAGCTTTACATTATATTGGCTCTTCTCTTGGCGGTTATTTAGCCAGCTATTTGGCTGAGACGTATGGGGGCCAAGCGGTATTGATTAATCCTGCGGTTAACCCATCTGAATTATTTGAGGAGTTAACAGGCGCTCAGTATAATCCTTATACTCATGAAACCTATCAAATAAAGCCAGAGCATAAATCTCAACTCATTGAATACAATACTGCCGTTATTTTACATCCAGAACGTTTTTTTGTGTTATTACAAACGGGGGATGAGGTGTTGGATTATAAGCTTGCGGTTCAAAAATATTATTGCTGCCAACTGCTAGTACAGCCGGGGGGCGATCATAGCTTTATCGGTTATGAAAACCAGCTCAGATCTATTTGTGACTTTTTGCAGTTTGACCATTAAACTCTTAGGGCCAATCCTGTCTTAACATTATAAGAATAAAGTGTGCCATGACTAATCAATATACCTCCGATGCAATTGAAGTTCTCAATGGACTTGATCCTGTAAAACGCCGCCCTGGTATGTATACCGATACCACTCGCCCGAACCATCTGGGTCAAGAAGTGATCGATAACAGTGTCGATGAAGCACTGGCTGGGCATGCGAGTAAAATAGAAGTTACATTACATAAAGATAATTCATTGGAAGTGATTGATGATGGCCGAGGCATGCCGGTGGATATTCATCCTGAAGAGGGGATCCCTGGTGTTGAGTTAATCTTGACAAAGTTGCATGCAGGCGGGAAGTTTTCGAATGAAAATTACCAATTTTCAGGGGGATTACACGGGGTCGGGATTTCTGTCGTCAATGCCCTATCGACTCGAGTGGAGATCACGGTTAGACGAAATGCTGAAGTCTATGACATGGCATTTGAGCATGGTGATAAAGTTGAATCGTTAAGCGTGACAGGAACTTGTGGACGACGAAATACAGGTACTCGAGTGCATTTTTGGCCCGATGTAAGCTATTTTGATTCAGAAAACTTCTCGATCCCTAAATTAACCTACTTATTACGCGCTAAAGCGGTGTTATGTCCCGGCCTTAGAATTAAATTTGTTAATAAGCAAACCAACGAAACTGAAGAGTGGTTTTTTGAAAGTGGCTTGGAAGACTATCTCAAAGCCTCGATTAAAGGTGCGTTGATGTTACCTGAAGCGCCTTTTATCGGTTGCTTTAAAGGTAATTTAGAAGCCGCTGATTGGGCCATTACTTGGTTACCAGAAGGTGGGGACTATCTTAATGAAAGTTATGTGAATCTTATTCCGACAGTGCTTGGTGGGACGCATGTTAATGGCTTTAGGCAAGGTTTGTTGGAGTCAATGCGTGAATTTTGCGAGTTTCGCAGCTTAATTCCACGAGGGGTAAAATTAAGCCCAGAGGATATTTGGGATCGGAGCTCATTTGTTTTATCGGTAAAAATACAAGACCCGCAATTTGCAGGGCAAACGAAAGAGAAACTCTCTAGTCGTCAATGTTCAGCGTTCGTATCCGGTGTGGTCAGAGATGCCTTTAGTTTATGGTTGAATAGTCATACAGAGCAGGCATTGTCGCTTGCCGATATGTGTATTAACCATGCGCTTAAACGTCTAAAAGCGGCCAAAAAAGTGGCTCGAAAAAAGGTCACGTCAGGGCCTGCATTACCCGGAAAACTCACCGATTGTAGTGGCCAAGATCCCATGAAAGGCGAGCTGTTCTTGGTGGAAGGTGACTCGGCTGGTGGCAGTGCGAAACAAGCCAGAGATCGTGAGTTTCAAGCGATTATGCCTTTGAGAGGCAAAATTCTTAATACATGGGAAGTGGATGCTTCACAAGTATTGGCATCGAACGAAGTGCATGATATTTCAGTGGCCATAGGCTGTGATCCTGATAATGATAATATTTCGGAACTGAGATATGGCAAAATTTGTATTTTAGCGGATGCAGATTCTGATGGTTTACATATTGCGACTTTGCTTTGTGCTTTGTTTTTGAAGCATTACAGGGTGCTTGTAGATAGAGGTCATATCTATGTGGCTATGCCGCCGTTGTTTCGAATTGATATCGGCAAAGATATTTTTTATGCACTGGATGAGGCCGAAAAAGAAGGTATACTCGATCGTCTCGTGGCTGAAAAACGTAAAGGAAAGGTGCAAGTGACCCGCTTTAAAGGACTGGGGGAAATGAATCCTTTGCAATTAAGGGAAACAACCATGGATCCTAATACGAGGCGTTTGGTACAACTGACCATTGATGATGCTGATGATACTATTGCGTTGATGGATATGTTATTAGCGAAGAAGCGCTCAGGCGATCGTAAGTCTTGGCTTGAAGCTAAAGGTAATTTAGCACAAATCTAGTGTCTGTTGACCTTAGGTGATGTTTTCTTCAGCAGCTTGTGAATTCTTTATCCAAGGTCAGTTTGTGCAGCGTCGTTGTTCTCTATTTTGGTCCCAACGTCATTCTCGTTTTCCCATTCATGGGTCCTACATTAATGCGCGATAATGGCGTCAATTGGAACCACAAGCGTTGTGTGAATACTTTTTTAAAGGAGGTCGGTATTTTTAATGGTTAAAGGATTTTTTCTCTTTTGTTGTCGGTTATTTGTTTAGGGTACTAGGTAAATAATCGACGTCTCGATTAAAACGCTTTTATTTCGAACCGAAATGTTACCACGAAAGGTCAACAGACCCTCGTGTTGGACTGTGTGATTAAGGGAATAACCTAAGGTGGAGTAATCATGATTCTCGCTCAAAAAAGAACATATTTTGGATTATGGTTATTTGCGGCCTATTTTTTGGGGCTCAAAGCCCAAGCCGTCGATTTGTCGATGATTAAGGTGGCTAATGGTTTTGGCATTAGCTTATATGCGTCGAATTTAGGCGACGCTAAGCAATTGGCTATGGGCGATAAAGGAACTTTATTTGTCGGTACGGGGAAAAGTGGCATTATACATGCCTTAGTTGATAGCAATGGCAGTGGCCGAGTGAATAAACGTTACGTGGTAGCGCATGGCCTTAACATACCGGAAGCGATTGCGTTTTATCAAGGCGCGCTTTATGTTGCTAGTGGGAAAAAAATCTTACGTTATCGCGATATAGAAAATAACTTAAAACGGCGCATTAGACCTGAAGAAGTCTACAATAAGTTGCCTGCTGAAGTGATCAAAAGTCGCAGAGCCATGAGATTTGGCCCTGATGGACGCTTGTATATTGCGGTGGGGGCACATTGTAATGTGTGTGAGGTAAAGGCTCCTTTTGGACAATTGTTGGCGATTAATCTTGAGACGGGTAATAGCGAAGTGATTGCTCGCGGGATCCGCCGAGTGACAGGGTTTGATTGGTCTGTGGATGATAAACTCTGGTTTGCTGATCTAGGACGAGATTGGTTAGGGGATAATTTACCCGCCGATGAGCTTAATCGGGTCGATAGTATTGGTGCGCATTATGGTTTTCCTTATATGCATGGTAAAACGGTTAAAGAAGCTGCTTTTACTAAACCTGAAGGTTTGGTGGTGACGGAACCCGTTTATGAATTACCGGCGCATGTGGGTCCAATGGGACTGCATTTTTATCGAGGTAATCAATTTCCAAGCCAGTATCAAAATCAGTTATTTGTTGCCGAAAATGGTTCATGGAACCGTTCAAGTAAAGTGGGCTATCAAGTGATGTTATTACAGCTTGAAGCCGAGCGTGTGGTTAAGCGTACGACTATGGTGAGTTTTTTAGACAGTGAATTTCCTGTCGCTCAACCTTATTCCTTGATCACCGCACCCGATGGTGCCTTGTTTATTTCTGATGACTTTAAAGGCCGGGTATATCGACTATTTTATAGAGATAATAATCAAGTACAGGATATTTTATAGATGAGTGACGCGATAGATTTAAGCCTTGATGGGGTAGAGCAGATGCCTTTGCGCCGTTTTACCGAAGAGGCTTATCTGAATTATTCGATGTATGTGATTATGGATCGTGCATTGCCTCATATTGGTGATGGCTTGAAACCCGTCCAGCGCCGTATTGTATATGCCATGAACGAATTAGGATTATCCTCTCAATCTAAGCATAAAAAATCAGCGCGTACCGTTGGTGATGTTTTAGGTAAATATCATCCCCATGGTGATAGTGCTTGTTATGAAGCCATGGTGTTGATGGCACAGCCTTTTTCATACCGTTACCCCTTGGTTGATGGGCAAGGAAACTGGGGGGCACCGGATGATCCAAAGTCTTTCGCAGCCATGCGTTATACCGAAGCGAGATTGTCAAAGTGTGCTGAAATCTTGCTCGGTGAACTGGGGCAAGGGACCGTTGATTGGGGCGTGAACTTTGACGGTACGATGAAGGAGCCGTTAGTGTTACCGGCCAGATTACCGCATATTTTAATGAATGGAATCACCGGTATTGCGGTCGGTATGGCGACCGATGTGCCACCGCATAATGTCAGAGAGCTGGTTTCTGCCTGTGTTGAATTACTTGATAATCCGAAAGCAGAACTCGAACGCTTGATGGAGCTGATCCCCGGACCTGATTATCCCACCGATGCTGAAATTATTACCCCGGTTGCTGACATTCGTAAAATGTATGAGAGCGGTAAAGGTTCGATTAAACAGCGTGCCGTTTACACTGTTGAAGCCGGAGAGGTGGTGATCACGGCGTTACCACATCAAGTGAGTGGCGCGAAATTATTAGAGCAAATTGCGGGGCAAATGCAAGCGAAAAAATTGCCTATGGTGTCAGATTTACGGGATGAATCGGATCATGAAAACCCGGTGCGTATTGTTATCGTTCCCCGTTCAAATCGCGTTGATTGTGAGCAGTTAATGGCACATTTATTTGCCACCACGGATTTGCAAAAAAGTTTTCGGGTTAATTTAAATATTTTAGGTTTAAATGGGCGTCCTCAGGTGAAAGGCCTGAAGCAGATTTTAACCGAGTGGCTAGAGTATCGATTTAACACGGTTAAACGACGTTTAGAGCATCGATTGGATAAAATCTTAGCGCGGCTTCATATTCTCGATGCTTTGATGATCGCCTTTTTAAATATCGATGAAGTGATCGAAATCATTCGCCATCATGACGATCCTAAAGCGGATCTCATGAGCCGTTTTTCGATCACGGCCTTACAAGCTGATGCCATTCTGGATTTAAAATTACGTCATTTAGCCAAATTAGAAGAAGTTAAAATTACCGGCGAGCAAAGTGAACTCGAGGCTGAGCGCGATAAGTTACAGTTAACGTTAGGCTCAGATCGCCGTATGAGAACGCTGATCAAGAAAGAGTTACTCAGAGATGGCGATGCTTATGGCGATGATAGACGTTCACCTTTAGTGGTTCGTGCTGAATCTAAGGCATTAACCGAGCAAGAGCTGATCCCTGTAGAGTCGGTGACGGTGGTGCTGTCAGAGAAAGGTTGGGTGCGTTGTGCAAAAGGGCACGATGTGGATGGTGCAGCTTTATCTTATAAAGCGGGCGATGCTTTCTTATGCTCAGCGGCGGGCCGCAGTAATCAGGTCAGTGTGTTTATTGATTCCGGTGGTCGAGCCTTTACCACCGATACCCACAGTTTGCCTTCAGCACGATCTCAAGGTGAGCCGATTACGACACGCTTTCATTTCGCGCCAGGTATGAGTGCTGAGCATGTGTTACTCAGTGATGATGAACAATGTTATTTATTGGCGTCGGATGCAGGTTATGGCTTTATTACTGATTATAAAGATATGATCTCCCGCAATAAAGCAGGAAAGGCTTTATTAACCTTACCGAGTAACGCTAAAGTGTTATTGCCTCAAAAAGTGAGTCGCGATCGGAGTGAGTCAATACTCGCTATTACCAATGAGGGGCGGATGTTACTTTTTGCTCTTGATGCATTGCCGCAACTATCGAAAGGTAAGGGCAATAAAATCATTGGTATTCCGACAGAGCGTGCGAAAAATCGAGAGGAACTATTAACGCATTTACAATTAGTGCCTGTGGATTCCTCTGTCACGCTTTGGGCGGGTAAACGTAAGCTCACGCTTAAGGCGAGCGACTTAGAGCATTACCGTGGTGAGCGTGGACGACGAGGGGCTAAGCTTCCTCGTGGTTTACAAAGGGTGGATAACGTGACCTTAGGTGAAGAGATTTCAGGGATTTAAAATAAGTCCGATCGGATTGAAAATGGCCCGCTCTCTATCTTTTAAGAATATAGAGCGGGTATTTGACTGTCTCAGAACCCTTTTCGCGCACTATTCAGATTGTGCTGATTTCTTGATAAACATCCACATCAAGAATCCCATAATGCCTATGGTACAAAAAATCACGATCATAGACAGTAAACCGACGGGGTTGCCAAACATTAAATCGAGCCAGAATGCCATTATTTAAAATCCTTTTTTTATTTGTAGGAAATATAGCCTTGCTTGAGGGTTGAACAATTGATTTGGATCAATATGGCGCAGTTAAAAATAAGTGAACGGATAACAATAGATGAGCTTTGTTAACGTGCTCACACTTTAGCCTGGGTATTGGCCGATAAATAATGGGTCGATACATCCCTAAAAAGGTGTAATCGGGTGGCGCTGAGCGAATTTCACGCGGTCAGCCATAAACTTCAAGTAAAGTACTTGCCATCGGGCTAAGCTTGGGTATAATCCGTTTCACTTACTGAGTAGCAGCCGAGAGACATCGCAACTGTTCAGTAAAAGAAAAAGTATTAATGTTATTAAGCCGGTGTGGTGAAATTGGTATACACGACGGATTCAAAATCCGTTGCTTTCGAGCGTGGCGGTTCAAGTCCGCCCACCGGTACCATTAATACTCATTTCAACTTTATAAAGTTGAAAACTTTTAAACCGACCTTGAGTCGGTTTTTTTGTACCTAAAATTGGGTGCCGTCGATGGTTTACTGCCATCAATGTATGGCAGGCTACATTTTTTCTTTCTCGTATTTCATATCTTGTTGTCTTGTTGTTTTTTTAATTTGAATTATTTTGTTCTGGGTGAGCCTGTGTGCTAGCTGAACCTTATGGGGTATCAATTGCCTGCCGCAGGCTTTTGTGTCAATACGTTATCGAGACTCGCAAGTATCTGACCTGCATGGATAGCAGGGAATGCCTTAACATGTCGGGAACATTTTAGGCCATGTGGACTCTACTAAAACATCCCTGTTTTAGAAGCTCGAAAGAGTATCGACACTCGTTTTTAAAAGCCAATGTGCTGCTTCGATTTTAGTGTGTTCTTTGTCATGGTGTTTAACATATTTATCCCCCAAAGTGGCTTAGCCTGTGAATGAAGGTACCTTAAATTAAGCTTAGCTTAATGGAACATTGTGAGTTCTCATCTCTTCCTGCAATAAAGACTGGGCCAAAAGGGGAGCTACAGCAATCCCCTTGGAACTCATACTTGTTTTCCATGTATTCTTAATCGGTGAGCTATTTTGACTAGCTATTCCTTGTCATCGTTGAAGGCTAGAGGCATAAAGGGCATGCGCGGGTGAAGTTATTACTCCCTTGCTTAATGGTGTTTCCTGTCCCGCTTTCGTATACGATATTCCACTTTGTGAGGATCTGCTCGGAACTGGGATTATAATAACCTGTCCATGCCGTTAGGCTTCCACAATCCTTTCCACCATTCATTGGTTTGGACCAATCAACCATAAAAACGATTTGCTTGGTGGTTACCCAGCCTTTTAGGGGATATTTATATTTTTTCTGCGCACAAGAAAAGGTTTCGACGCCATTTTGATAAAAACCGCTGATGACACCGTCTTCATTGCTCAAAATGGTCATCAGTGAGTTCCCCTCATTTTTCCAGACCTTATTCTTAGGTAAGTCGCCAGATAATTCACCAAATGGGCCTTCTGCTCTGGCAACACCTGAAATTAATAGGACTACACTAAAGACAATCATTACCTTGTTCATCATTAACTCCTTCTAATGAGATAGCGTATCGAGAAGCACTTGCGTACTTAGTCGATTGAGCTAGTAAGTATAGACTATGACACATTTAGCTTGTCTAACGATATCCCTGTTTAACGGCCAGTTCGAGATCCGTTGTCTCTCGCTTATAGCGATCACGGTGTGATCTTCGCCCTGCTTTCGAAGGCTATTTTGCATTTACACTGGCTTTGAAAAGTAAAAGTGTCTTCGATTTAGATTTTATTTTTAAGATGAGTCTATCGGGATTATGCCGCCAAAATGAGTTGGCCTTTGAGTGAAGGCATATTACATTCTTTATTTATTTAGTCCGGCTTAATTTTATTAACTGTCATCGCTATCGCCTCATATTCGTCGTCCTGACTCACCTAAGGCTACCTCGGCACTGATGTGAACGGCCTTTGTTGTTCCAGACAACAATAAGGCATTTCCTATATCCATATAGGTCAGATCACAAATGCGGTGATAACATGGACGTTAAGAAACCGCCCTGCCGAGCTCACACGATGACTGACATATGACTGACATATGACTGACATATGACTGACATAGACAGCCATCATTATGGCATATTCTAGACCTTCCTACTAAGCTTAATTGACGAGCACTAGAGGGAGCTTGTTATGCCACGTCCTAGAAGAAGTTTAATTAGTATTGAAGCCACGCCATATTATCATTGTTGTAGTCGTGTAGTGCGGCGTGCTTATTTATGTGGTGATGACCACTATATGGGCAAGAATTACGATCATAGGCGAGCTTGGGTTGAGTCGCAACTCCTTAAGTTAACAGAGGTCTTTGCCATTGATGTCGCGGCTTATGCGGTGATGAGTAATCATTTACATGTGGTGCTTTATATTGATGTTAATAAAGCGAATGCTTGGTCAGATAGGGAAGTGATTGAACAGTGGCATCGATTATTTAATGGCACACAGATAACGCAACAGTTTGCAGAAGGTGAAGTGATTGAAGCACATCAAGTCACTCAATTAAAGCATCAAATTGCGACGTATCGTTCACGGCTAAGTGACATAAGCTGGTTTATGCGGTGTTTGAATGAACCGATAGCACGACAAGCGAATATAGAAGATAATTGTACCGGTCACTTCTGGGAAGGCCGCTTTAAAAGCCAAGCCTTACTTGATGAAGCAGCAGTGTTAGCTTGTATGGCCTATGTAGAACTCAACCCAATTCGTGCCAAGATGGCAAGTACACCAGAGAATTCCGAGCATACTAGCCTTAAACTACGTATTGAAGCTGCGTTAACGGGTAAGCAGCCTAAGCAGTTGTTACCTTTTATTGGTAATGAGAAAAAACATCAACCCAAAGGTATTGTTTTTGAATTAAAAAGCTACCTTGAACTCGTAGATGAAACAGGCCGCCTAATTCGTAATAATAAGCGAGATAACAAGCGGGGAGCGATATCTGCGAATGCAGAGCAGATATTGGATAGACTCAATATTCCAGCTGAAAATTGGCTAAAAATCATCACAGAGTTTGGGACATTGTTTCATGGTCCTGTTGGTACGCTACAAGAGTTAAGCTGCTACTGTGAACATTTAGATAAACGACGACGGCACTTCTCAAAGTGTTGCCAGTATATGCAAGTTAGCTAGACTCCTTTTACTCGTCAAGAGTATTCCCCTCAGTTAATCGAGCTATAGTCGTTTCTGGTGTATGAGGATAAAGCATTGCGATGTAACCTGTTAATTGATCTTGGCCGATCAACAATTAACAAAAGGAACATCGCAATGACTAAAAATGA
>NZ_JAKIKS010000088.1 GCF_023284005.1 Shewanella surugensis
TGAAAGTTTTGAGACTGAATCTGATAGTTTTTATGCATTGAACTACAGTGATCCAGCCCCAGATATTCCTAGAGATGGGCTAGTACATGTTATTAGGCTTGAGTCTTCTCGAATTATTGGGCTCGTATTTGATATCACATTAGATACAGCAAAATTTCCAGAGTTTGGTACCTATGTTGATATGAACTCACCGATTGATTTGGGGTGGTCATGGGTGATTGACCCCTACAATTATGAGCGCAGCAGTGCTGAAATAACAGTAACAGATTTAACTCTCAATTCAGGTAAAGAGTACCCGTGTATTTCTACTCTGAGAAATAACGAGGTGTCGGAACGTCACAGCTTTTTACTTGATGCAATTTTAAAAATTCAAGTGGAAGGCGCAACGCCTGGTGTGGTTTATGGCATCAGATATTTTAAAAACGGTACAGATTTATTAACGGGTCCGCAAGATGGTTGGATGATTGAAGCCAGTGAAGAAACGGATTATGCAACGACGTCAAATTATATAAAAGTAATAAATTACTCTGATCCAGCGCCCGATATTCCAAGAGATAACGGTATCCATCAAGTCGTGTTAGATTCTGTTTTATTTCCAGAATTACGTTTTTACATCACGTTGGATACATCAAAGTTACCGGCGTTTGGTTCGTTTATCAAAATGTCGGAGCAAGGGGATGCGGGCTGGTCATGGATTATTGAGAAATCCTGTTACCAGTACATTAAGCCCAATTCTAAAGGCAATCAGTCTTCAATTTATTATACGATATCGAGTGAAAAACAACTCCATTGTTACTGGACTGAAGCAGAGCACGGTTATCGTTTACGGTTCGGTTATAACGGCTTTAATGAATTACCCAATATCATAGGCATTGATAAAGAAAACCCTGATGGCACCTGGGAGCGTATTAACTCTGCAGGGACAGACTGGTTGCCCCCATTAGTATTCGAGGCTGAAACGGGTACGCCCCATGCCAGCATGGTTTACACAGGCGGTAATCATGGCAGCAATGGTGATGCCTCTGGCGCGCAAACCGCAACGAATGATATTTATCAAATTCTCGTTAACGGCAAATCGATAACATCCGAAGCAGTAATGGGCTACACAGATAAAATTGAAATTTTAATCGTTAATCGCTTGATGGCGTTTAACACGATTGAAGATGCCCGTTATGCATTATCCCAAACAATGCGGGTGAGTATTTCACCTGGGGCGATGGAAGTGGTGACAGATGTTAAAGCATTGGAACCGTTGACCATGAGAACGGATAACGGTCTGCAAATGGTAACTATTGGCGCACAATCTACCATGTTGATGCTCGATTCTGATGTCGCTGAAAGAGTGCAGTTTGACTCAAGTAAAAATAGTGGCGCCTCATCTGAATACTCTGCATGGGCAGTATTGCTGAAAGGGGATCTCGTTCAGCAAACAAGTTGGATGGACAGAGAATATGAGGCGGGGGACGGTCGTTATGTTAGCCCTAGCGAGCCGTTTATTCGTGGTGGTGGGGCTACGAATACCAAATTTTACCATGCTGTTGTCTATTATTATCCTCACATTATGCAAGCTGAAGAGCATTACAAGTGGCGCGGCGGTTATTCCTGGCAACATCCAGAATGTGAGTTAGATGGTTATGATTCCCTTTGGCGTTACCTGCATGATCAAAAATCCATATTAACAATGGTTGAAAATGGTCAGAATTACACTCTATTAAAATAAGGACTATTATGAGCCAAGTTCTTCAAACGCTCTACGCAAGCGCCCCAGTCGACGAAATTCCTATTCATACTTTAGAGTTAAAAAATAGCGCATTTGATGGCGGTACTATTCGTTTATGCCAAGGTTTTGATAATGTTACTGCAAAGATTGAAGACGTAAGCGAGAGAGTTACGTTTACCGCCTCAGGCTTTGGTATTTCGCTGCCTCAAAGGGCAATGAAAGGGCAGCAAGATTTACAATTTCAACTCGATAACGTTAGCGGTGAGGCAGCACAGCAAGTCGATGCAGCGGTTGAATCGGGAGAAAAAGTGAAAGTAACTTATCGAGTGTATGTTGCATCAAATTTAAGCGAACCTGCGCAACCTCCAATTGTGATGACCGCAACGTCAGTGAAAATCAATATCAGCTCAGTGATTGTTGTCGCCAGTTTTAATGATTTAGTGAATAAAGCGTGGCCGCGCCGCCGCTATACCCCCTTGTTCGCACCTGGACTTAAATACATCTAACGACCAATCTCTCTCTAAATAAACACTCAATAAAATAGGCTTTTAATGCATTGGATTAATCAATATATGTCCTGCCCCTATGTGGATTGCGGGCGCGATTTGAATTATGGGTTGGATTGCTGGGGCTTAGTGCGTGATGTACTGCAAAAACAGTTTGGAGTGCCGTTATTGGCAAGTTTTGGCATGATTTACCCCGACGATAAAACGGGTATGACACAGGGCTTTAAGCATGTTGTAAAGACGTTCAAGCCACAGAAGGGTCCAGTAGCTGGGAGTGTTGCCACAGGTTTTAGTGGCAGTAACCTCATTCATGTTGGTGTGTGTGTTGAAAGCAACGGTCTTAAAGTTTTACACACTTCTCGTAGACACGGCCCTTCTTCGCACTCCGTAACGCATTTTCAACGTTTATTTCATAACGTGGTTTACTATCATTATGACAGCAACAATTCTAGTCTATCCAAATAAACTCGATCTCGAAACGTATGAGCATATTGAAACTCAATCAGGGCAAACATTAGATCATTGGTTACTCAATAATGTGCCTGCGTATTATCACTGCGATGCACCTTTGTTTTCAGCGACTATCAATAATAAACCATTGCATCTCAAAGACTGGCCTGAATACAGCATACAAGATGAAGATGTATTAAAGTTGGTTGTCGAAGCTAAAGGTCCTGAAGTGTGGGCCCTAGCTGTCATTGCTGTTATTGCAATTGCGATGTCTATTTATGCAATGAACCAAATCCCTGATACGTATAATAATACGACACCTGACGGCTCAACGATTTATAACGTCAATGCGCAAGGAAATAAACCCAGGCTGATGGGGGTGATCCCTGAAATAGCAGGCCATCACAAAGTGTTTCCTGACTACTTGAATATCCCTAGACGTGAAAATATCGATAATGAACAATGGCTGTATTTATTCGTATGTGTCGGTGTTGGCTATTTTGAGCTTCTTGATGAAAACATCATTATCGGTGATACACCTGTTAGCAATTATGCCGGTGACATAGATTATAAAATCTTTGGACCTGGGAAAGATGTGACTAGCCATGAGGCACATCTTAATGTTTATACCTCTGCCGAGGTTGGTGGCACAGCAGGTACCAGCGGGATTGAATTGAAAGGCTTTCCGCTGTCACGCGGAGGTGATGGTTATCGTTGGATATTTAATAATAAAACGGTTTATTCAATGTATTTTAGAGACGGTGATAATGGTCAGTTTCAGTTGATAGCAATTGAATTTCCATTTCCCGCAGGCACTAGAATATCAATAGCAGGTGCTGAACTGGATGATGGTTATTATCGGGTGACATCTGTCATTAATCAAGATGTTAAAAGTGCGGAGTTACAAAAGTTAAATAATAACGGAGATGATGATACAACTTGGACTGGTTTTTTAAACACTGAAAACGAGCTCAGCAATGCGCTTTTTCAATTAATTGATGCCGGTGGTGAAGGTGAGGGGAACGGGCCGTTCTTTGCCTGTCCAGTGAATGAAAAAACCAACAAACTTTGGCTGGATTTTTCACTGTCGCAAGGGTTGGGGAAGCTTGAGGATGATGGCAACTTTTCAACTCGTACTGTTAAAATTTCAATTGAGTATCGAGAAGAGGGGACAACTGACTGGGCAGTTGTTCCTTATACGTTTAGCGATAAAACTAATGATCAACTCGCTGAAACAGTGCCAATAATTTTACCTAAAATGATGCGACCAGAAGTGCAGGTTCGGCGCGTATCAGGCACAGAAGACAACACGCGTATTTATGATAAAGTTGAATGGACCGGTTTAAAATCTGAATTAGAAACAGTCACTAGTTATGCCGATGTGACCACGATAGCAATCAAAATTCGAGGTACCAATGCATTAGCAAGTAGTGCAGAGAATAAGTTAAGCGTTATTCCCACGCGTATTTTACACAACTATTCAAATGGAGAATGGGAAACGCCTGGGCCAACAACTGACATCGCGCCATTCTTTGCGTATATCATCAAAGATTCAGGTCATACTGAAGCTCAAATAGGCTTGTCAGAGTTAGAGCGGTTAAATAGTACCTGGCAATCACGAAATGACACATTCTCCGCTGTATTTGATAGTGATAGCACTCTGTTTGCTGCATTAAAAAGAGTGTTGGCGGTGGGGTTTAGTAAGCCCACACTCGATTATGGCCAAATCATTCCGGTGCGCGACGAGCCGCGTGTTGCATGGGAACATATGTACCAGCCGGATAATATACTCGGCAAAGGGTTGGAGCGTAGCACTAATTTAATTACTGATGATGAGAACGATGGTGTCGAAGTTGAATATTTTAGTGATCAAACGTGGAAGTCAGAAACCATCATGTGCTTACTGGGTGATGAGCTCGGTATAAATCCTAAAAAAGAGAGGGCCTACGGTATAACTAATGCTACGAAAGCGTGGCAGTTTGGTATGCGTCAGCGTCGAATGATGCGCTATCGCCGTACCCAGTACAGTTTTAAAACCGAAATGGATGCTTTAAACAGTCGTTATTTAAGTTATTGCGCATTGGCTGATGACATTCCCGGCTACTCGCAAACGGGCAGGCTCGAACGTGCGGCCAGCACTCATTACTTAACTGTTGATCAGCCTTTGGAATGGGGAGCGGGTACGCATTACTTTGCACTACGTAAATCGAATGGCACTTTATCAGGCCCTTACATTGTAACTGCTGGCCTTGATGAATATTCAGTATCAACAGATCGCCCCATTGATTTTACGCCGCTGCTCGATGGCAGCCAAGAACCACCGTTGTTCATGTTCGGTACGGCGGAGCGTTGGTGTTATCCCGCACTCATTACAGACATTAGTCCGCAAGGCACGGATAAGGTCTCAGTTAAAGCGGTGAATTATGATATACGTGTTTATGAAGATGATGATAATGAACCCTCTTAAAAAGTGACTACTTATCATAAAGCTATGATTAAAAAGCTTTGGAATATGCACTATTTACGCTCAATAAAAACAATAAGTTACGACCTATTTTACATTCTAAAAAATCAAGTTAAATTATTGTTTTATATAGAATAGAAATCGGTCTCCAAAACCGATGGTTGTTTGGGGGGATAAAACTGCTCTACAAACCTACGGAGAGCTATAATGCATTAGTTTTATTGATGCAAAAAACAGCAGTTTTTAGGCATGCTTCCGTCAGGGGTTCGACCCTAGTTTGACCCTAGTTTGACCCACCTGAGTAATTACTCTTAACATTTCAGAATACAAAAAAGCCTGTAACACTATGAATGTTACAGGCTTTTTCGTTTTTAATGTGGTCGGTATGAGAGGATTCGAACCTCCGACCCCTGACACCCCATGACAGTGCGCTACCGGGCTGCGCTACATACCGATTTTTTCCCACCAACACATCAGGTACTATCGCTAGTAATGGGGGCTGCGTTGGTGTGAGACGCACTCTATCAAGAGGGGCATGCTAGTGCAAGTCATAAATGTAAATAACCGAATTGATTGCTTAGTTTATAATCTTGCACTGTATTTTTTGTCTATTTTCTTCTCTGCCGTGTGCTTATTTTACTGGCTTCTTTGTGCTCTAGTCGCGGATTTCATCGTCCACTGACTTGTGAGTGGCTATGGTTTGCTAGTGGTTATGGAAGCGTTGGCTTTCATTCATTACTTGAATTAAGTCTTCTGCCCGCATTTTTTTATCCAGTCTAGATTGGTAATTTTTATCATAGATACGGTATTTACCATGGCGATCGATCACCGTGATTTCATCCTTTTGGTAAATGGCAAAAATGCGATTATCTCCTACATAAACCCAAGGCTCACTGCTGGGCTGCACTAAAGTGCGTCCCGCACTGTAATCGCTGGCGGGATCCGTGCAGCCTAGTACCTGTGACATGAGAGTGGGCACTAATCCATAGTGACTGGTGCGATAAGGGATAGTGCTAGGGATTTTTTGATCCGGCCAATGAATAACGAAGGGCACATCGACACTTTGTGGCATCAAGTTGACTCTTGCTTCATTGGTATTACTGGTGAGCATTTTACCGCTGACGCCGGTAATGATCACTAAGGTATTTTTAGGCACATTTTTCAGTATTGCTTTTAACTGATTGTCGATGAAATTTAACGATTGACGATATTGATTGAAGAGCACTTTTTGAGCTGGTTTGAGAGCAACATCGGATTTCACCGTTTTAATGCCTAAGAAGCCAATGGGGGTATCGTAACTGTCTGGTGCGGTGAGATTGACTAAAGCAAACCAAGGCGACTGCTGTTCATTTTTCCACTGGTTGAAGTGTTTAATTGAATTTAAATCCGCTTCTGCCGCGCCATTGATATTACTTGATGGCACTAAGGTAAAGTCATCAAAAATTGCTTGGGGCTGATTATTGAGTGAGTGACCACTGAATAGACCGAGCTGGTAGCCTTGTTTTTTAAAGGTTTGGGTCATCAAGGGGCTTTCATAATGCAGATCATTGGCTGAAATATAATTGCCTTGCAGACCATAAAGTAGGGAGAACATGCCGCTATCAAATTGATTACCACCACTTAAATGGCTGTTATAATTTTGATTATTATTGCTATATTCGGTAAAGAAAGGCATCGAATGCTCATCAACAATATCGGCTCTAAAACTATCGATGGCTATGAGTAATACATTATTTAAGCCATAGGCAGCACCAGCATTGTGGCATTGCAATGGACTAATCGGGTAATTAAGGCTGTTTTTTCGTGGATTTTGTGTGTTATGAGATGAGCGACTGTCAATACCATAACTCTCCATTAAAGAGCGAGCCGTTGTCGGGTACGACAGCGGGTAGGCATCATCGAAGCGGGTTATTTCAGTTATGTCAGTGGCGTCACCCCAAATATGGATTAAGTGACTGCCGACAAAACAGATGCCGACGAAGGCAACGACCTTGTTGCCCATATTCATTTTACTGATTTTTCGAATACGCTTCCAAATGAAGTTAGCGGCCACTAACTCTATAATGAGTATGGCGATAGGAGTGACAATATAAGAGGTCCCATGCAGTAAGGCACTTAAATTTATCCAAGCTAAATCAAAAATAAACGGACTGAGGTGTACGCCATAGTCATCATAAATAATGGTGTCATATAACAGCAGGCATAGGCCTAAGGTGGCAACGACGGCGGCGAGTCCGCGTAAAATCTTCGAATAGGGCAGTAATAACGTGATGGGAAATAAACACACTAAATACACAATAAAAGACAAGAAGCTAAATTGCCCCACGGTGAGTAAGAACAAGTATCCCCAGCCGATGAAGGTATCAGGATAACCGACACTCTCGAGGTAGCGCAGGCCAACTATCATGGCTAAGAAACCATTAAAGAAGGCAAACCAATGTCCCCAGTTGATTAAGTGTGATACGCGATCACGTCCAATTTGCTTTTCTTGCTCGACCATATTCATCCGCTTAAGTTATATGAAATGAGAGGACTGGATAGAGCCTTGACAGTACCAGTCTCACATATATCTATGTACTTAATATTAGTTAGTTTTCACTGAATTTGATAGCGCTTTTGCAAATTGTGCGGCCACTTCTTGTCTGGCTTCACTGGGCACTTTTCGCTCTAAAAGGTGTGTAACACAATTGCCCAGAGCCATTAGCGCTAGATCGGTAGGTGCTTGGTGTTTTTCAAGAACAGCCAATAATTCTGCAATAATCGACTCAACTTGAGTGTTAGTATATTTTGATTGGATAGCCATAATATAAAAAATGTTTCACTTTTAATTCAATTAGCGGCATATAATAACGGATTTCTTCCATTATCACTATCGAGGCTTATGAGTATTCACGTCGAACAAGCAATTATTCATGCAATTTCCCAAAATACTGAGGGGCAACTGAGTTGTCGATTGCGTCCGCAACCTTTATTGAACACACAAGCTGTTGAGACCATGCTTGATGAGTTGCATCAAACTTATACCAGTAAAGCGGGTAAAGGTTTTGGTCATTTTGGTATTGCAGGAGACGATGGCGAGGCTAATCCCGCGTTTGAACGAGCATTAACCGATTATCGAAGCGGTGAGCTGGGGTTTGTTGAGTTTTCCGGTCTTGCGGGTAAATTATTGCAACAAGAGCTGGCAAAATATGATTTCAGCCAAGGAGGGTTCTTACTGCTATCTTGCTATACTTATATGACCAGTGATTACCTGTTTGTCTCTTTGTTGAATGCCAAATCATCGATGACAGTGCTCGATGATATGGAGCTGTCGCAAAATACCCATTTGGATCTTAATAATGTGCAGCTTGCGGCGCGTATTGATTTAACGGAGTGGCAGGCGGATAAAGGATCACGTAAGTATATTTCTTTTGTTAGAGGCCGCGCGGGCCGCAAAGTGGCTGACTTTTTCTTAGATTTTATGGGTTGTGTAGAAGGGCTCAACACCAAGGTGCAAAATAAATCGTTGCTCACTGCGGTAGAAGATTTTGTGGCCAGTAGTGAGCTGACGAAAGATGAGCGTCAGCAAACCCGTGAACGCGTCTTTGATTATTGCAGTGAGCGCTGTGACAGTGGTGCTGATATTGAGATTAAAGATTTAGCCGATGAACTGGCAGAGCAAGGCATGGAGTCTTTTTATGATTTTGCTCAAGGGGGCGATTATGCGCTGGAAGATGAATTCCCTGCCGATAAGCCTACACTCAGGCAATTGAAAAAGTTTTCAGGCACGGGTGGCGGTGTCACGTTAAGTTTTGATGGCACTCATTTAGGTGAGCGGGTGATTTACGATCCTATTTCAGACACCATCATGATTAAGGGTGTGCCTGCTAATTTGAAAGATCAACTCGATCGCCGCTTAAAAGGCGAATGATTGTTGTATGAAATAGCATAAAAGCACTCAAATGAGTGCTTTTATCTTTCAACGCTGACGTTCTCTCATTTATCGATTAAAGGTGAGTTTTTGACCTAAGGTATTATCGATAAATTTCTCGCCATTAAATAAATGATTACCATTCACCCAAGTGCCCGCGATGGAGCTGGCAAAAGTATGACCTTCGAAGGGGGTCCAGCCGCAGTGATAGCGGGTGTTTTCTTTTGTGGCGGTAAAAGGGGTGTCGAGATCGATAAGCACTAAATCGGCAAAATAGCCTTCGCGCAAATAACCTCTATCTTTAAGTTGGAAGCGCTCAGCCACAGCATGACTGGTTTTTTTCACTATGGTTTCTAAGCTAAAATGGCCTTGAGCATGTAAGTCCAGTAAAGATAACAGGGCGTGCTGCACTAAAGGCACACCTGCTGGGGCCTTAAAATAACTTGTCGCCTGTTTTTCATCCCAAGTATGAGGGGCATGATCGGTGGCAATGATATCAATCACATCATCATTGACAGCTTTGATCAGCGCTTGTTGATCGCTGCTCTTTTTAACGGCAGGGTTACACTTTATTTGGGTGCCCAAACGTTCGTAATCTCCGTCATTAAAGCTTAAGTGATGCACGCAGACCTCGGCGGTAATATTGGCGTCTTTTAATTCGCTTAAGGTTTTACCTGCTTTAAACTGATACAGTTCCTCAGCCGTGGTGAGATGCAGAACGTGTAATCTTGCTTTATGTTTCAGTGCCAGCTCTGTGGCTAATTGTGATGATTTTAAACAGGCTTCACGGGAGCGTATTTCACCGTGAAGGGTCATGGGGATATTATCGCCATATTGTTCACGAGCTTTGGCTTCGTTGGCCGCTATCATCGGGGAGTCTTCGCAATGCGTTGCAATGATGATGGGAGAATACTTAAAAATACCTTCTAAGGTCTCTGGATTGTTGACCAGCATGTTACCCGTTGACGCGCCCATAAAAATTTTAACCCCGCAAGCTTGATGGGGGTCGAGGTTTTTAATGACCTCTAAGTTGTCATTGGTGGCACCAAGATAAAAACTGAAATTAGCCAGTGAGCTTTGCTCTGCACGATTATACTTATCTTGCAGTGCTTGATAATTGGTTGTTTGCGGATTAACGTTTGGCATTTCCATAAAGCTGGTAATGCCACCTGCAACGGCCGCTCTGGATTCAGTGGCAATGGTGCCTTTATTCGGGAAACCAGGTTCTCTGAAATGAACTTGATCATCAATCATGCCGGGCAGTAAATATCGTCCTTTAGCATCGATAATGTTCATGTCTGCGCTAGGAGTGATCTGGGGAGCAATACGGCTGATCCGCCCATGTTCAATTAACAGATCTTGTGATGAAATTGTACCTTCGTTAACCAATTGAGCATTGCAAATAAGGGTTTTCATAGGATACCTGAGTTGAAGAGTTAATTTTTATGTCGCTGACATCAATATACAATATAATACTCGAAAAGAGAGGTGCGATCATACTAAAATGGTCGATTCGTCTCAGAGCCATAAAACACCTAGCGCATTTGTTGGATTTATTGGGTGAATTGTGGATATTGGGTCATCTATTTACTATTATTTTGTCCTTTGGCCATTGCCGAGTGGGCGTTGATAGGTAGACTGTTTTTCTGCCTGGGAGTTTTAATGCAACTGTTTGTTAAAGATTTAACCGTAATTGATTTTTCTTATTTTTGTGCTGATCGAGGCATGGTAGGAGAAAGTTGGATTGTCGATGTGTTGCTTGAAGGGGGGCTCGATGAGCAAAACATGGTGCTGGACTTTGCTAAAGTCAAGCGCACCATTAAAGAGACCATTGATGATATTGCCGATCATCGTTTACTGATCCCGACGGCTTGCAGTGAGGTCAGATGGCAGCAACAGGGCGATCGGGTGTGGATGGATTTTTCAAGTCCTCAAGGTGATATTCATTTGGCTTGCCCTCAACAGGCTTTTGCACTGCTCCCCTGTGAGCAAATTACCTTTGAGAGTGTTGATCAATTTTTAAAGAAAGCGTTAACAGAAGTCTTACCTGATAATGTGGAAGGGATCTCATTAACTTTGCGCAATGAAATCCACTCAAGTCCTTTTTATCACTATAGTCACGGCCTTAAAAAGCACGATGGTAATTGTCAGCGTATTGCTCATGGCCATCGCAGTCCTATTCATGTGTATGAAAATGGTGTACCTGCGATAAAGTGGGATGAATATTGGACCGAGCGTTGGCAAGATATTTATTTAGGCAGTGAGGACGATATTGTCCCAGTGGCAACGCTGTCATTATCCCTTCAAACTAAGGTGTCAGATAAGACCCATTTTGGTTTTCATTATCAGGCGCCTCAAGGGGATTTTCAGCTTGCGATACCTAAAACGCGTTGCGATATTATCCCCCATGATACGACGGTTGAATTATTGGCCGATTTTATTGCCAATACATTAAGTGAGAAAGTGCCAACGAGTCATTTTAAAGTGATTGCGTTTGAAGGGGTGGGTAAAGGTGCCATTGTGGAGAAAAACCCCACAGTGACAGAAGCCAAATAATCATCTAAATCAATAGGGGGGAGCGGATGAACCGGATGTTGTTGTCAGTCTTGATAGCACTGTGTGTGGGGAAAAATGCGATAGCTGAAGTGCAATTTTTTGGCGAGATGCAACCCGGCGCAGTGATCCGAGCGAAAACAGTGCCCGGTACTCAGGTTTTTCTTAATGGCAAACCGATAAAAGTGACCCCTGAAGGCCAATTTGTGTTTGGCTTTGCAAGAGAGCCTGCTTTATCACAGTCTTTGACTCTAGTGTATCCGGATGGCTTATCACAGATTGTGCCTGTTACATTATCGACGCGAGAATATGATATCCAAAAGGTGAATGGGATCAGCAAGAAGATAATGAAACCGGATCCTAAGGCGCAAGCTCGAGCGGCGAAAGACAGTCGTGAGGTTAAGGCGGCGCGGGCGATATTTAGTCCTGATAGCGCCTTTTTACAGGATTTTATTTGGCCGCTTACCGGACGTATTTCTGGGGTGTACGGTAGCCAGCGGGTTTATAATGGCAAACCGGGTACGCCTCATTATGGTGTTGATGTGGCGACGAAAACCGGGACGCTTGTGGTCGCACCCGCTGACGGTGAAATCAGTTTATCGGTGAACGACATGTTTTATTCTGGCGGGACGTTAATTATCGACCATGGCTATGGGATCAATTCCAGTTTTCTGCATCTGAGTAAACTGTATGTCAAACAAGGTGAACAGGTGAAACAGGGACAAGCCATAGCAGAAGTTGGAGCTACAGGGCGAGTCACGGGACCCCATTTAGATTGGCGGGTTAATTGGTATCAGATGCGACTTGATCCAACCAGCTTGGTACCTTCGATGGCCAGTGTGCTAGCGAAAAAATAGTCTAAAAAATATCGGGGTTCAATCACGAACAAAAAACCAGAACAGTTGTTCTGGTTTTTTTATCGAGTCAGTTTTATTTACGAGTATACAAAATCTTACTGTTACGACTCTTCCACTTTAAAATAATGGAGTAGCGCCATAGGGTTTTAATTAAAATGTAACTGCTGGCTGAAAAGATGGCACCGAGTGTTAAGCATCCAACCAGAAACGGGGGACCTATGGTGCTAATAGACGATTCAATCCAATGCCAGCTGGCTTCGAATGCAAAGGGTTTTTCGTGATAGCCTAAAATTTTGGTTCCTAAGATATAAGCGCCGTAAAACATAAAAGGCATGGTTAATGGGTTGGTGATCCAGACTAATGCAACGGCAATGGGAATATTGACATTAAAGATAATGGCCAATGCCGCTGCTAATACCATTTGGAAAGGCATGGGGATCCAACCGACAAATAAGCCTACAGCAAAAGCACCGGGTGCCGAGCGGCGATTTAATGCCCATAAATTAGTTTTATGGAGTAATTTGCCAAAGATGCGTAAATGCTTATGATTTTGCAATGTTTCAGGCTTTGGCATAAACCTTTCTATTAATTTTTTTGGCATATTTGTACTTTACTGCCTTAACTTATTCACTATGAATCGATTTCTAATGGGTTATTGTGTAACCATCATTTCAGCTATGTTGTGGCCTTCTTTGCCACCTTTTTCACTTGTGTTGTACTTATTGTTTGCCTCAGTATTGGTATTGCGTTTATCCCCATTTCTCTCTGGTGGCATTTTTGCTGTCGCTTGGCTGAGCTTGTTTTGCCATGATTTGTTGTCATGGAAAGCACCCATTCCTCCCACTTCAGTAACATTCGAGGGAGAAATAATAGCACTAGTTCATTCAAACGGCGACTGGATAAATTTAGATATTGAACTAACAGGTGTAAATTCATTCCACTTAGTTACCAAAAAGTTAAGGTTGACTTGGTCTCATCCGCCAAATTTACAAATTGGCCAAATCATCATTAGACCAAAGTCTATTTCAAGTGTGTTGAATCAAGGTGGTTATAACCAACAAAAAAATTTATTAAGTAAGCATATCATAGTTAAGGGAAAAGTGCTTTCAGGGCATTTGTTGAAAGCAGGAAGCTCGCTGAGAGCGCGATTTATCAATACGTTAAAACCCATTTTGAGTCATTTTGAGGACGGTGATTTAATGTTAGCGCTGAGCTCAGGTGATAAACAGGCTATCTCAGCCCATCGTTGGCAATAATTAAGACAAACGGGTACTGGGCATTTAATGGCCATTTCGGGTTTACATTTAAGTGTGGTGGGCATGTGGGTGTTTGTTTGCGTGTTTTGGCTATTGCGTCAATCTTGCCCTCCTTTTGGGCGCAGTCATTTACTTATCGCCGCTTTCATCAGTGCGATAGCGGTGATGTTTTATGCTTATCTCGCGGGATTTTCAATATCGACACAACGTGCGCTGATCATGTTGTTATTAGTGATGGGCTTAGGCTTATTTAAACGCTTTCATCGCCTTGGGAGCGGCTATTGTATGCGTTGTTTTTTGTGCTGTTGATTGATCCGTTGTCATGTTTAAGTGCGGGGTTTTGGCTCTCTTTTAGTGCGTTAGTGGTCATCTTATTGACCGTTCAAAGCCAACTGTCGGCTTCTGTGTCAAACGATGTGACGGCTGTTTTAGTCAATGAGTCGCCTCATACGGATGTGTTTGGCAGCTTTACCGCTAAATGTCTGCTGTTTTGGGCCATTCAATGGCGATTATCTTTATGCCTTGGCGTCTTGCAAGCTATCTTTTTTGGTGGGATCACTTTACATAGCTTTTGGATTAATTTGCTTTTAGTGCCTTGGTTTAGTTTGGTGGTGATCCCTGTGATGATGGTGACATTGCTTATTTGGAGCGGATTGTCATTATTTAATATCAATGCCAGTGCTGTTTTCTTCCTTTTTGATGGGAGTTTATGGCCTGTGAATGAATTACTCACATTGAGCGATCAGTTTATTGGACGTTGGATTGTCTTGCCCGATAGTGTCATTGCAGCCTTAGTGTTGGCTTTATTCGGGGGCTATTGCCTGTATAAGGTGACAAGCCGAGCTTGGATGGGGGCCTTATCCTTAATGCTATTGCCCTTGAGTTTTCAATTGTTCGTGTGGCTTTTTCCGCCTAAAACGGTCTTATGGTCTGTACATGTACTGGATGTGGGGCAAGGGCTTGCGGTGGTGATTGAGAAATCAGGTCATGCTTTGCTCTATGATACCGGAGCGGCTTATGGTAATAATTTTAGTTATGCCAAACGTGTGGTTATTCCTTTTTTAGAACGCAAAGGAATACGTCAACTGGATTATTTGATCTTAAGCCATGGGGACAATGATCATGCCGGAGGCGCGAAGGTGATGGTTGATCATTTTCCGCAAACAAAGGTGATGGCTGATATTGTCGATGTTGAGGGAGAAGGATGTCGACCCAAGCAGATCCAATGGCAAGGGCTCGTGATTAATGTGCTCGGTCCGCTATTGGCCATGAAGGGAAATAATGGTTCTTGTGTGATAAAAGTGATCGATAAAGACCACAGTGTGTTACTTACGGGGGATATTGAAAGGCGAACTGAAAAAAGCCTGCTTCAACGTGTGGTTAATTTACACTCGACTCTTTTAATTGCCCCTCATCATGGTAGCTTAACGTCGTCGAGTATGGGCTTTGTTCAAGCGGTATCGCCGATGTTGACCATTTTTCCGGCAGGATTGAATAATCGCTGGGGTTTCCCAAAACCTGAGGTTGTGTCTCGTTATGTGCAGCAGGGGAGTCAAGTGGTTACAACTGGAATAGCGGGACAAGTGAGTGTCTTTTTTAACCGAGGTGAATGGCAATTGGCAACATATCGACAAGATTTTGCGCCATTTTGGTATAACCGCTTGTTTGGGTTTGGCGAAGTCTCAAAAGCAGAGTAGAATGCTGTTTTTCCATTTGCTAGCTTGAGTCATGACAACATCTAATAAAAATGAAACTTGGATGGTCTTTAAGAGATTATTAGGCTATTTAAAACCGTTAAAAACAGTCTTTATTTGTGCCATTATCGCGCTGATGGTTTATGCCTTAGTGGATGCAGCCTTTATCGCCATGATCAAACCTTTTATTGATGACGGTTTTGGGGGCGGGGCAAGTAAGATCAGTACGGTCGGTAGCTCATTGGATTTTGGTACCAGTAAAGGCTTTAATGCCAGCCGCGATGTGTTGATTCTGGCGCCTTTTGTGGTGATAGGGCTCTTTACTTTACGGGGGTTAGCGAATTTCGCATCGACTTACTGTGTTGCTTATATGAGCGCCAGATTGATCCAAGATATGCGTCAGCAAGTCTTTGAGCATTATTTAAAACTCCCAGTCAGCTACATGGACAGAGAAAATACCGGTAATTTAATCTCTCGCGTGACTTATGATACTGAGCAAATTGCGCGTGCATCGGGCAGTGCCTTAATTACTATCGTCAGAGACAGTATTACCGTTTTGGGTATGCTAGGGCTGATGTTTTATTTGTCATGGCAATTATCGTTGTGTATTTTAGTGATCGGGCCGATTATTGGCGTGGTGATCACGGTGGTGAGTCGCCGCTTTCGAAAAGTATCAAAGCAAATTCAAGCCGCGATGGGTGGAGTGACTGCGGCCACAGAGCAAATGCTTAAGGGGCATAAAAACGTGCTTTCATTTGGTGGGCAAAAAGTCGAGTCTGATCGCTTTTTTACGATAAATGATCGTAATCGCTATCAAAATATGAAACTGGCGACCACCCAAGCGATCAGCCAACCTTTAGTGATGATTATCGGCTCGTTTGCGTTAGCTTTTGTGCTATATGCTGCCAGTATCGACTCTTTAAAAACGGGGTTAACGGCGGGCACCTTTGCTTCTTTATTAGGGGCAATGATGGCCATGTTGCAGCCTATTAAAAACCTGACCCGTGTTAATGCTGATTTTCAACGCGGGATTGCCGCTTGTACAACGGTGTTTGAGCTGTTAGATACCTCGCCAGAAGTGGATACGGGCACCTATGAGATTGAACGTGTCAGAGGTGATTTATGTTTCAAGCACGTTGATTTTAGTTATCAAAATCAACCCAAAAAAGCGTTAAATGGCATTGATTTTTCAGTGAAGCAAGGTCAAACCATTGCCTTGGTTGGGCGATCAGGCTCGGGTAAGTCAACCATTGCCAGTTTGATCACTCGCTTTTATTCTGGCTTGAGTGCGGGTGAGATTTGTCTTGATGATGTGCCTATTGAACAGTATTCCCTTAAATCATTACGTGAACAAGTGGCATTGGTGTCTCAGCAAGTGACACTGTTTAACGATACCATTGCCAATAACATCGCTTATGCGTATTCAGGTGACGTGACCCGTGAGCAAATCATTCACGCGGCAGAACTGGCCTATGCGATGGAGTTTATTAAAGACTTACCCAATGGACTCGATACTGAAATTGGTGAAAATGGCGTGATGTTATCGGGCGGACAAAGACAACGTATTGCCATCGCTCGAGCGATTTTACGTGATGCCCCAGTGTTGATTTTAGATGAAGCCACCTCTGCGCTTGATACGGAATCAGAAAAAGCCATTCAACGAGGTTTAGATAACTTACGTCAAAATAGAACGTCAGTTGTGATTGCGCATCGATTATCGACGATTGAAAGTGCCGATCAAATTTTGGTGATTGATCAAGGGCGAGTGATTGAGCGTGGCACGCATAAAGGGCTGCTTGAGAAAAATGGGGCTTATGCCAATCTTTATCAAATGCAGTTTGGTGAATAATGCAGCGCTGGATTAATCAAGTTTGGTACGGGAAAAGTCTTTTCCGATGGATATTGATGCCGTTATCTTGGCTTTATGCGCTAGTGACGGCGATGAGGCGTTGTTTGTATCGTCTCGGGATCAAGAAAAGCATCTCTTTGCCGGTCCCCGTGATTGTTGTGGGCAACATCACCGTGGGAGGCAGTGGTAAAACGCCAACGGTAATATACCTTATTGAACTATTACGCCAGCAAGGTTATCGTCCTGGAGTGATAAGTCGAGGTTACGGGGTTAACATCGAAGGCGTTAAATCGGTATTTGTTGGGGCGAAGGCCAATGAGGTGGGTGATGAGCCTGCGATGATTGTGGCGCGAACGCAAGTGCCTATGGTGGTTGGATCTCAACGTATTCAAGCTGCGGATCAGTTATTGAGTGACTTTGATGTGGATATTATCATTAGTGATGATGGCCTGCAGCATTATGGTATGGCAAGGGACATTGAAATTGTGATTTTGGATGGTGACAGGCGTTTAGGTAATGGCATGTTGTTACCCGCAGGTCCATTAAGGGAGGGCGCGTGGCGCTTGGACCAAGCAGATTTTGTGATCAGCAATGGTGGAGAGGCGAGGGGGGGAGAATACCTCATGACGCTGTTGCCAAAGCAAGTCACACCATTATTAGCGACCTCGACATTCACCTTTAATTTACACGATCCTGTTGTCGCGATAGCGGGGATTGGTTATCCTCAACGATTTTTCAATAGTTTGAAAGTATTAGGTTATCAAGTGCATAAGACCCATGCATTTGATGATCATCAAGCTTACCATTTATCTGACATCAATAATGTTGCGGGCAGTTATCCTTTATTAATGACAGAAAAAGATGCGATAAAATGTGGTGATTTTGCTCAAGAAAATTGGGGCTATCTTGCGGTGGATGCCAGCATGTCAGCTGAATTTGAGCATCATTTTCTCGATAAAATTAGTGCACGAATTCAAGCTCACTCTTCACACTTTTAGACAAGGTAATATAACATGATATTTGATAAAAAACTTTTAGATATAGTCGCTTGTCCTATATGTAAAGGTGCATTGACTTATGATAAGCAGGCTCAACAATTGATTTGTAAATTCGATAAACTTGCTTACCCCATCAACGATGGCATTCCGGTTTTATTGGAAAATCAAACGCTTTGTTGGGATCCTGACGAGACAAACCGTTAAAATAAAGTGATTAATGTCAAGTTAATGATTTAAGGTGTTTATTAAAGCGTAACCACTTATCTCTATAAGCGCCGAAAGGCGCTTTTTTTTCTGTAATATTTGTTAATTAGTCTATTTCTACCTATAATTATTAGTTAATTGTTTTGACCTTTTATGTATCGATGGAATTATGTTCTGTTTGAAGTTCGATAGTTTTCAAAATGATTTTTTAATTTATCGTCTTAGTGAATGGAGTCTAAGTCATGGTAGATAATGTGTTTAAATCTGTAATAACGGAATTATTAGCACTCAATAAAGGTGAACGTATTTCAAATTTCGAGTACCAAGGTAAGCTGTACTGGTTGAAGCAGGCTGAGCACCATACGGGCCTTATGCGCCTGTTAAAACCTCACCCACTCGAAGCCATTAAAACAGAAGTGTATATTTTAAAGAATATGGCCGCCAAGTTTGCGCCTGTGCCGAAATTGGTGCTAGCCGAAGAGGACTTTTTTGTTGTAGAGGATGTGGGCTCAACCGTAAAACAGTGGTTAACGGAAGATGATATTAGCTCTTCTTCTACGCAGCAAATTTTAAATGATAGCGCAGCTGCTTTAGCACATTTACACACCATGAATCTGGCTCACGGCCGTCCTGCATTGCGTGATATTAGTTGGCAAGATGGGCAGGTCACTTTTATTGACTTTGAAGCCAGCCAATACCAAAAAGATATCGAATATCAGCAGGTGCGTGATATTCTCGTTTTTCTTCATAGTTTGTACCGTTATTTAGGGCCGCTGCATGATTTGATTGTGCCCGTGATTAACAGTTATCGTCAGCATGGCGGAGAAGCTATTTGGCAAAGAGCGGCTCTGTGGTTAAGGAAGTGGCAGTGGTTATATTATCCCGTTTCTTTGTTTAAGCACCGTGGTGGGCGGGACATAACGCCCATTTATTGGGTGTTGAGATACTTTAGAGTGCATGAGTATAACGCTATGGTTTAGATAGCCCCATCATTTTTACTGCTAGCCATGCAGGCCTGTGTTTTACAGGCCTTTATCTTTTATTCATTAAGTTCATTCACTTCGCTGACTTCATCTGCATTACTTTGCTTCATTTCGTCAGAGGGCTGCGAGCGGGGTGATAAGCCTTGATATAAGGTTTCAATCCACTTATCTTCGCTAATGAAAAATAATCCCCACTGTTTCCACTGAGTCGGAAATCCTTGTTTTTTTATCATGTCTAATGATTTATTATTAGCCAGTTGTGTTTGCATCCAGAGTATTGAGTCATCCAGCATGGCTTTAAAACGAATGAGATCCACTTTGGTCGATAAACTTCCGTGTCCTGGGATGATCTTAGTTTGAGCATTAATTTGAGTGAGAATTTTGGCAACGTTGTTACGATAGCCGGTGACTGAACCGCCATGTTCAAGATCAATGTAAGGGAAGCGATCTTTAAAAAATAAATCGCCCATGTGGACAATATTACTCTTTTTCCACCACACAATACTGTCACCATCGGTATGGCCTGGTCCCATATGCATGACATTGAGGGTATCATTGTTAAAATGCACTTCGAGGCCGTCATTATAAGTGATCACGGGCAGGGCCGATTTTGGCAGTTCAGTGTTGGAAGATAAGCGTGTTAGGACATTTTTATGAGCCATAATGATCCCATTTTTACCAAAATAACCATTCCCTCCAGTATGATCACGATGAAAGTGGGTATTAATAATAAATTTAGGTACGCCTGGTTGAAGCGTATTGAGGGCTTGACTGATTTTATCGGCGAGGGGCGCAAATTGATCATCAATAATGAGTATGCCATCAGGGCCTGCTGAAACCCCGATATTACCGCCAGCGCCCATGAGCATATAACTGGTATCATTCAATGCAATGGAAATGATTTCCACATCTTTGAATTTGTCATCGTTGGCTTGAATGACAGGACTAAAAGCACTGGCAACAATAACGCTGATGACGAGCTTGAAAAACACCGCGAAGGCCCTTTTCATTATTTTCTGGATGCAGAAAACCCCCATGTTTATTTCCTTATGTTGAATGTAGGTTACTAATATTTGGCTAAGGCTTAGCTTAAAACTTAACCTGTAATGAGTTTGAAAGGAAGTGACTTTTAGGTGTTTAAGCTGTTTTTCCCAAAATGGCTTCGCCGTCGAATGAAGTTGGGTGACATTTTCTGATGTGTGAGTCGTTGACTCATTTTTGCTGGCCGAGGGTATTGAGGCATGTTTTATTTATTAAGGATAGGCCGCGCGCCTGATGTTACTGAGAGGCAAGTGTTGAGCAAGCCTAGAGGTTAAGGTTTATTCAGGTAAAAGTAAACAATCTGCCTGTAAGCTCTTGCTATCGGTCATCACTATTTTACCTAAGTCAAAACCCTTGTCTTTAGGGGTCAAACAATCTTGCATACAAGCAAGATTGAAAGTATCAGGACGGATATCACATACAAAACCGTTTCTATTAGGCATTTTTATCTCAGCAAGGTTTTCATTTGTTAAAATAACGTCTTTAGAGATCACATTGTTCTCAATTAAAAGATAGGCAACGAGGGCATAGATCTGATCTGGCTTAAGTGATTTCGGAGTATAAAAGGGCATCGCTCTTTGAATATAATCAAATAAGGTTGTCGCATAAGGCCAATAACGACCAATGCTTTTATGGGGTAATGGCGTGATATTAACTAACTGTGGGAGTGGGCGTAGTTTTTCCCCCATCCTAATGCCCCCTTTTCCTTGTGGACCATGACATGCGATACATTGTTGATTATAAATTGCTAAGCCTTGATCATAACTCCCGCTACCTTTAGGTAAGCTATGGCCAGAAGGATCCACATCAATGTCCCAGGGTGTGATATAAGTATCGCTAACCACTATCCCAAGACAATAATCTTGTTCTGTACAACTGTTTGCTAGCAAAGGTCGAATACTGCCAATAATAAGTAACAGTAACAGTAACAAATAAAAATAATATGTGCCGCGATCAAATAATGACATTTTGAACCCGTCCATTGGTCTCTATTTCCCAAGCTTGCATACTATTATTATGATAACCATAATTATGACCACGTGATTTTAGCAGCTGCTGAGTATAAGGTTGTACATAACCTGTTTCATCGATAGCACGACTGATCAGGATGGCTTTTTCACCTGTAAATTGCCAAGGAAAAGTAAATTCAGTAATAGCTTTAGGAAAAATGTCACTACTAATATTTGCTCTTTGCCAATTTTTTCCACCATCGGTAGAAACATCCACAGCAGTAATACTTCCTCTACCCGACCAAGCAAAGCCTCTTATTTCATAGAACCCTTTTTCAGGTAGTATTTGTCCACCAGAAGGCGCAATAATGACAGATTTAGCTTCCATGATTAAAGAAGCATTACGTGCCATATCATTACCCAATAAATCAGTATATTTTGATGTTTCATTACGTGAAAATAGTGGTGTATCAGTGACCTCTAAACGTCTAAGCCACTTGATATTAATACTTCCTTCACAACCAGGTACAATTAAACGCAATGGATAACCTTGCTCAGCACGAAGGGCTTCACCGTTTTGGGCATAGGCTACGAATACATCATCTAATGCGCGAGTAATGGCAATACTTCTTGCCATACTTGGGGCATCAGCACCTTCAGCAATGACATATTTTGCCTTATCTAAATCAATACCTGCCTCCCTAAATAACAAACTTAATGGCACGCCAGTCCATTGAGCACAGCTGACTAAACCATGTATACCTTGTACGCTGCTGCCTTCATTCTCTCCCCAGTTGGAATAACTGTTCCCGGAGCATTCTAAAAAATAAATTTTATTGATTGAGGGGTATCGTTTTAATCTTTCCACTGTAATTTCAAGATTACGCTTAACTAATCCATGTATAATTAATTTATGCTTTTGTGGATCTATATTGGGGTAGCCACCGTGATAACGCTCGAAAAATAGCCCATTTGGCGTTATGACCCCTCTTAAATCAGCCAATGGTGTAAAACTCCGACTGGCTTGATCCAATGAAGGAACATATTCAACAGGTGCGTCATCTGGATTGCTTTTACGTCTGATCACTTGATGCTCAAAATTTGAAGGTAAACCATAAGAATGATGTAACACAGGGTTGCCGATAGATTTACTCCATATAGGTACTTCTAATATCTTAGGCGCGGCGATAACCTGTTGTTTTAAACTTGACAATAGTATTGCTCCGCTACCCATGAATAAACTCGATTTCAACATGAAATTACGTCTAGAGCAATCTGTAGTTGATTGTTTTTTATTTGGTTTTATCATTAGAGTACCTTGTAACCAATTCTAAAAAGTTAATCGGTAAAAGCGCCTTTATTTATGAGAGTAGTTTAATTTAATAAAAAAAGACAACTACAACTAAAATAAGCCACCCAGTACGCTGAAATACCTACTTGACGATTAGTCCTCAGTAGGTCATGTTGAGTAAAAAGCTAAAACCTTGAGTCGTATTATATGGCCACTTCAAAGGTCGTGAGTTTCCACTCACACAGGGGCAAGAAGGACTGCTTGCATTCACCATGACGCCCAACGTGCGTAAGCTTTTAAATGAAAGTTGGTAACATTTCTATGTGAAATAGTCATCCTTAAGTGTATTTGATTAAGTAACTTCAGAGTGACTTATCGCTTGCAGCGGGTTAAGGTCGTGGATCACTATCCACACAGGGCAGTAATCAGAGATTCATTTGTATAAAGTTATCCCACTTTTTTATTACAAGAAAAACAATTCGGTTTATTGAAATAAATTGCTTGCCGCAGGCTTGTGTGTAAATTCAAAAATAACTAACGTTTCCGATGGGACGTCTGATGTATAAGGTCTCTGTCGTTCCAGACAACAATAAGACATTTCCTATATCCATATAAGTCAGATCACATATGCCATGATGACAGGGATGTCAAAGAACGGCCTGTCCCGCGAAAACTAGCTAAACATATATGGACACCTTACGAAATTTTTAACTACGTATTTCGGTAACTCCGATGGGGATCTCAAAATAACAAGGTATTAAAGCTTGTGTGTTTTTCTCATTAGGCTGCAAGTGCCGTGTGCGTTATATTTGTAAACAATAGTGGCCTCTAGTTGGATTTGATTCTCAACAATCTTATCAGTATTGGTTGAGGAGGGCGGAAGGTGAGTTATTGGTCTAGTTGATGCTTTTTAACTGCTTTTTGGGTGCGAGTACCATAGTGGTACTCTTTATCTGAACTCATCGGTCATCGCTTTTTGGCATGGTTTTTTTGCGATTTTTGAGTGGATAAAGATGTGATTTCAGGGCTTAAGGCATGAATCTTGAGTGAGTGTTAAAATCAACATTCATACAATCAGTATTAAGTGCCATAGGGGACAAAATGGGAAAGCGACGACATTAATAAATTTTTTAATAAAGTGTGTTTTTTGATAGAAATCAATGACTATTTTTTGTAATCATGGTCAGGTGTTCAATAAGATAAATTTATTATGCCTACGGCAATAGAGCTCAATGGAAGCTGGTTTAATCGTTCCATTAGCCCTTCAGACTTTCAAGAGATTAAAACAGCGAAGAGTGTTAATGATGTTAGTAGTACTTGGGGTAAAATAATAGATTGGTTTTGTGGGGCAAACAAAGAAGAAGCAAAAAAGCTATTGTTTGATGTTTACAATAACCAATTAAGCACCAATCAGAGGATAAGTTCATTTTCAAATTTAAGGGACTTAGCTTCAGCTGCATATAAAAGAAACTTTGATATAGAAATAACACATGAAGGCATAAAGTTATCTATTGACAATGACCTATTAAAGGAAACCCTTCAACCTCAGGCAAATGACGAAGGATTAATCAATATAATTAACCTAAAATATGGAAACGATAGCACTCAGGAAAGAATCAATGTATTCAAACAAGATATACCAAGGGCTGATTATACAATATCGCTTCAAGATCATGATTACAGCTTCACTGTTCATGATGGCATCAATCAACAAGAAAAAAAGAATGCTGTTGATAGTATAGGGAAAAATGATTTCCAAAAGAGAAATGTTAGTATATTCGCAACACAATCTTTAACTTTAGCCATGAGAGGGTTAAAGCCAGAATACCTAAGTTTAGGAAATAATCATGTACAAAGATTTAATATAATGGAATTCCCGAGTGGAGACCTAAAGGTTGACATGCTGTACTCAAATACAACGCCGGAACACATGCAAGAAGTACAGACGGAAATGGGACTTTATTCTGAAGTAAAATATGATGCGTCATTACTGATAAGTAAGGATAAAGTCATTCTATTATCATGTAGCTGGAGCGGATCTTAACCCCGATCAAGCCAATCTGTCTCCGGCAGAGGCTTGGGGGCTTGCTGCCTTCCCTCGAAAAGCTTCATGCATCAGGTAAAGCTAAATAGTTTATAATAAGGCCCGCTACCAGTGATAAGTCAGTTTTATCGCTTGCAGTGGGCTTTTCAGTATTGATAACGACATCCGTATTTCATTGCTAGTTTGATAGAAACAAGAGTGGCTCGAGTTGGATTTTATTCTCAAAAACCTTATCCGTATTGGTTGGAAAGCAGGGCGGGATCGCACTTTGTTAACAAAGATTGAATCTGCTGAATTACTGTGATCTAATCGCACCTCACTTTCTGAGAGGTAACCCAATGACCCTGATCGAACACCTTA
>NZ_JAKIKS010000089.1 GCF_023284005.1 Shewanella surugensis
CGAAGAAAAAGCATCGATAAACTGGATGTTTAATGTTGATAAGGCGCGCGAGAAATTCACACGCGCCTATGAACAGCTCAATCAATCATAATTAATGAGCCAAGGTACTAGGAGCAATACGCCTTAGCAGGGTTGGTATAAGACTTAATGCGGAGCGAAGCTCAATAATCATTACAAACATCATCAATGAATAAAACCATCAGCCTATTTTTTAATCGCTAAGCCCTACTTTTCAACCTTTTTCGACTATTTTTAAGCCGAACCTTTAAACCTTACTGTGAATGTGTTGTTTAACGGATAGGAAAAGCTGATAATAGCCGGAATACTATCTTAATTATGAAAAAAGATGAGCGAGTATCTTCTACTATTGATCAGCACAGTACTGGTCAACAACTTCGTATTGGTTAAGTTTTTAGGATTATGTCCATTCATGGGGGTTTCAAGCAAACTTGAATCCGCTATCGGCATGTCTATGGCGACGACCTTCGTCCTCACGTTGGCGTCAATTTTAAGCTATCTTGTCGATCAATATTTACTGCTTCCTTTTGATCTCGACTACTTGCGCACGATGAGCTTCATCTTAGTCATTGCAGTGGTTGTTCAATTTACTGAAATGTTAGTGCAAAAAACCAGTGCTGCTTTACACCGAGCCTTAGGGATTTATTTACCTCTCATCACCACTAACTGTGCCGTTTTAGGTGTCGCATTACTCAATACCAATGAGCATCATAATTTATTCGAGTCAGGTATTTATGGCTTTGGCGCAGCGGTTGGTTTTTCAATGGTATTAATCTTATTTTCAGCCATGCGTGAAAGACTTGCAGCAGCTGATATACCGAGCCCTTTTAAAGGCGGTGCCATCGCAATGATCACAGCGGGACTCATGTCTCTCTCCTTTATGGGCTTCACGGGGTTGGTTAAATAGTGTTATCAGGTATTATATTTGCAGTCATAGTGTTGACCTTATTAGCACTTTGTTTCGGCCTTTTACTCGGGTTTGCAGCCGAGAAATTTAAAGTCGACGGCGATCCTCTCACCGATCAAGTTGAAGCCTTGTTACCACAAACACAATGTGGGCAATGCGGCTACCCAGGATGTCGCCCTTATGCGGAAGCCATAACCGCTGGAGATAAAATCAATAAATGTCCGCCCGGTGGCACTGCCACCATGGAAAAACTCGCCACACTCGTTGGCGTTGAACCCGAGCCTTTAAATCAAATTGAAGAAAGTACAATAAAAAAAGTGGCCTTTATACGTGAAGAAGAATGCATCGGTTGTACTAAATGCATCCAAGCCTGTCCTGTCGATGCCATCTTAGGGGCGGGAAAGTTAATGCATACTGTCATTAGCGATTATTGCACAGGATGTGATCTTTGTGTTGCCCCCTGCCCAGTAGACTGTATTGATATGATCCCTGTAAAACAAACCACAAAAACGTGGAACTGGCAGCTTAATTCTATTCCAGTCACTTTATTGGAAAAGGAAAAGCCATGCTAAGTTTACTTGAACAAATCGATAGTGGCACTTTATGGCAATCACCCGGTGGGATCCATCCTCCTCAAATAAAGTCATTGTCCAATACACGTCCTATCGCTCGACTGCCTTTGGCTCAAGAATACGTTATTCCTGTGCCGCAACTCGGTGAGCAAGCCATTCTCGCCGTCAATATTGGCGATCTGGTTAAAAAAGGCACCCCATTGACTCAAGGACAAAGTGCTACGTATCTCGCAGTACATTCTCCCACATCAGGGATCCTAGTTGCCGTTGAAGAAAGAGCCAGTAACCATGCTTCAGGTCTGCCCGTATTAAGCTGCATTATTCAAGCCGACGGACTCGATACTTGGTCTCTCCTTGATAGTCATCAGGATTTTCAGCCTCTATCTAATGCTGAAATGTTAACTCGAATACAAGCAGCCGGTATAGCAGGGCTAGGGGGCGCCGCTTTTCCCACCCATATTAAACTCAATCCAGTGAGTGATATAGAACTGCTAATCATTAATGGGATTGAATGTGAGCCCTACATCACCTCAGATGATCGCTTAATGCGGGAATACAGTCATGATATATTGACTGGCGTCAGCATTATTCAACAATTAATCGGACCCAAGCGCATTATTTTTGCGGTAGAAGATAATAAACCTGACGCGATTAAAGCAATAAAAAAAGCCTTGAAACGTCATCCGATCAATAGCGCCCAGATCCGCGTCACCGCTGTCCCAACGAAATACCCTTCAGGCGGAGAGAAGCAGCTCATACAAATGTTAACGGGACAAGAGGTCCCTTCCGGCGCGATCCCCGCTCAATTGGGTATGTTAGTTCAAAATGTCGGCACCGTTTTTGCCATCAAAGAAGCCGTCCTTGACGGAAAACCGCTCATTGAACGTGTCGTGACCATCACTGGAGAACGAGCAACAACGCCAGGCAATTACTGGCTACCGATTGGCACACCGATAGAACACGTACTATCTCTGAGTCAGACACCTAAAAAGCCTCCTCAACACATTATCATCGGTGGACCGATGATGGGCTATATTCTTCCTCAAGCAAGCGCCCCTATCATAAAAGGCACTAACTGCTTGCTGTTGCCCAGTGATAATGAAATGCTGGTAGAGCAACAAGAGAAGCCTTGTATTCGTTGTGGTGAGTGTGCTCAAGTGTGCCCAGCCTTATTATTACCTCAACAATTATTTTGGCATGCTCAAGCCAAAGAATATGATAAAGCGGCAAGTTACAACCTACAAGATTGTATTGAATGTGGCTGTTGTAGCTATGTTTGCCCAAGTGATATCCCTCTGGTGGAATATTATCGAGTGGCAAAATCGGCTTTACGAGAGCAATCAAAAGACAAACAAGAAGCCGATTTAGCCAAACAACGCTTTGATGCTAGAACCCAGCGTTTAGAAGAAGAAAAAACCGCTCGAGAAGCCAAGCAACAACAAGCCGCCTCAAGACGTAAAGCAAACGTGACAAATAAAGATAATGATGTAATTGCCGCAGCAATGGCTCGCATAAAAGCGAAAAAAGACAGCAGTCCCTCAACTCAAGAGATCACCGCAGAAAACACTGCTATTGCCCATACCGAGCTAGCGCAGAAAACGGATAAAAAGGCCCAGATTGCTGCAGCGCTTGCCAGAGCAAAAGCCAAGAAGGCCCAAATGGCGACCGCACTAAACACCGATATCACGAGCCCAGAGAAGGCTCAGCTCAATGCCAACGAAGGCGCAATAACGCACATTCCCGTTACAGACAGCCCTATTGTCGATAAAAAAGCTAAAATCGCGGCGGCAGTTGCCAGAGCAAAAGCCAAGAAAGCCCAAATGGCGACCGCACAAAACACCGATATCACGAGCCCAGAAAAGACTCAGCTCAATGCCAGCGAAGGATCAATAGCGCACATTCCCGTTATAGACAGCCCTATTGTCGATAAAAAAGCTAAAATCGCGGCGGCAGTTGCTAAGGCAAAAGCCAAAAAATCCCAAATGGCGACCGCACTAAACACCGATATCACGAGCCCAGAGAAGCCTCAGCTTAATGCCAGCGAAGGATCACAAAGATCAATAACGCAAACTCCCGTTATAGACAGCCCTATTGTCGATAAAAAAGCTAAAGTCGCGGCCGCAGTTGCCAGAGCAAAAGCCAAGAAAGCCCAAACAACTGCAGCGATGCAACCTCAGGATCGAGTCACCACGGAAAACCAAACTGAGAGTTCAAGTGAACAAACGCCTGTCACTGACAGTCTTTCTATAGAAAGACCAGTGTTAGACAAGAAAGCCAAAATAGCTGCCGCGGTTGCAAAAGCCAAGGCAAAAAAAGCACAAGCTCAACAAGAGAATAAGGATTAACCGATGGCGTTTAAAATAGCCTCGTCACCTCACCTGACTCAACATAATCAAACCCACACCGTCATGCAGCGCGTATTATTATGTGCTCTACCCGGCGTTGCCGTTCAATGCTACTTTTTTGGTTTCGGTAGTCTAATACAAATTATTTTAGCCATTAGTGTGGCTCTGCTATGTGAAGCTGCCGTTTTATTTTTGCGAAAACGCGCCATAAAGTCGACCCTAAATGACAATAGTGCCATGCTCACCGCCTTGTTATTGGCGATTTCTATTCCGCCTTTAGCCCCTTGGTGGGTGATTGTCATTGGTACATGCTTTGCTATCGGTATCGTCAAGCACCTTTATGGTGGCCTAGGTCAAAATATTTTTAATCCTGCCATGGCCGCTTACGTCATGTTACTCATCGCCTTTCCAGTACAAATGACCACTTGGGTGGCCCCGAATAGTATCGCACTCCATCCTGTGGGTTTACTCCAAAGTATCCAATATATTTTTACTCATATGCCACAAGCAAGTATTGACTCCTATCAATTAGGAGTTGATGGCATTTCCATGGCCACGCCACTTGATACCGTCAAAACCAGCTTATCCAGTGGACTGACCATGCAAGAAAGTTTACAAAACCGTATTTTCGCTGATGGGCTTCCTGTCGGCTGGTTATGGATTAATCTCGCTTATCTCGTCGGTGGACTGGCCATGTTAAAGCTTAAATTAATCCGCTGGCAAATCAGCGTCGGAGTCCTCTGCTCACTGTTTATCCTCAGCAGTATTGGCTTCATATTAAACCCTGACAGTCATTTAGGTCCCTTAGTCCATCTATTCAGTGGCGCCACGATGCTATCCGCATTTTTTATTGCCACCGATCCTGTTACAGCAGCAACAAGTCTCAAAGGCCGGTTACTTTTTGGTGCGCTCATCGGAATACTCGTTTATGTGATCCGCACTTTTGGTGGGTATCCAGATGCCTTTGCTTTCGCTGTTTTATTAGCCAACCTCTGTGCCCCCTTTATTGATTATTATGTGAAGCCCAGAGCTTATGGCCATCGAATTAGTCATTAGTAACAGAATATCGATAAGAGAAAATTATTGTGAAAAAAGCCATGCTCAAAAACGGATTGATTTTAGCCCTCTTTGCCTTAATTTGTACCGCACTGGTTGCGGTGGTCAATCACTTAACTGCCGATCAAATAAAACAGCAAGAAACCCAAGAATTAGGCCGGATCTTACAGCAAATTATCCCCACTAATTTGCACGATAATGTCATCGCACAGCATTGCATACGCATTACCGCCCCTGCGGCATTGGGCACAATAAACTCGATGCCAGCGTATATCGCATCAAAAAACGGCATTGCAACCGCCATCGCCATGGAAACCATTGCACCGGACGGCTACAACGGTAATATTCGTATTATCGTCGGTATTGATGCCCAAGGAAGGGTATTAGGCGTACGTACCTTAGCTCAGCAAGAAACACCGGGACTGGGTGATAAAATTGAAATCAGAAAGTCTGACTGGGTCAATAGTTTTCAAGGGATGATCCTGAACGCTGCAACGGCATCTCACTGGAAAGTCAAAAAAGACGGTGGCGATATTGATCAATTTACTGGCGCCACCATTACGCCTCGCGCCTATGTGAAAGCGGTTAAAAATACCCTAAACTATTTCAATCAGCATAAAACTGATTTATTGAACCAACCCGCCCATTGTGAGGCCATATAATGAGTGAATATAAAAACATTGCTTGGCAAGGCTTGTGGAAAAATAATCCAGGACTGGTTCAACTGCTCGGCTTGTGTCCATTACTGGCGGTGACAACCACATTAACCAATGCATTAGGTTTAGGTTTAGCCACCTTGTTGGTACTCATGGGCTCCAATATTCTCGTCTCTTTGGTGCGTGATTATGTGCCAAAAGAGATCCGCATCCCTGTTTTTGTCATGATCATCGCTGCCTTAGTGACAACAGTACAGCTCCTCATCAATGCTTATGCCTATGGCTTATATTTATCGCTAGGGATCTTCCTGCCACTCATCGTGACCAACTGTGTCATCATTGGCCGAGCTGAGGCCTTTGCTTCTCGAAATAACGTCTTCAAAGCCGCTTTTGATGGCTTAATGATGGGCTTAGGCTTTACGCTAGTACTGGCACTGTTAGGTGCAATTCGTGAAATATTGAGTCAAGGAACACTCTTTTCTGGCGCCGATCAACTATTAGGTCCTTGGGCTAAAGGACTCACTATTCAGTTATGGCAAGTCGATACTAATTTTTTATTAGCCATGCTCCCCCCCGGCGCCTTCATCGGGATGGGGTTATTAATTGCATTAAAAAATGTTATCGATACACAGTGGACCATACGCCACCCTATCACGTCTCCAGATGCTCCAACACGTGCACGCATCACCAAAGTAAGTTAATTAATCATGAATACTGAAAAACGCAGACAAATATTAACCCGGTTAAAAGCGAATAACCCCCATCCAGAAACGGAGCTTAATTTTTCCAGCCCCTTTGAATTATTGGTTGCCGTAACTCTCTCCGCCCAAGCAACCGATGTCAGTGTCAATAAAGCCACCGATAAGCTTTTCCCGATCGCAAACACTGCCCATAGTATTTATGCTCTTGGGGTTGATGGCTTAAAAACATACATCAAAACCATCGGCCTGTATAATAATAAAGCGGCTAACGTCATTAAAGCCTGTGGCATGCTCATTGAGTGGTATGATGGCGAAGTGCCTGAAAACAGAGAAGCCTTAGAAGCGCTTCCTGGAGTCGGACGAAAAACGGCAAATGTCGTGCTCAATACCGCCTTTGGCTGGCCAACCATTGCCGTTGATACTCATATCGACCGCGTTGCTAATCGCACTAAGTTTGCTATGGGAAAAAACGTCGTCGAAGTTGAGAATAAACTCTTAAAAGTGGTTCCGGCAGAATTCAAAGTCGATGTCCATCATTGGTTGATTTTACATGGCCGCTATACTTGCATCGCACGTAAACCCCGCTGCGGAAGCTGTATTATTGAAGATTTATGCGAGTTTAAAGATAAAGTTTATCCAGACGAGTAAATCATTAAGGCTTATGCCCTAATTTGTTGAAGACGCAAGATCCTGGAATTTTTTTGGGGGGGGATTAAACTAACTCAACTCGGGTTAAACTAAATATTAAATACATGAGCCAGAGGTCCACTTTAACACATTGGTTTAAATGAAATCACTAACACATCTACTATGCATCATTCCGAGTTCAGCTTCAATAAGCCGCTCACGCGGCTATCATTGCTCAATGACTATAATTCAAAACCATGACTCAACACCATGGCTCAAAACAGAGCAGTGAAAAAAAGCGAAAAGATAATCGCAATAACAACCACCATTCCAATGGCTATTTTTAATTCTGTAGGCATTATATCCTCCTTATATAAGCTATTCATCCTTTAGCATAAATCATTTATGCCAATCTTGCTTCCCTCTTACCTCGTATCAATCTATCCAAACGACTTAGCAATACAGCCTTAGGCTTAATCATCCAGAAACGAAAAACGGAAGAATGTCAGTCTCTACCGGATCCAAGCACATGGACATCATAAACGAAAATAGCTCGATAGGGCATCACGAATTAGTCGTAGAGGCTCATCACAAGCCTCTCATTGAAGGAGGGTTAAATAATACGCCTCAAACCACTTTGAGGCCGCCATTTAACTTGGTCTTTGTTATGATGATTTTCAACACTCACCTGCGTAAAACTATTAATGCTCGAATACGCAGAAAATATCTGATTTAACACCGCACCAAATAAATACATGTCACCCAAGCAAGGAAAACCATCGGGATCCAGTTTGATTTTGACATCCGAGCCTCGGATCATCACTCCTTTGTATAAGCGGTTCACCGGTTCAATCCACACTTCTTTTATTGACTCTGTGCGTTTGGTATTCGCTAATACTTTCGCTCTATCTGCCGTATCAATAAACACATACAATTTCAATAATGCCGTTAGGTTTTCGGCATTGGCCAAGGTCAGTTGGTTTAAATATAAGTGCGACAACAAACGCCATAACGTATTTTTACCTAACGGACTTTCGATGGGAGCCGTTGGCGTTAATATATTGGTAAACTCCACTAAAGCAGGAGAAGATTCTGTGGGTAAACAAATATCCCCAAACTGTAATTTTTCAGGTAACGAAGCGTTAGAACAAGTAACTCTGACCGATAACATCTCCCGATTAATTTTTTCTTCTGACACAGGATAAGCCACCGATAAAAAAACCTCAGATCCAAAATGTAATCTGGCTTTACGCCGCCTTAACGAATAAACAGGCACCAACTCAGCTTGCGGATTAAACATGGTGAATGGCTGATAAATCCGCTCCTTGATACTCCCCTGTACAAAGCCAACCACTTTATCCACTGCATAGACTTGATAACCATCATGCCCTCGGGTACTGGGGGTGATTTTATATTCTAAGCGTTTATGATCCAGTAAAATACTACTGGCATCATGATTAAACAAATTAATGGCGGGTACACAAAAAAGTAAAAAATCGTTCGTCGAAAATGTCACATCCTCCACATTACTCTTCAAACTCAATTCTATTGTAAAATTGCTCTCTCCATCAAAGCGCTGTAACCATTCTAAGCCCTGTACATCAAAAAATAAGAATTTTTGAGGTAACAAAAAATATTCCTGTAAGCAGCGAAACGCAGGAAATGAATTTTTAGGGTAAGGTAGCAGTCCTGAATCATCAAAGTCTGGGAATAACTTTAGATTGTCCCTTAAATTGAGAGTATGTTTTTGCCCACCAGCCTTTAAGGCCAATGAGCGGACTTGACTGTTTATCACTGAAAACTTATTCACCGCATGGTTATAAGATCCCGCGATATGAAATCGTAATGATGATAAGGTCAAATCAGCTAAACTCCCCTCATCGAGCGCAATATCAATGGACAGTTTATTGCCTTCTTTTTTCACATTACTCACGTGTAAGGGGTGTAAGATCACTTCTTCGGTTGTTGTGAATAAACAGCTAACCCCTTCCACTTCTTTGGCTGCTAACTCCGTCCCTGATTTAACCGTAACAGCATCGGTCACACCACGCTTAGTATTAAAGCGCATAATGGTCGCTGAAGGTAAAGGACGTAAATAATGAGGAAAAATAAGCTGAGTTAACCCATGTATGACTTCTGGAAAGTCATCATCCAGTCTCTCTTGAACCAAACCCGATAAAAAAGCGCTCCCTTCGAGGAGTCGCTCAACATCCGGATCAGCATATTGCCCAGCCAACATAGGGGCTAATGCAGGGTGTTTAAGTGAGAACTCTTTCCCTAATTCATGTAAGTAAGATAACTGCTGTTGGTAATATTTATTAATCACGATATTGCTCACTTATCAAAACATTTATTAAAAGACCATCATCAGTGCAATGGAAATGCGACATCCTTCTCAATTAATCTATGCATAAAATCCGTCTCTAATTGCCCCCAAAAAAATGGAGGCAAAGAGACCACTAGCTGGCTTTATTGGCGATTAAAAACAACATTTAACGACTTACCCTCTTGTGAGATTTGAGGGGCTATGGCTTTATTATCGGAATTTCTAAGCCACAACACGCTACGAACAAAACCGTCATATTGCACTAATACAACTTTTTCAACAGGCCCTTTATCAAAGCGCCATATATTATTCGTATCAATCCCCCAATTACCTTGAATATCTAATACCCAAGCTTTTTTCTTATTGACAAAAAAGCCAGTCCACTTAATCTGAGGTTGAGATAATTGAAACTGGATCGTATCTGCCTGCTTCGATGCCTTATAATCAACTCCCGTCACATAAGCGCCTTGCGCTTTCTGCACTACTGAACTTGATACTTGGCTGCTATCGTCAGTTTGAGTCGATGATGTCTGAGAGGCATTCGTCATCGTTTTTGCCGCGCTAGGAGCCACAACGACCTCTGGAGCCACATATTGCTGCGCCGTACTAGAACTTGGTACCGTTGTACTGGACGCCTCATTCACCGAGGTATCTTGAACCGTTTCTGTATTTAACTGAGTCTGAGGCATTTTCTCAGTCTCATCACTGGGCGTACTAATGAAAAATTGTGACTTTAACGCTTCGTACTTTTGCGCCACAAAACTTCTAAATTCAGCCCCCATACCAAATTGAGACTCAATCGCAGATTTGATGGGGATCGTATTTAATCGATATCCAGAGCCATAAACGGTAATAAAAACGGTGCACACAATGACAAAGCACCAAACACCAAATAACACCAGTGATACCATACGTTCATAAGTTAATCTCATAGCTGCCTCGCTAAATCTGCTGAGCATTCGGCAATAGTCAATGGCACAGTTAAGGCATTACTTTTCGCTAATGCAACGATAGGCGCCCCACCATTGATCTGATAACTTAACCTTAACCACTTCATTCCCATCTGTGTTAACTCCTTTTCTTGAGCTGGGAAATCAGCAGGACTAAAGGTTTTCTGACCCGTTCTAAAATCAATCAAAAACTTTTGGAAACCAAGCGCACCCGAGTAGGTTTTTGTGACACTCAGACCATCAAATTTGACTTCTAACGTCGTCGCACCACAATCAGCCGAATCCCATTTAAACAATTGACTCGCTGGGAAGTTATAATTATCCAATGCAATTTCACCCGAAGCGCATTGCAGTTTTAACGATACCGATTTAGGTTTTAATGATGCGCTACCATTAATACTCATTGGAATATTGGCCACAGTGACATTATAAGTGCTTTTTACTTTCTGTTCTAAATAGGCACCTCGTTCCACAAACTGGAAAAAATCAGCCTTAAAGGGAATCGATAAACCTTGGAAAGATTTAGGGTGCCAACCATCTGCTTTTCGTTCAACAAAGCCTTTAGCAGGTCCATCAATAAACTTGGTCAATAATCCACCTTTAGCAAATAAACGGGACTCTTGTTCATCAGCAGGGATATATTTTAACGCACCGTAAACGTCACTTTCCCAGTAGTTTTGCAAAGCACAGGCAGCCAACTCCATTTCAGCAGATAGGACAAATTGCACACTGTTTCTGAAAATATCCCCCGCATCAAACTGGGTTGCCTTATTATCTAAAATCTGATCTAAGCTATTAGCTGCCATCATCGTCTGTGAAATGGGCGACTTAGGATCACTGTTAGATAAAATGGTCGACGCACTATTAAAAGATGCATTAATCGTACTAACATCAGGAACAATGTCCGCTAAACCCTTTTGAAATTGCTGATAGGCCAAAATGCCATCGTTCACTTTTTTGAAATAGACCGGATCAGAGATATTACTCACCGCACCAATAATCGCATTCACGCCTTTCTTAATATCTTTCGACTCATTATCTTTTTTCTCCCAATAATCTTTAATAATGGCTTGAGATAACGTTAAATCTGCAAGGTTCACAGAATAAATAGGCTGGATCGCTTGAAGTTCTTCCAGCATTTTTTTCTGCATTAACATATATGGATTGTCTTTTCCTGCCATGCGCTGCATGATAAGTCGCTTATCTTCAAGCGTTAATCCTTTCGTTGATACATTAAATGCGCGAGAAAAACGTTGCCATTGCTGCACATATTCAGCGCCATAGAGATTCCAAAAACGATTAATTTGCACTTCAACGGTTTTATCTTGACTCGTTGTCTTTAAAATAGAAATCAATTTTTGAATCGCTGAATAACCATCTTTGGTATAAGCACCTGATAAGGTACTATTCGATTTAAAGGTCTGAGACCAAAAGTCTGCCGCTTTCACTGGTACTGAATTATGAGAAGATCCCGCCCAAGTCGTTATCCAATTCCAATCTTTACGATTTAAAATAACATCACTCAAAGCACTTCGTGTTGTTGATGCGAGGTATTGCAAAGTCTCTGTATCCGTTTGCCAATTAACATAGGCATCATACAAAAGGGCAAATGTCGCTTGATAAGAAATTTCAATCCCTAGCAAGTTTTTATCTAATGTCATCCATTCTTGATAACCTAAGCCTTCTTTAGCATGAGGAATTTGATTTAATTTCTCTTCAATTTCCTTCAATCGCCAGGCTAAATGGACAATAGTGTCACCCACTATTGGCGATGATTTCTCACTATCAAGATGCTTTAAATGAGAATATAAAATTTTATCCGTACTGGGTAAAACAGAATCAGAAAAACGTTTAACCAAAAATGCTTTAGACTCTTTAATAGAACGTTTTACCGCCCAATCTAAACCAAATTGCGGAATAGGCCAATTATCATAGGCATCTTCGACATCAACAATGGTACTGCGCAATGTCCCCAAGGCTAGAATATCATCCAATACCATAGTTTTTTTCGTTTTACTCGCTTGCACTTGCGCCTGTAGTTGCGCCATTAACTCATGATCTTTTGAAAAATTTAAGCTGATAATCGCGATAAAACAAAAAGTGAGTAAAAGAAACGTGACCAGCGCGATATTAGCACTGATGGTTTTCCATCTTAAAAACTCTTTAATGGGTTTAAAAACATTACGGTTAGTCGGTAACACACTTGAAAAGAAGTCATATAAAAATAAGCCACTACTCTTATTTTCATCTTGTATTTCACTGATTTCGGCATCGGGAAGTAATTCATCAATAAATTGACTTTTTTCTTCTCCCGGTTGAACCGCACTGGAAAAATACAAGCCTTTCAATAAGACCGCTTCGTGATATTTACCACTGCTAAAAGCACTATTAATGAAGGTATTTAGCGACGATTTTAAGGCGGCTAATTCTGATGATAATAAAAAGCGCTCTCCGCCTTTAATGTCATCCAGTACCAGTAAATGATTGTCGACTTTGTTAGTAATATCAGACAATGCTTTATCCACAAAACCGGTTATATCATCCGTATTCTCAGCAGTATAACCAAATGCCTGTTTAAGATCAGTAGCCGATAATTGCTGAGCAAAATCACAGAAACCATAAATCAAGTCCGCTTTAGTCACCATCAAATACACTGGAATACGCGCACCCATAATGCGCATCACCCGATTAATACGTCCGCCTATATGACGACCATAATCTCGCAACGCTTGTTCATTATTATCCAGTAGTTTTTCGACAGGTAAGGTGATAACTAACCCATTTAACGGTTCTTTTTTACGGTACTTTAATAATAAGGCAAGAAATTCAGACCATTCTTCATCATCCGATTTCTCTGTCAATGGAACCGCATAACGACCCGCAGTATCAATAATAATGGCTTCTTCAAAAAACCACCAATCACAATTTTGTGTATGTCTTGCCCCATGAACAGGCCCTACACCAGAAAGAATAGAGGTTAATCCAGATCGATAGATGGCACTCGATTTACCGGAGTCCGTTTCGCCAAAAACCACAAACCATGGAAGCACGTATAAAGGGTTACCTAAATTTTTTAATTTAGATTCCCTTAAGGTATTGACCCCTTCTAGCCAACGCTCTTGTAGTTGTAATTGTCTCAGCCTGTTCTCTTCTTTCGCTGATTCAATCAAACTGTTGTCATATTCAACAACACGATTGACAAAAGCCCGTTCACGGTGCCTTAAAATATAAATTCGCAATAAATAGATTAAGCCAACAATCCCTGCAATGCCTGATAAAATGGCAGCACCGATCCACCAAGGCCACTCTTTCATTGAGACCAAATAAAAAACGCCGCCAGACACCACTACAATTAAGATAATGATGAATAGAACCTTTAATAAGGTCCATAAGAATTTCCTCATTAAATGCCCTCTCGTATCTGTAAACTATTAAAATACATACCCATCACACGGTGCTGAATATAAAATGTAGCGCCCATACTCATCTCCTCTATCCCTCACCTTTAAACCAAATTAAACAGCAGAACTTGATACAATATGAAGATAAGTGCAGAACCAAAAATTGAGCTAAGAATTAACATCAAAATAAAAAAATCCAACCAACGCCATTGAATTAAAGGCTGGCTTTTCTCAGCAGCTGAAGCGGTATTAAATAAGGCCCCTTCATTATCGGGTGCTAAAGCCGTAATCACCGTTTGCTTTATTGATAACAACTCTTTCTTATCGCTTTCAAAGTACTTGCCTTCCACTCCCATCGTTAGACAGCGGGCATAGACATGCAATACGTTCTTTATTGCTTGCTTCGAATATGTTTCAGTTGGACTGTCATTTGTTGCATCAAAACGAGATAAAATATTATCCAAACGAGAGAAAAACTCTTCACCACCACAATGTGTATTAAAAAAACGGGCCTGCAGTGGGATCCAAGGATGGGATTTGGACCAATCTGACAACAATAATTTCTCATCAGCCCAAGTGTAAATAGCAAACTTTGCATCATCAAAAAAATCATCACGACTAAACAACTTTTTTGCTTCTTTATCTGCTTTATCTCGATAAGTGTCTAGATACTCAGCAATATCGTTTGCTGGAATACTATATTGACCATTATGCACTGATAAAACTGCAGACATAAAAGGTTGATAGATACTTAATATATCCATAATTAGCCTCGAGTAACGTAAAGTGTTGCTTGGCAATCGGCATCACTAACCCAATACATACTTAACTTTTTATCTTCTCGAACCGCATTCCACAAAGGCGACGATACATCAATTTCACAATATACCCCTTGTTCATTTTGCGGTAAGCTCATCGGCCTGTCTTCAAGTAACATTAACGGGATCCCTGAGACGGCATGAGCGAGCAAAGAAGATAAAGAGCCAGTAGAGGATAAACGGATCATACGAGACAGTTGCTCGTTAAATTGCTCCTCTGATACCCCCGTAAAGAGAATACAATAACGGTACTCTTCTTTCATTGCACCATCGGGTAAGGACAGTGACCATATGCCTTTTTGATCGGTAAAAGGTAATACATATTCAGGCCCAACCATGATCCCTTGTAATGAACGTTGAACTTGCTCTGCCAAGACTGAAAAAACATGATTTAAATTGGTATGGTCATAATGTGGCCAACGTTGATTGTGCTCATCATCAGCAACCGAAATATCCACAATAAAGCTACTCATTTCAGCCACGATTTCACATAAAGCGGACCACGCATCCCGAGGATGGAGCACGGGTGTCTCGATCACATTTTGAATGAGCCAAGCACAACGGTTAAGAGAGCGAATCGCCAATAATATTTCATATTGCCCTTGAGCACTTTGCTGGCCTAAGGTATTGGGTTGTTTAAAGCGCTCCAATTGTCTGGCTCTCGATACGATTTTTGCACTAACTTCTTCAAGTAAATGATTTAACCTAGGCCACAGTTTGGCATTCACTAAGGGAGGAATGAAGGATTTATGAAAACGAATTTCGTTACCATCTTGCTCCAGCACTGCAATAGGAATCAACATATAATCGCCAGCCGCTTCGATTTCATCTTCCCAAAAAAATTTCAACAGATATTTCAAAGGTCGAGAATGCCCCTCCACTCCATCTGAATATAAATCAGGTATTGTCTCAGGCGTTTCATTAACAATAAAGCGGGTATCGAGTGTAGGCGATAATGCAGAATCATCCACTTCAACCACATTGCTTCTTTCATCATCCCACTGCTTTAAACCTAAATAGACATTAAATGACTGCCCTGTTTTCACCCATTCATCATCAAAATAGCGTGAAATCACTTCAGCATTATCGGGAATACGACACAAAGAGCCATCTTGGAAGAGAACTTCTCCGCTGGAAATCACTAATCGCTTATCAAGCAAAGCATTAGATTGTATTTCCAAGGATAAAACGCCCCAAACATCATTATTGAGAAGTTGCGTTGTCCTCGACATTTTCTGCTGATGAAATTGAGACTCCAGCTGGAAATGTTGTGGCTGTAATAATAAACCTTGATGCCAATAGACCTGTTTGTTCACTTTCAAATGGCGACCTCACTTACTGTTTTTTTTAACTTCATCATTTTGACGTAAAGTATCTTCATTAAAACTCATGGATACAGATAATACTTCTGGGGTATACCAATCTTTAGACCACCACCACATTCCAGTCTCGGATTTGAGTACAGGTATATCGTAAACAGCTGTCACATCACCCCCTCTATCGACATATCCTGCTACAACACCTAAAAATTTTGTTTTATCAAAACGATCAAAACTGCCTATCCATTTTGAACCGGGTTGTAAAAATATACGCTCACTTTGCGTCACCGAATTATCAAAGCGATTGCATCCCAGCATAATATTAATACCATTCGCCGTTGACGCATATTCTACAAACTTGGCTTTATCAGATAATTGATACACACATAACATTAAGCTATGCGCTTGGCCGTCATACCAATTCAACTTATCAGTTGCCGCTACACTCATTTTTATGGCTTTGGGCTGCCATTGCCACTTAATCGAATCAGGACTAGAAGCAGCCACACCAGCGGTTTCAGGTTTCGGCTCACTGGCACACCCTACCAACAACAGTGGGATCAAAAAAATGAGGTATCGATACATAATACTTTTCCTTAACACATTATTTTTACAACAAGTCTTGTAAGGTGACTAAAAATAACACCGATACAAATCTGCATTCTCATTCTTAATCGGACTTTCACCAAATAACATTGATTTAGGCAACCCTTTTATACGAATATAATAACTCTCTCCGGCCGCTAATTCATTCTCTACGCCCCAACCTATAAACTCTGTCCCATCAACTTCTAATTTCATTCCCTTGTAAGGATAAGACAATATTGCTTTTTGTGGTAGTTTACCTGAAGGGCCTACACCGTGGGCATCGATTTCAGCGCCCTCTAATGCAATCATAGCGCCTTGCCAAGAATGAGGACAAGGACCCACTTCAAACCAAGTGCCGATCCCCATGATAGCATGGCAATTGAGTCGATACTCCGTCTCACTAACAGGTAATACCTTAGCCGTAGCCGACAATAATTTTACGCCTAAAACAGCACTATTGACGAACTCACATGCTGATAAATAGATCAATTCTTCAGCCACATCGGCTTTTTCAATGCCTGAGATGAAAACTGGAAACCCATCTCCTTTCAACGTTCTAATTTGCATCAAGGTCAAATTCAATGAAAAGCGATTATGCTCATTTGCAAAAGCAGATGGGGACATCAAAATCACCCAAGCATCAGCATTTTTTAATGCTTCAGTCGGCAGTTCCCACCCTTTTTTATCATCATATTCTGGCCAAAAATGCCCACTGACATCTAAACCATATTTATGCAACGCATTAAATGTCACTTTAGAGGTTTCTTCATTTTTATCAAATGCGCTGATCCAAACTGTTTTTTTCATGCATTCACACCCTAATATTGACTACTTAAGAACCAGCACTTTCACTTGTGAAGGCGCCAATGTCACACCAGGACAGTTGGGAGACATCCCATTTTGCCCAGTAGTGCTTGTTAACCGTTGGCTCGGCATGCCACCCACTATCACCCCAACACTCCCCACCATGTACGTCGTGGGTCCCATCATCATCCCCGATGCAACACCGCCAATGGCGCCTGCATTATCACCATTGCTAAGGGTAACCATTGACCCTTGATGTATTGTCGGTGCACCATCAATCAGCACATTAATGGCCGCAGTAGCAGGATTACACATTGTTCCTTCAGAAATATTAGGATACGGGATCGGAGTCACGGCTGGCCCCACCACGGTATTACACACATCTGGAAAGCCTAAGTTCATGCCTCCTAAGGTGGTATTTGCAAACATAATCATCTCCTTTTCAACTGAATAAGATAAATAATATCACTAGCCTAAATGGATCTTCTCAGCATCTAACACCATTTGCTCATCGGCAGTACTGACGATGTTTTCAGCATGCACTTGCAATTCACCGTCCACTAAATGCCGACTACTGCCAGTTTGTTGCTCATCATGATCTCGTACAATTTGAAAACGTTCTCCCAAACGAGATAACCACATTTCAACAACATGATCAACTTTGTCGGCAACCACATTCATTAGCTTACTAATGACATGCGTTTTATTAGCAACAAGGCTAACATCATGACTTTGTACCGCCATTGTTTGACTGCTACTGGTTATCGCATCGGCTTGAAAAGCAATATTATTCATCGCTTGTGTCGCCACATCATTACCCGTTAATTGCAATTTACCCGAAACATTAAAGGACAAATCGCCTTGATGGGTAATGTGTGCTTGAGTTGGATCGCGCTGCACAAGCACTGACAACAACCAACCTTCAGCTTGCCCGTCAATAGCCACTAAACACATATCGCCTTCACTAGGCTGTAATAAACACCCCGCGGCAACCTTAACATTAAAGGGCTTTCCAGCCACCAGCACCGTCATCCCCCCTGTATCAGCAAACGTATCTTTGGACAAAGACACAACCGTTCCAGTCTCCATTTCAAAGTGACTTAAATTGTCTTTCACAAATGGTATTGCATTCATATTACACCCCTTTAGACCATTGCTCTGCTTCAGCTCTATCCGGATCTGTCCCAGTCGCACCTAACTTATTTGCATTTCCCCAATAAGTATCTTGAGTCAAAGCTTGATGAAACTTTGCTCCCATTAAATTTGCCCCACTAAAATTGGCTTCTGTTAAATTAGCATGAGCAAAATCCACATAATCTGCTGTGACATTTTTAAAACAAGTTTGATAAGCAACAACAGATGTCCATATCGACTGCGATAAATTCGCCCCCGTTAAATTAACCTGAGACATATCCGCCCCTTCAAAGCAGCAACCATTGCACACTGCAAGACTGAGATCGGCACCCGATAAATCTGAGCCCATGAAGGCACTAAAACTAGCCTGTGTTCCTTTTAATATGGCGCCCGTTAATTGACTTTGATTCACATAACAATGCGCCAAACGACAATCAGTGAAATCAACCTTTGTTAAATCGCATTCATTTAATTGCAATGCAAAAAAATTCACATTTTCAAACCGATTTGTCGATAAGTCGATTTCAGACATAGAGGATTTTTCAAAATGACCACGCACAAAAATTGAATCGGTTAAGCTAATTTTTTGAAATGCCGACTTTTCAATTTTAGTATCGATAAAGTTAATCTGAGATAATTGCGTACCGGTCATCGCCAGCGTTTTCAATGTCGCCGCACAAAAATCGATCTGTTTAGCCACACCGTCTTTAAATACACTTAAATGATGGGTCGCCCCATTAAAATTGACACGCTCAAATTGGCAAGCTGTAAAGGCCACTTGTTTGCACTGGATCCCTTCTGCATCCACATTCAAAAAATGGCATTCATCAAAAATCACGCCCTTTAACACACTTTCTGATAATACCGACTGTTCGAATTGGCAATTTTTAAAACGGCACTGATTCAATGTCAATCGAGATAAATTGGCTTGCGAAAAGTCACAATCCACAAAAATCACTTTCTTCAACGTGATATCAGACCAATCATGCCCTATAAAGCTGACATCTTGATGGTGACATTGGCGCTGCAGCTTATCGATAAGATCAGTCTTGCTCATTCAAATACTCCTGCTTATCGGCTAATAACGTGGCTTTGAAATTACAATCTTTGACCTGAGTACTGCCCACCACCACTTTACGTAAATCTGAGTTATACAAATTACTCCTGTTCAAGGAAGCCGCCGTCAGCGTTGCCCGCATGAAGTTTGCTTGCATGGCATTCACATCATTCATTTTTGCCCCGGTAAAATCGCTGCGCATGCATAAAGCTTGCTTTAAATTAGCCCCATTAAAGTTTGCTTGAACCGCACTGGTATTACCGATAAAAGAGCGCGTTAAATTACTATGACACAGTGATGCTTGCGATAAATCAACCTCAGCCAAATTGGCTTGATTCAAATCACAATGCTGCATATTGGCTTTCACAAGCGATGCAGTGCCAAAACGGGCATTAACCATCGCTGCGCCCGAAAAATTCGCTTCGTTCATTGTCGCTCCCCAAAAAAGAGCAGAAAGTAATTTAGCATCACGCCAATCACTGGTAATGGCTGAAACTTTATAACATTTAATGCGTTCAGCCTCAACTCTACGCGCACTCACATTATCCATATTTGCATTTAAAAAAGCGCCTTTTATCAGGATGCTATCATCAAGATTAACTGACGAAAAATTAGCGTTAACCGCCATAATATTTTCTAAATTTGCATGATTAAGGCTTGCCTCACTAAAATCGGCCCCTTTCACCATCGCCTTTTTCAAATTCGCTCTCGGTAGCTCAGCTTCTTTAAACTGGCTATCGCCTAATAATGCTTTCTCAAATGACGCACCTTCACCCTTCACTTTATCGAAAATAGCTTTACTTGCAATCACATTATTAAATTGACTTTGCGCAATATTTGATTGAGTGAAGTCTGCATCATTTAATATTGAGCCCGAAAAATCAGCCCCCGATAAATCTAGCATGGATAAATCGACACTGGATAGATCTTTTTCAACCAGTGACAAGCCCTTTTTATGGTAGTCAATCACTTGTTCGCGGGTCAGCTTTTCAAACCGCGTGTTTTCCTGCTTCATGTCTTTTAATGCTGCCAACTTAGGCTCTGCATCTTTCGCTAATGCTGATAATTTATCGGTCACATCCGCAAAGGTTTTTCCTGCTGCTTTTAACTTATCAAGAGCCCCTTTATCGGTGATTTTTTGACTGCCTACCGCTATGGCTTTTTGCGCATCCGCACCCATTTTTTTTACTTCTTCAGCCAAAGAAAGTCCACTGGGTTTAGGCGCTTTCACCGCACTCAATGCATTCAACACTTTCTCCCGCGCCATGGCATTAGGCACGTTCTCAAAATGCGGTTTTGCTTTTTCAAACTGGGATAGCACCATTTGCTCAGGAGTCATTCCTGCGGGGATCCCCATCTGAGCTGATAATTTATCTTTTTGAAATGTATAAAGAGCAGCAATATCCACCTTAGGTAAAGGAATACTCTCTCTCTGTTTGACCGCCTTATCAATAAGCGCAGCGGTTTCTTTATCTGATGGCAATAATTCAATAAACCATTCGGGTAAATCTATCGACTCTCTATAGGCATTTTCTATTAGAATATTATCTTTAAGACTGATCACCAAAAGTGTAGGAAAAGCCTCAATCCAAGGCTCGACATCATTAATGTTTTGTTGAAATAAAAAGACAGTATGACATTCGTCAATCGCTGCTTGTGCCTCATCAGATAATGGCGCGTCCACCTCTGGCATTTCAATCACATTCGCCATAGTGTGTAAGTCTTGAGCCAGTAACCATCCCATGGCTCGATCCTGACATATCACCACAGGATTGCCAGGCGTAATCTCGCTATGCCACCCTTGTGGCTGACTGCCCTCAACCCATAGACTTTCATCGTCAGCAGTATCAAATAAAGAAGGTCTCACCATCAGAGCCGTAAACTCGCCTTCCTGATACTCAGGGATCACCCATCCAGATGGCACCGTTAAGACTTTACCCGGCTCAAGCCCCCATTGCTCACTACGATATAAAACGGGGGACGCTAAATAGCCCAACATCAACTTTTGACTGTTCAGCATACGTAAACCTGCTGAGGTTAACTGTGTCGCTTTGGGCTTCATGCCCTCAATGGCTAAGGCAATTAATTGACTCGCCTCATCATGCCAAGGATTATCGGCGATTGGGGACTCAATTTTAGCGATACCCGCAGCTAAATCCTGTTTTGCCTTGGCCAGTTTAATGGCCGATTCTGGGGTTGTGGCTTCAGGCAATTTAATCGATTTTAACCCCTTAACCGCTTCATTCTTCACTTCATTGACTTTGGCAGTCATGGCCGGTATTTGATACTTCATTGACGCAAATTTGGTAATACCATTGTCAATGCTAGCCAGTGCGCTGGGGGGAACTGGCATCGTGATCAACCGAGCCTTCATATCAATAAGTTGCCGCATACTATCATCTAAGCGTTTTGGCATTTGAGCCATTAAATTCGCCACTGACGTCTTAGGCGTTGGAATTTCGCCTTTGGATTGAGCCACTTTAAAATCAATATAGCTTGGCGTATCTTGTAAGGTTTTCTTCCCATTTTTCAACAATAATTTAGCTTCAGAAAATTTTTCTTTCGCCGCCTTAATACTTTCCGGCTCCATCGCTTTTGATAATTTATAATGGGCAATGTAATCCGCATAATGTGCCAATGCCTTGGGCTTTTCTTGATAATCTTCAGAGACTAAAAGCACATCTTTAACATCAAGCGCTTCAGCATCATTAACGGCAATAGCCCCTCTAAAAATCATCACGCCTAATTGATTTTCAGGAAAAAACCAAACGGTATCACTGCGTAATTTGACTTCCGATACCGCATGTTTTTTATCCTCTAGCTCATGACGAATAAAAGCCCGTGGTTGATAACAAGGTAATGTCCCTGTAATCGTGTCATGCTTCGGGTGAAGGTTTATGAGGCTATAAGGCTCCCCCCCCACAAAATCTTTATCCAATCGTTGATCGAGAGAGGACTGATTAAAAAACAACCAATCAAAGTCATTTGGGAAAGCGGGCCATTGTTCTCTAAACCATGCATCATTATAAGTACCCATACAGGCAGCACGCTTGGGATGATCGATGGCTAATGGAAGAAATGAAGCAGGTTGTTGAATGTGATGAGCCGTTAGTGATTCTTTATTTTGATCAGCATAAAACACATTCGCTAAAGGGGCATTTTCAACAATGATATTCTGCCCGACGGGGTTCTCAGGAACTTTTTCGCCTCCCCAAGTCGCTTCCCAAGTCAACGCTTGCTGAGTAAAAGGTATCGGTTTACTGGGCATGAGCTTATCTTTAACCCGTAACCAATGCCTATCGCCATAGACATCCAATTGCTTCTCTTTTCCCGCAAGAGAAGCTGAAATTCGGACAACCTCTCTGGGTATTTTACCACTAAAAGCCTGGCCAGATAAAAGCCATTCGGATCGTATTTTGGGGAGACCAGCATCAAAAATTTCGCCCTTAAGGCTCTCTGTGACAATGGGCCACAATTGCTGCTCACCAATAGACTGATTCGGTTTCAGTAAATCAAAACCTAAAATCATACTGATTGAAAAATGAGGTTTTCCATGCAACTCAAAGGGAACAAGAAGGATAGCATGTTCGTTACTCTTTATTATTCTCATACCTTATAATTTCATTCCTTTAACTGTATCTGTTTTCAACGCCGCCCTTAATTATTTAAAACAAAATGGCGCTCATGACTAACAAAAAACTGGTTTCAAACATCACATTAAAATAATCGATATCGTATTCAAATCAAACATTCTTTTTTCAAATCAATTCATTCAGAATAAACACTCTATCTCCATTTAACTGAGTATATACATAAGACCAGTCTAAAGACGAATAAATACAACTACATTTTTAAAATTTCAAACAGGTAACACATAAAAACACATACTTTATAACATTTATAAGACAACTGGAAGTATTCCCCTCCATTGATCATGAAAAAATAAAATAAAGGACAACGAACAATTAAATCAATCAACCCTTATTCAACAAGCCCACTTATTTAAAACCGAAAACAACCCACTATTTCACATTGAATAACTATTATATTATCAAGCCCGACTTATCACTATCTACCCACTTAATAATATCGTTGAAGAATAAAGATGGCTATCGATTAAAAACAAACTTTAATGTCATTAATCGATCACATTATTGTTTACCAGCCCTTTTACCATTCGCACCAAAAGCTAATCATAAAAAATTGATAATAAAGCAATTTCCTGCTTAAACCATTAATACCAACTAAACATATTTCAATCAAAAAAATCTAACGCTATCTCTTTTTACAATAGCAAAGTCATTAATCCACTTAATATAGAATCAAAATAAAATTTACAAGATCATTCCATGGAATGGCATCTTAAGTAGAAATTTAATAGCGCAGAAAAGTGTTAACATACTGAACATTACTCACCAAATATCGCATCACATCTTTAAACGACTTTTATCGAACAATACAAAAGTACTTATAAAAAGTTCATATAAGTTCAATTGTAAATACAAAAAAGATGATTTTAATAAAAAAAAGACCATAACTAGCCTTTAGTCTGGTACGCTTAAAACCAGATTAAGCCAATATCCAAACCACACTCATTATTAATAAGCATTATTGGCAACGAGATATTTAATATAAAATTATAACCATCAAAACTTAATCGATTAAGATCATTAAATCATCTGGAGTAACAAACATGTCCAAGAATACAGGTAATGCGGGTAGTTCAAACTATTCCATTACAAACAAAGGGTTAAAAGTGGTATCGAATTTCAAATATTCATTGACTATTGGTGCCAGTACAAGTATTACACTTGGCGCAAATAATTTTACACAAGTTGGTCTCTCTACCAGTATTTTTGCAGGCGGGAAAGTGGACATTTCAGCTGCAGCCACATTAGATATAAAAGGCCCTTCTTCTACCTATAAGCTCTCTGAAAAGAAAATCGTTAATGAGGAAATTTCGGCCAAAGCCAAAGAAACGACACTAACTCAAAGTAGAACAGAATTAATTGGTACGTTAATCGAAGCATACAACACAAAAATCAGCTCAAAGCTAGAACAAATAGGCACGAATACATTAAAAATTGAAACGAATGAACAATCAATTCTGACTTCAAGTCAATCAATAGAAAAACACAGCCTTACTATCAAACAAGTAGATGCAGTACTTCAAACAGTCGGCCAATTAATCGATAATTGTGAAACGAAAATATCTGATATTACGACTCAAATAGAGACATCTCAAGTCGCCATTAAGGAACATTCCCTCAGTGTTAGTAGCCAAGATATTGCTATTATTCAAAGTAATAGTATTACTATGATAGAATAATATTATCCATTCCTATCGATTAAATGTTTAACATCACTTGTCTAAGTAAAGACAAATGATTTATCCCAATATTGTCACGCCAGCATCAACAATATTGATCCCAGCAGATTCAAGTGATGCTTTGTGATCGGCAAGGAGCACTCCCGCCACTTCTACTTTTGTGCTCACATTACTTAATTCAGTTTGAGTATTATTGATTACAACACCATTCGTTGTCACTTGATTAGCGATGGTACCCACTCTATTGGCTGCTGCATTCAATCCTGTATAAGTACCTGAGTATTAAATTACCATAAATTCGTTCACTATTAGAGCAACGTGATAATTTCAGTACTTATCGCATCATTGAACTTGTTTGTTTATCATTATTTTTGTATAA
>NZ_JAKIKS010000090.1 GCF_023284005.1 Shewanella surugensis
ACAGGTTGGCTTCGCTGATATTATCAATCGAAGGGGGCTCTTGCTCGAATTGTTTTTTCTTTTTCATGTCAGCATGATGACACCAAAAAACGATCGTTCAAGTGGTCATTGCGATCTTAATAAGATCGCGGTATTTATTGTCAATAAGGGCTGGTGAACGGTTACGGTTTAGCCCTTTAGATAGCGCGACCCCATGTGCTGTCAGGTAATCAACATATCGAGCAAGGTCAAAAAAAAAACAAAATACCGGATAACTTCAATTCATGTACTTATCAACAATTAAACATTGTCATTAAAAACGTTTTTTATAATTAAAGAATTCTATCCATAGGAATTATCATTATATTTTATTTTTATAATATGCCATGAAAACACAGTGCATCATCTCAAAAAGAACCACTTTGCCAATCAATAATGTTAAATCCACCTCAGTTATATTAATTTCGTAAACAAGAGTAAAGAACAATTAAAATAGAGTAAATACTTATTAACTATTATTAATGTAAACATCAATTAAATAACTTAAAAAACTTTTTAATTCATTATAAAAACAATCGTTACGACACAATGATTTTAAATGAAAAAACTTATGCGTTAGCGAGATAACACCTATATTTACAATTAACCTATCAAAAAAACAAGTGATTAAATAACACAAAATGAAAAGAATAAAAAAGGTATGCAATAGCAAGCATACCTTCTTTCAAAAATAATTAATCACTTCGTCGTGTTTATTTTCAAATAATTATTCTTCCACTTAACACGATATTACCAAGGTAAAACCTCACCATTAGAATGCCTGAATACGCCAGAATCCTCCATTGTTAATTCTTCAATGAGATTAACAATGCGTGTCGCGGCAACATCGCTACTAATATCCCCATTATGATTGACCATATCCGTTTGCACATAGCCGGGATGATAAATGCCCACCGCAATATTATCTTTCGCTAAATCTTTTGCTAAAGATACCCCAGCGGCATTGAGCGCCGCTTTCGACATGCGATAGCCATAACGCCCACCGGAACCATTATCAGCAATCGACCCCATTCTCGATGTGATTAAGGCAATTTTGCTTCCTGAGCTCAAATTACTGAGCAGTGCCTGACAAACACGTAGAGGAGCAACCGCATTCACTTGAAATTGATCGGCTATCGTCTGCAAATTTAAGTTCTGAAGATTTTCATCCCGTAAGATCCCCGCATTATTAATCAAAATATCCACTTTACGGGTTTTAATGGCGGACAACATGGTCAAGATCCCACTCTCCGTTGCCACATCGACACCTTCAACAATGTCGATATTGTGATCGGATAACGCTTCCAATTTAGGCGAGCTTTGTCGACACAATGCAATCACCTGACAATCTTGATGAGCATAAAGAGCCACCATAGCCAAACCGATCCCTCTATTGGCACCGGTAATAACAACGGTTTTAATTGGGGTGTTAGTGTGTTTTATATTCATTTTATACTCTTAAATTCAAGTTATTAAAAATAACAACGATAATGAAAAAGGGTAATAATAAGGACTATATACCCAAACCAGCTGCATGCGGCAGCTTCAACTGGTTTGGGTATATTGAGTTCACAGACTCTTATTACTTTATTTCAGTCTCAATAATGATCACTTCAGTATCACCAATATTTTTGACATTATGAGTTACACCAGGTAAAAAAAGTGATTTACCATCGGGAATATTAATCACATGTCTTTGATCATCATTTTTTCCAGAGAGTAATAATAACTTCCCCCCTTTAACAAAATAAACGGCTCGATATTCATACTCATGGGTATGCATTCCCGATTCTGAGCCTGGAGGATAAGTCAGTCTAATCACCTCTATCGTATCATTATCAAGCAACACTTCTCGAGAACCCAATTTTACCTCAGCATGCACGAATGAAGAACATAAACCTAACACTATCGATATTGTGATCCCTTTCATTTTAGCCCCTATATTCATGCGCTTTCTTTCACCATATCAAAATAACCTTACAGACATAAGCCTTTTTATTGCTTTGATTTTATTCTTTCCTTTTATTTATAAACAATTGTTTAAATTGCTAGAGATATAAAACAAAGTGAGAATGAATAACACATAAAAAAAGCGCCTTTCGGCGCTTTTTAATCAATAAACGTTTAAACAAGGGTAATGATTAATGGTGGCTTACGCCACCATTAAAAACATTACCAACCTGTTTTAATCCGTAGAGCACTACCGATATCAGCAAGTGAACGAACTGTCGTTACGCCAGCAGCTTCTAAAGCAGCAAACTTATCTTCAGCTGTTCCTTTACCGCCAGCAATGATCGCGCCAGCATGACCCATACGCTTACCTTCAGGTGCAGTCACACCCGCAATGTAAGACACGACAGGCTTAGTCACGTTAGCTTTGATGTATTCAGCCGCTTCTTCTTCAGCAGTACCACCAATTTCACCAATCATAACGATGGCTTCAGTTTGTGGATCGTTTTGGAACATTTCCAATACGTCAATGAAGTTAGTACCCGGAATGGGGTCACCACCAATACCGACACAAGTCGATTGGCCGAAACCTTCATCAGTGGTTTGCTTAACCGCTTCATACGTTAATGTACCAGAGCGAGAAACAATACCCACCTTACCTGGCTTATGGATATGACCTGGCATAATACCAATCTTACATTGACCTGGAGTAATAACACCAGGACAGTTAGGACCAATCATACGCACGCCAGTTTCTTCAAGTTTCACTTTAACTTGAAGCATATCTAACGTCGGGATCCCTTCAGTGATACACACGATAAGCTCAATGCCACCGTCAATCGCTTCTAAGATGGCATCTTTACAGAAAGGTGCAGGTACATAGATAACCGATGCTGTTGCACCCGTTTGTGCAACAGCATCTTTAACCGTATTAAAGACTGGCAGCCCTAAATGCACTTTCCCGCCCTTTCCAGGCGATACACCACCGACCATCTTAGTGCCATAATCGATAGCTTGCTCAGAATGGAAAGTACCTTGACCACCCGTAAAACCTTGACAGATAACTTTGGTATCTTTGTTAATTAAGACAGACATTATTTGCCCTCCGCAGCTTTAACAACCTGCTCAGCCGCGTCAGTTAGACTTGTAGCAGCGATGATATCAAGATCTGAGCTAGCCAATACTTCACGACCAAGCTCAGCATTCGTCCCTTCGAGACGAACAACAACAGGGACTTTAACGCCCACTTCTTTCACTGCACCGATGATGCCTTCAGCAATCATGTCACAACGTACAATGCCACCAAAGATGTTCACCAGAACCGCTTTAACGTTATCGTCAGAAAGAATGATCTTAAAAGCTTCAGCAACACGCTCTTTAGTCGCCCCTCCGCCCACATCTAAGAAGTTCGCGGGCTTGCCACCGTGTAGATTGACAATATCCATCGTACCCATTGCAAGACCGGCACCGTTAACCATGCAGCCAACGTTTCCGTCTAATGCAACATAGTTAAGTTCAAACTTAGCCGCATGCGCTTCACGCGCATCATCTTGTGATGGATCGTGCATTTCACGGATCTTGGGTTGACGGAACAAAGCGTTGCCATCAATACCAATTTTGCCGTCAAGACAATGGATATTACCTTCATCAGTAATAACAAGTGGGTTGATTTCAAGTAAAGCGAAATCATGATCTTCAAACATTTTCGCTAAGCCCATAAAGACTTTAGTGAACTGCTTCATTTGAGTTGGATTTAAACCCAACTTGAAGCCAAGATCACGAGCCTGATAGGGCTGAGGACCCGTAATGGGGTCAATGATTGCTTTGTGAATTAACTCTGGCGTTTCTTCAGCCACGGTTTCAATTTCAACACCACCTTCCGTTGACGCCATAAACACAACACGACGAGTCGAGCGGTCAACAACGGCACCTAGGTATAGTTCATTTGCAATGTCAGTACAGCTTTCAACTAAAATCTTAGCGACTGGCTGGCCTTTCTCATCAGTTTGATAAGTCACTAAGTTCTTACCTAACCAATGTTCAGCAAATGCTCTAATTTCGTCTTTATCGCCAGTGACTTTAACGCCACCTGCTTTACCACGGCCGCCTGCATGTACTTGACACTTAACAACCCACATATCACCGCCAATATGCCCTGCCGCTTCAACAGCTTCTTGAGCTGTATCGCATGCAAAACCTTCTGACACTGGTAAACCATATTCGGCAAATAAAGATTTTGCCTGATACTCATGCAAATTCATGATGATCTATCCGTATACTTCTTTTCAATATTTAACAGGCTCTATTGAGCCTGCCACGAGGGTACAGTCTGAACCTGATCTTACAGATCAAGTAACAGACGAGTTGGATCTTCGAGGAAGTCTTTAATAGCAACCAAGAAACCAACAGACTCACGACCATCAACAATACGGTGGTCATAAGATAATGCGAGGTACATCATGGGCAAGATTTCAACTTGACCATTCACCGCCATAGGACGATCTTTTATCGCATGCATACCAAGAATGGCACTTTGTGGCAAATTCAGAATGGGTGTCGACATTAATGAACCGAACACACCACCGTTAGTCACCGTAAAGTTACCGCCAGTCATATCTGCAACAGACAATTTACCATCACGGCCTTTAATCGCCAGCTCACGTACGGACTTCTCAATTTCAGCAAGGCTCATGCTATCGGTATCACGTAATACCGGCGTCACCAAACCACGAGGCGTCGAAACAGCGATACTAATATCAAAATAGTTATGATAAACAATATCATTACCATCGATTGAAGCATTGACATCAGGGAAACGTTTCAGCGCTTCAGTCACAGCCTTAATATAAAAAGACATGAAACCAAGACGCGTACCATGACGTTTTTCAAACACTTCTTGGTATTGTTTACGAATATTCATTATCGGCTTCATGTTAACTTCATTAAATGTCGTTAACATCGCCGTAGAGTTCTTCGCCTCTAACAAACGGCTCGCAATGGTTTTACGTAAACGTGACATAGGCACACGTTTCTGGCTGCGCTCACCTAATAATGGTGCAACGGCAACGGGCGCTTGAGTCGGTTTAGCTTCTGTTTTAACGAAAGATTCCACATCTTCTTTGGTGATGCGTCCACCCACACCCGTGCCTTTAAGTTTGCTGGCATCCACATTGTGCTCAGCAATCAGACGACGAACAGAGGGACTTAATGCATCACTGCTTTCATCACTGGCCTCGGGAGCAGGTTTTGCCGCTTCAGCTTCAGCTTCAGCTTTCGTGACCTCTTTACCTGCAACGCTGCCTGCAGCGAATTTAGCAATCAGTGCTTCACCTAAAACAGTGTCACCTTCTTCGGCTAAAAACTCTACAATGTGTCCGTCTTCAGGGGCAACCACTTCTAACACCACTTTATCGGTTTCAATATCAACCAAATTTTGATCGCGAGACACTTGCTCACCGGCTTGAACATGCCAAGTGGCAATAGTTGCATCAGCAACAGATTCTGGTAGTACGGGTACCTTAATGTCGATACTCATGGATCACTATCCTTTTAAAATATGTCTATTACTAGAGTTTTAACGCGCTATTAATCAAAGATTCTTGTTGCTCTGCATGCAAAGTAGGGTAACCACACGCTGGCGCGGCTGACGCCTCGCGACCGGCATAACTCAGCCCCGCTCCAGTAGGGATCACCCCACGGAAATGATGCTGGCTGCAATACCATGCCCCTTGGTTTTGTGGCTCTTCTTGACACCAAACAAAATCGCTTACATGAGCATAATCGGCTAAAGCGGCTAATGCTTCTTCACGAGGGAACGGATATAACTGCTCTACGCGAATAAGGGCAACATTATCAATATTGTTTTTACGACGTTTCTCAAGCAGCTCGAAATAAACCTTACCGCTACAGAAGACGACGCGATCGACTTTACTGGCATCCAAGCTATCGATTTCACCAATCACATTCTGGAAAGTACCGTGTGCAAGCTCTTCCAAACTCGACACCGCTAAGGGATGACGAAGCAGTGATTTAGGAGACATAACCACCAAAGGACGACGCATAGGACGCACCACTTGACGGCGAAGCATGTGATAAACCTGCGCTGGTGTTGAAGGCACACACACTTGCATATTATGGTTAGCACATAACTGTAAGAAACGTTCTAAACGGGCACTCGAATGCTCAGGGCCTTGACCTTCATAACCATGAGGTAACAGCATAGTCAGACCACATAAGCGTCCCCACTTTTGCTCACCTGATGATAAGAATTGATCAATAACCACCTGCGCGCAGTTGGCAAAATCACCAAATTGGGCTTCCCAAAGGGTTAAACCACTAGGCTCAGCTGTCGCATAACCGTATTCAAAAGCCAATACTGACGCTTCCGATAGCACCGAATCAGTAATATCAATAGGACCCTGATCGTCACTGATATTACGCAGCGGTAAATAAGCCGTCGCATCATTTTGATTATGCAATACCGCATGACGATGGAAGAAGGTACCCCGACCTGAATCTTGCCCCGTAATACGGATCCGTTTTTTATCTTCAACAATGGAAGCATAAGCCAGTGTTTCAGCAAAACCCCAATCAAGTAGCTTTTCACCTTGCGCCATTAACAAGCGATCTTTATAAATTTTTTCGACGCGAGACTGTAACTTATGCGCTTCAGGCACATAACTGATTTTACCAGCTAAGCGCTTAAGCCGCTCCATTGACATCTCGCCAGGGTAGGCATCATGCCACTCTGCACCAATATAAGGGGCCCAATCTCCAGAATGTTGTGTCGTCGTACGTCTTTCTTTAACAACACAATTACCTTCATCTAGGGCATCACGATAATGATTGACCATCGCGGTGACATCATCACTGGCCAGTGTCTGCTCGGCAATTAATCGCTCAGCATAGATCTTACGAGGCGTCGGATGTTTCTTGATTTTAGCGTACATCAACGGCTGAGTCGCACTGGGCTCATCAGCTTCATTATGGCCATGGCGGCGATAACAAACAAGATCAATGACCACGTCACGCTTAAATTCGTTACGATAATCAACCGCTAATTGTGATATGAAAGCCACTGCTTCGGGATCGTCAGCATTAACGTGGAAAATTGGCGCTTGAACCATTTTCGCGATATCTGTACAGTACTCAGTTGAACGCACATCTTCACGATTAGACGTCGTGAATCCCACCTGGTTGTTCACCACGATGCGAATGCTTCCGCCCACTTTAAACCCGCGAGTTTGAGACATATTAAAGGTCTCTTGCACAATACCTTGCCCCGTTATCGCTGAATCGCCATGAATAGTAATAGGCAAGACTTGTAAGCCTGTGTCACAGCCACGGCGATCGAGACGCGCACGAACAGAGCCTATCACCACAGGGTTAACGATTTCAAGATGAGAAGGGTTGAAGGCAAGCACTAAATGAACATTACCGCCGGGCGTTTCAAAATCAGAAGAGAAACCTTGATGATACTTCACATCACCCGAACCATTATTATGATCGCTATGCTTACCCGCAAATTCATCAAATAATTCAGAAGGATTTTTACCGAGAACGTTAACCAAAACGTTTAAACGTCCGCGATGCGCCATACCGATCACGACTTCTTTGGTGCCCGCATCACCCGCACGATAAATGATTTCTCTCATCATAGGCACGAGTGCATCGCCCCCTTCTAGAGAGAAACGTTTCGCACCTGGAAATTTTGCGCCTAGATATTTCTCTAGTCCTTCGGCGGCATTCAAACTTTCAAGTACACGCTTCTTGTCTTCAGTGCTGTACTGACCTCGTCCTAACGAAGGCTCGAGACGCTGTTGAATCCAACGTTTTTCGTCAGTATCGGTAATATGCATGTATTCCGCACCAATCGATCCACCATAAGTGGACTTGAGTGCATTCACTAAATCAATCAGTTTTAAGGTGTCGCCACCATGAGCAAACGATCCGGTGTTGAATTCACGTTGCATATCATCGCTGCCTAAGCCATGAAAACTCGGATCTAACTCTGACACTTTCTCACGGTCCCACAATCCAAGCGGATCTAAGTTGGCACTTTGATGTCCACGGAATCGATAAGCATTAATAAGTTGCAGTACTTTGACCTGTTTAGCATCAACATCAGGATCACTCATCCGAGCAGAGCTCTTATGATGTCCTTCTAATGCGAGGCTGCGGAAATAGTCTCGAACTTTAGAGTGAACCGCTTCAGGCACTTCAACAGAAGAACCATTCACATAAGGGAGGTTATCAAACACCGTCTGCCAATCTTCTGGTATCGACTGAGGGTCTTCTTGATAGGCTTCATACATCTGTTCTACATAGGTCGAGTTAGCCCCATTTAGGTGAGATGACTCGAGCCAGGCTTTCATGACGCCTTGGTGCATTTCTATTCCTTACAAACTTGATACACATGTTTAGCCGAAATTGTTAATATGCACTACAGCAATAAAACACAAGAAGTGCACTGTTTTGCCGCTCCAAGCAATCCGGAGTTAACGGCATCTGGTCATACTCTTTAATCAAGCAACAGAGTCATTCGCAATAGCGAATGACTCTAATAGAGCTAACATAAAAAAGCATTAGCCCTATTCGTGACATTTAAACTGCTCTCTTCAGCAACATGGACTTGATATGTCCAATGGCTTTCGTTGGATTGAGCCCTTTAGGACACACATCCACACAGTTCATAATGCCATGACACCTAAAGACACTATAGGCATCATCTAACTCAGAAAGACGCTCTTCAGTTGCCGTATCACGACTATCAATCAAGAAGCGATAAGCATGCAACAAGCCGCTTGGGCCGATAAACTTATCAGGGTTCCACCAGAAAGAAGGACACGCGGTCGAGCAACAAGCACACATAATGCACTCATACAATCCATCTAAGTGCTTACGCTCTGCAGGTGATTGTAAATGCTCACGCGCAGGGGCTTTTTCATCATTGATCAAATACGGCTTAATTTTTTCATACTGAGTATAAAATTGCGTTAAATCAACAACAAGATCACGAATAACAGGCATACCGGGTAGAGGCCTAATCTCGATTTTCTTCCCTTTAAAAGTCGAAATCGGGGTAATACAAGCTAACCCATTCTTACCATTCATGTTGACACCATCAGAGCCACACACACCTTCACGGCATGAACGGCGGAACGTCAAACTAGAATCTTGCTCTTTCAGTAGAAGTAACATATCCAGTACCATCATATCGGTACCTTCAGCCACTTCTAATGTATAATCTTTCATGTAAGGTTTAGTATCTACATCAGGATTATAGCGATAAACTGCAATATCCAATTTCATCTCAACGACTCCTAGTAGGTACGTTTAATCGGTGGGAAAGTATCACGAAACTTAGGTTCCATATTCACAGCACGGCGATCCATCTCTTCCGTCTCAGGATCAAATAAGCTGTGACACAACCAATTCTCATCATCACGCTCTAAATAATCTTCACGAGAATGCGCGCCACGACTTTCGGTACGGTAATTCGCCGCATAAGCCGTCGCAATCGCTGTCGCCATCAGGTTATCCAGCTCTAAACATTCAATACGCTGGGTATTAAATTCTGTTGAGTTATCGGATAACTTGGCATTGGCTAAACGTTCACGGATCGCCTTTAGCTCTTTCAAGCCTTCCGCCATCGCATCACCTCGGCGGAATACAGAAAAATTCAATTGCATACAAAGTTGGAGATCTTTGCGAATTTGCACTGGATCTTCACCGTCTTTGTTATTTTCCCAACGGTTCATGCGCTCAAGTGACTTGGCAATGTCCGCATCGGTGGCATCTTTAGGGACTGCAGTCTCATCGAGCGCCTTACCTAAATGTTGGCCCGCAGCGCGGCCGAAAACCACCAAATCGAGTAACGAATTCCCCCCAAGACGGTTAGCACCATGTACCGATACACACGCAATTTCCCCCACAGCAAATAAGCCAACAACATCAACCTCACTGCCGTCTGTATTTTTACGGATCACCTGACCACTGACTTTTGCAGGCAAGCCGCCCATCATGTAATGACAAGTCGGTAGCACTGGAATAGGACCATCAGCAGGATCGATATGCGCAAAGGTACGAGAAAGCTCACAGACACCAGGAAGACGGGCTTCCAGAGTTTCTTTACCCAAATGATCTAACTTAAGCAATAAATGTGGACCAAGAGGACCATCAAGACCACGACCTTCACGAATTTCAGTCATCATTGAACGCGCCACCACATCACGAGACGCTAAGTCTTTCGCGTTAGGGGCATAACGTTCCATGAAACGTTCACCATCTTTATTAAGTAAATATCCACCTTCACCGCGGCAGCCTTCAGTGACTAATACACCCGCGCCAGCGATACCCGTAGGATGGAACTGCCACATTTCCATATCTTGCATTTGCACGCCAGCGCGCATCGCCATACCCACGCCGTCACCCGTATTGATATGCGCATTGGTCGTTGAGGCAAAAATACGCCCTGCCCCCCCCGTAGCTAAAATGGTCGCTTTGGCTTTAAAATAAACAATTTCACCACTTTCGATATCAATCGCGGTACAACCCACAATCACACCATCTTCATTCGTCACCAAATCGAGTGCGTACCACTCAGAGAAGACTTGGGTTTTATGCTTAACATTTTGTTGATATAAACAATGCAGTAATGCATGACCCGTACGATCGGCCGCTGCCGCAGTACGTGCCGCTTGCTCACCCCCAAAATTCTTAGACTGACCGCCGAAAGGCCGTTGGTAAATAGTCCCATCATCGAAACGAGAAAAAGGCAGACCCATATGCTCTAATTCAATCACCGCTTCAGGACCCGTCTTACACATAAATTCGATAGCTTCTTGGTCACCAATAAAATCGGAGCCTTTCACCGTATCGTACATGTGTTGTTCCCAATGATCTTCATGGGCATTACCCAGCGCAACCGTAATGCCGCCTTGAGCCGATACCGTATGAGAACGGGTTGGGAACACTTTAGATAACAGCGCACAGCTCTTACCTTCTTTAGAAATCTGTAATGCGGTTCGCATACCTGCGCCACCGGCGCCAATAACGACTGCATCAAATTCGCGTACTGGAATACTCACTTATACACCCCACACAATTAATATACCTGCCGCAAGATACGAAAACGCAGCCATGACAAAGACAAACTGAAGCGCGCCACGGACAGCCACGTTTTTCACGTAATCAGTTAGCACTTGCCACACACCAATCCAAGCGTGAACCAGTACGGCAATTAGCGTCAATAAGGTAAACACTTGCATCGGTAACGCACTGAACAAATTATGCCATACGTCATAAGTGAGGGGAGAGTTACAGGCAATAAAGCCCACCATAAAAATGGTATAACAAGCTAATACTATTGCACTTGCGCGTATAAGAATAAAGTCATGGACACCGCTGCGTCCAAGGCTTGCTGCATTGGTTACCATATCCAAATCCCCACTATGATAGAAAAGACGACAGCCAAGACCATCGAAATTTTAGCCGACAATTGGCCTGAAGAGAATTCTTCCCAGCAACCAGCATCCATCACAAGGTGGCGTACGCCAACAATGAGATGATAACCCAGCGCGGTTAAAATACCCCAAACAACAAACTTGACTAAAAAATTATCAAAAAGAGATTGGACACCGGCAAAACTCTCAGCTGATGCTAATGATTCGTTTAGCAACCAAATAAGAATTCCTACGGCAAATAGCATTATCACACCGGATACACGGTGAAGGATTGACGCAATCGCAGTTGCAGGGAAGCGAATGGTCTGCAGATCTAAATGGACAGGTCTTTGCTTTTTCACGTTCTGCTCACTCTGCTCAATTGAGCTAGTTTTTGTTATACGAACTACTTTCGTTCGAAAATTAACCTACGTTTTAGCGTAGTTAAAAATGTCACAAAAGAAAAGTTTAAACAAACATTTTACGCTTTAGAACCCACTCATTAACAAGGAAAAAGTGATTTCTCAAGGAAAGTGTCTGCGGCTCTAAATGAGCCGAGCCAAGTATACTCGCGGCTAATGTCAAATACAAACGTCACAATATGCAAATTTAGTTTTTTTATTCGAAAAATGCTTGAACGCCTTGCTGCATATGGTTTTGAAGCCTATTTAATTATGTTAAAAAAAATTAAAACGCTTATTTGAATTGAAATGTGATCTCGATTCACTGTAGAGTATTGAGCGCTTAATAAGCCGCACTCAAATAAGATATGAAGTAAGGAGAACGGGGTATGGCTGAAAATATAGCCAAGTTGGAACTACCAGGAAACGACTCAATCGAGCTGCCGATTAAAAAAGGTACAGCAGGATTTGACGTTATTGATATCAGCAAGCTAGGTAGTAAAGGTCACTTTACCTTCGATCCAGGATTTCTAGCAACAGCCTCATGTGAATCAGCAATTACTTACATAGATGGCAATCAAGGTATACTGCTTCATCGCGGCTATCCTATTGATCAGTTAGCCATGAATTCTGATTATTTAGATTTGTGTTACTTGTTACTTTATGGAGAGTTACCCACTAAAGAACAGTACGCAGCTTTCGTACAAACCGTTAAACAGCACACGCTTGTCGATGAGCAATTAGTGGCCTTCTTTAAAGGTTTCCGTCGCTCAGCTCACCCAATGGCCATGCTGTGTGGTGTCACAGGCGCATTATCTGCCTTTTTCCAAGATTCATTGGATGTGAACGATCAACAAGATCGTGAAACCGCCGCCTTTCGTTTAGTGTCTAAAATGCCAACGATCGCAGCCATGTGTTACAAGTATTCTGTCGGTCAGCCTTTTATCTATCCACGTAACGACTTAAGTTATGCGGGCAATTTCCTCAACATGATGTTTGCGATACCAAGCGAAGAATACAAGGTCAATCCGATTGTTGAACGCGCAATGGATCGTATCTTTATTTTACATGCCGATCACGAGCAAAATGCATCAACGTCAACCGTGCGTTTAGCCGGTTCATCAGGTGCTAATCCCTTTGCTTGTATCGCTGCGGGTATTGCGTCACTTTGGGGTCCTGCCCATGGTGGTGCCAATGAAGCCTGTCTTAACATGCTTGAAGAGATTGGCAGCGTTGATCGCATTCCTGAGTTTATTGCTCGCGCTAAGGACAAGGAAGATCCCTTCCGCTTAATGGGCTTTGGTCATCGCGTTTATAAAAACTTTGACCCGCGTGCCAAAGTGATGCGTGAAACCTGTCATGAAGTGCTTGCTGAGCTGAATGTCAATGATCCCTTGCTTGATGTCGCCATGGAACTTGAGCGCATTGCCCTTGAAGATGAATATTTCGTGTCTAAGAAATTATACCCGAATGTTGACTTCTATTCAGGGATCATCATGAAAGCGATTGGTATTCCAACCAGCATGTTCACTGTCATGTTCGCCTTAGCGCGTACTGTTGGCTGGATTGCTCATTGGAAAGAGATGCTCGATCAACCGGGTCATAAAATTAGCCGTCCACGTCAACTCTATACTGGCGAAGATCTCCGCGATTTTATTCCGGCCGATAAACGTTAATATCACGTTTGTCACACCAAAAAGGCGCTAATAGCGCCTTTTACTTTATGTTGTAAGGAATTATCCCCACCCCCACGACGAATAATGATCAAAAGCGCTTATTCACTCCCATCCCTATTTGTTTTCGTGAACTAATCCCCCTTAACTTAGTCAAACTCATCACAAGTTAAACAATTAAACTACAAATAAATAATAATATTAACCAAAAGTAAGAGGGGGCAAGCTTAACAAACTGAATTTAAACAATAAAAATATTGGCACGATAAATGCTTTATGGATAAAAGCAATGAATAATAAAAACATCGTTAAGGACATCAACATGAGCCACCATTCCCAACGCCATACTCTATTGGCATTCATACTTGTCACACTTTTAAGCGCCTGCGGCGATCCCGACATCGCCACTGCAGAGCCTGAATACGCTATTCCCGTTAAAACCCACACAGCGAAACAAGATGATGTGTCCTCTTTTTATAACACCACGGCTATTTTAGAAGCGCCAGAGGAAGCCAGAGTGGTCACACGCCTCACAGGGCTCATTAATCAATTAACCGTAGAAGAAGGCGACAAAGTCATTCAAGGTCAAATTCTTGCCGTGCTCGATGCCAAAAGACAAGAATACGATCTGGCTCATTTACAAGCCGAAACACAAATCATTCAACAAGAACTGCAACGTTTAAAGAAAATTAAAAACAAACAATTTGTCAGTGCCGATTCCATGGCAAAACTGGAATATAAGTTACTCTCAGCACGCGCCAAACGGGATCTAGCCCAGCTGCAAGTATCGGAAAGCCTCATTCGTTCGCCCATCAATGGCGTTATAGCTAAGCGTTCCGTCAAAGTCGGTAACATGGCGCAAGAATTTGATGAGCTGTTCTATGTGGTTAATCAAGATAAGCTGCATGCTATTTTACACCTTCCTGAAGCCCAACTCCCCCACCTACGCATTGGGCAAACCGCAAAAATCTACACCAGTCATCAAAAAGATATCGCGCTCAATGCCGACGTACTCCGCATAAGCCCCATTATCGACACCCAAAGTGGCACTTTTAAAGTCACATTACAGATCCCCAACCCTCAAGCACAGCTGAAAGCCGGTATGTTTACTCGGGTTGAAATTCGCTATGACACCCATAAAGATGTCATTACCGTCCCTTATGAAGCCATTATCGATCAGGATAACCACTACTCTATTTATGTGGTTAATGGGAAAAATGTCAGTAAAAGACAGGTCAATATTGGTTATCAAGAAAATAATAAAGTCGAAATCCTAAACGGTGTTGAGATCGGTGAAAAAGTGGTCACTCATGGGCAACATAACTTAAAAGATCAATCCCTTGTTGAGATCATCAATCCGCTCACTTTAGCATCAAGCCAGTCATAAGGATCTAGACTATGTCAATTATCCGCACCGCAGTGCAGCGGCCAATCAGCGTCTGGATGTTCATGTTAGCCATTATTTTGTTCGGCATGGTGGGATTTTCCAGACTCGCGGTCAAGTTATTGCCCGATTTAAGTTACCCCAGCGTCACCATTCGTACCCTCTATAATGGCGCCGCCCCCGTTGAAGTCGAGCAGCTCGTTTCCAAACCCATTGAAGAAGCCGTGGGTATTGTTAAGGGCCTGAGGCAAATAAGCTCCATCTCTCGCTCAGGCTTATCCGATGTTGTGCTGGAGTTTGAATGGGGCACCGACATGAACATGGCCAGTTTAGCGATTCGAGAAAAGCTAGAAGCCATTGATTTACCTTTAGACATTAATAAACCTCTGTTACTTCGGTTTAATCCTAATCTTGACCCTATCATGCGGCTTGCATTATCAACGCCCAATGCCAATGATCGGCAACTTAAGCAGATACGCACCTATGCCAGTGAAGAGTTAAAACGTGAACTCGAGTCCATCAAAGGTATCGCGTCGGTCAAACTCTCTGGCGGCTTAGAACAAGAAGTGCATATTCAACTGGATCAACATAAATTAAGTCAACTGCATCTCAATGCTAATGACATCAAAAACCGCATTGAACAAGAAAATATTAACTTATCTGCCGGTAAAGTATTGCAAGGCGATAAAGAATATCTTGTCCGTACCCTCAACCAGTTTAACTCCTTGGAAGAACTCGGCCAAATTATCATTTATCGTAATGATATGAATTTAATCAAACTTTTTGAAGTCGCCGATATTATCGATGCGCACAAAGAACGCAGTGACATGACGCGAATAGCAGGGCAAGAGTCTGTTGAACTGGCGATTTATAAAGAAGGTGATGCCAATACGGTCGCATCAGCCCAGCGAATTAAAGATCAGCTCACACGGCTTAAAAAAATCTACCCCGATGCCTCATTAGACGTCATATACGATCAATCTGAGTTTATTTCGCAAGCGATTGATGAAGTCATTAATACCGCCTTGATCGGCAGCTTATTATCCATGCTGGTGATTTACCTTTTTTTAAAGGATATCATTCCGACGTTAATTATTTCGCTTGCCATTCCTTTTTCAGTCATTGCCACTTTCAACATGATGTATTTTGCCGACATCAGTCTCAATATGATGTCACTGGGCGGGATTGCCCTTGCTGTTGGGCTGTTAGTCGATAATGCCATCGTGGTGCTTGAGAACATTAATCGCTGTCAATCCCAAGGCATGGACAAAATACACGCCGCAATCACCGGCACAAAACAAGTCGCTGGTGCGATTGTTGCCTCAACGTTAACCACATTGGCCGTCTTCATTCCGCTGATTTTTGTTGATGGCGTCGCTGGTGCGCTGTTTTCCGATCAAGCCCTCACGGTCACTTTCGCATTGATTGCCTCCTTAATTGTCGCCTTAACGACCATCCCAATGCTAGCATCAAGAAAAGGGATCCGTTTTTTACCCCAGCAAGATAATCACCCCCCATTAGCCCCTGACTCACAAGGCAAACCATCCGCTAAAAATTGGCAATCAATCACGCGTCAATGGCTCACTTTTCCGTTTAAGGTGTTATTTCATCACTTACCCTTCGCCATAACAACCGCATTATTAACCTTAAGTCGTTTATTCGCTTGGCTAGGAAAAATCATCCTCAGTCCATTACGCACGGTATTTGATACTCTCTACCATTACACCGACAAATATTACTCACGTGCATTAAAAGGCGCGCTCAATAACAAGTCAATCTCGCTCGGCATCGCCTTAAGTATTTCATTAGGCGCAGCCTCATTATTACCCAAGTTGGGCATGGAGCTTATCCCTACCATGCAACAAAGCAGCTTCTATGCCGATGTCCTGCTACCTCCAGGGACTGAAGTTCATCAAACCGATAACGTTCTGCAGCAACTTGCGGCCTCAATTGAGTCGCTCTCTGATGTCAAACAAGTCTACAGCCAAGCGGGCAGCAGCGGATTAATGACATCCAATGTCGAACAAGGGGGTGAAAATTGGGGCCGGTTACACGTTAAACTGAGTAATAAACAAGGCTTGGAGCGTGTCTCACAGCATTTGCGTCAAGCCGCAACGATGATCCCCTCGCTTGAGCTTAATATTCAGCAACCCAGTCTCTTTAGTGTGAATACACCCTTAGAAATTGAACTCAGTGGTTATGATATCAAGCAGTTAACTCAAGTTTCACAGCAGTTAGTCGATAAATTAAGTCAAGACAATCGCTTTCAAGATGTTCAAACAAGCCTAAAATCAGGTCAACCTGAATTGAGTATTCGTTTTGATCATGCACGGCTCGCCGCACTCAATATGGATGCTCCCACTGTCGCCAAACGAATCGCGCAACGCATTGGCGGCACCTTTGCCAGTCAATACACCATTCAAGATAGAAAAGTGGATATCTTAGTCCGTAGCCACCTTAAAGAGCGCGATCAACTCAGTGATATTGACAGCATGATCATTAACCCCGACAATATCCACCCTATTACACTGTCATCGGTCGCCGATGTGTCTTTAGCGTTAGGTCCCTCAGCAATCAACCGTTTACACCAACAGCGCATCGCGCTGATCAGCGCGAATATTGCTTATGGTGATCTAAACCAAGCGGTTTCTCAGGCGCAAGCCATTGTTTCACAACAGTCTCTTCCCAATTCGCTGCAATTACGTTTTGGCGGACAAAATGAAGAAATGCAAGCCTCTTTCACCTCGTTAAAAATGGCCTTATTGTTAGCGATTGTTCTAGTCTATCTCGTCATGGCCAGTCAATTTGAATCCTTACTGCATCCACTGTTCATTTTGATCACAATTCCGATGGCGCTAGCGGGCAGTATTTTAGGCTTATACCTCACCCACACTCCGTTAAGTGTGGTGGTGTTTATCGGTCTTATCATGCTCGCAGGGATTGTGGTCAATAATGCCATTGTGCTCGTTGATAGGATTAATCAACTGCGCAGCGAAGGCATGGATAAACCCCTTGCCATCATCACCGCAGCGCAATCTCGTCTGCGCCCCATTTTAATGACCACCTTAACCACAACATTGGGGTTATTCCCCATGGCTCTTGGTTTAGGGGACGGTAGCGAGATCCGTGCGCCCATGGCCATTAGCGTCATTTTTGGGTTAAGTCTGTCGACCCTATTAACCCTGATTGTGTTGCCGGTGATTTATAGCCTATTCGATAGAAAAGAATTTGCAGAATTTAATCAAGAAGCGTCTCATTCATCATTTAAACAGCAAGATAATAGTAATAATGAGGGGCGAATATGAACCTCACTCAACTTGCGTTAAAGCGACCGGTCACCACCAGTTTGTTTTTTATTTCGATGTTATTATTTGGGCTCACGGCCACTAAACTGCTGCCTTTGGAGTTATTGCCCGGTATTGATATTCCACAAGTGATTATTGATGTCCCCTATAAAGGCTCCAGTCCCAGTGAAGTAGAACGAGAGATCACTCGCGTATTGGAAGAGTCTCTCGCCACGTTAAGTGGCGTCGAAGAGCTCAACTCCACCTCCAATCAAGATGGTGCCGAAATAGAACTCATTATGAAATGGGGAGAAAATATTGCCACCAAAAGCTTGGAAGCCAGAGAAAAAATTGATGCCGTGAGGCACTTATTACCCCAAGATGTTGAGCGGATTTTTATCAGGCAATTTTCAACCTCGGATCTGCCTTTACTCACTGTGCGCATTTCGAGTCAACATGCCCTATCAGATGCCTATGATTTACTCGAAAAACAATTAAAAAAACCCTTAGAACGTATTGAAGGTGTCTCAAAAGTGACGCTTTATGGGGTCGATAAAAAACAAATCCGTATCCAAGTGGATGCCAAAAAGCTGGCCGCCAGTGGGATCAGCATGGAGGCGTTAACAAACCGATTGCAAAACGAAAATTTTGTGATTAATGCCGGTACCCTAAGAACCAAAACATTGGTGTATCAGCTCTCACCTCAAGGGGAATTCCAGCGGCTTGAAGACATCATTCAATTATCCATCACACAGTATGTCACCTTAGGCGATTTGGCCAGCGTCAACTATCAACTGCCAGAGCCCATTGAAGGTCGACACTTAGGCAGACAATTTGCGGTCGGCCTCGATATTTTTAAAGCATCGGGAGCTAATCTTGTTGCGGTTTCTGAGAAAGTCCTTGCCGTGATAGAAAAAACCAAAAAGAACACCGAATTTGATGGCATCAAACTCTACATCATGGAAGATCAAGCCGATGGCGTAAAATCATCACTGACGGATCTGCTCACAGCCGGACTCATTGGCGCCTTACTGTCGTTTATCATGCTGTATTTTTTCTTACGCGATCTCAAAATCACCCTGATTGTCGTCAGTTCGGTGCCCATCGCCATTGCCATCACGCTGGCCATCATGTACTTACTCGGTTACAGCCTTAACATTCTTTCCATGATGGGATTATTACTCGCCATTGGCATGCTTATCGATAATGCGGTGGTGATCACCGAAAGTGTATTACAAGAGAAACAACAGGAAAAACGGGATAAAAAATCCCAAACTCTTGCCCTCATAAAAGGGGTGGATAAAGTCTCATTAGCCGTACTCGCGGGCACGCTCACTACCGCAATTGTCTTCTTACCCAATATTTTTGGTGTAAAAGTCGAACTGACGATATTCTTAGAGCATGTGGCCATTGCCATTTGTATCGCGCTAGCCAGTTCGTTGCTGATCGCAAAAACACTCATTCCACTGCTGCTGAACCATATTCATTTTAAGCCTAAAACCAACCACAAACCCAGTCGACTGGCCCAAGCATATCGAACTCACTTAAGTCGGTTATTAGCCCATCCAAAAACAGGCTGGCTCATCGCCATTATATTACTCGCCTCAACGGCCATTCCATTACATTTTGTCAAACAAGATCAGGATGATAATCAAGGAACAGAGCGCTTGTATCTCGATTATAATGTCGAGGGTCGACATAATCTTGATGTCACAAAAAACATGATTAACCGCATGGAAGCCTATTTGTATGAACATAAAGAGACCTTTCATATCGATACGGTTTACAGCTATTATTCACCCAGCTCGGGGCAATCCACCTTATTATTAAAACCGGATCTACCAATCACCGTCGGTGAGTTAAAAGACAACATACGCCAAGGCTTTCCCACTTTTGCCATTGCCACGCCGCAGTTTGGCTGGGGCAATCAAAACCAAGGGCTGCGAATTTCATTAACTGGGCGCTCAACCGCAAAACTCATTCAATTAAGCGAACACATTGTTCCTCTATTATCCCGTATTGAGGGCATGACGGATCTGCGCTCAGAATTAAACAGTGCCCAACAAGAAGTCATTATCAAGATTGACAGACAACTCGTGGCTCGGCTCAATTTAAGCCTTCAAGATGTTGCATCAAATATTGCCACCGCATTGAGAGGCAATGCGCTGCGATCGTTTCGTCATGATCCCAGTGGTGAGCTTCGCATCAACATGACGTTCACCCCAATGCAATTATCCTTAAATCAACTCAAACAATTACCTATTTTACGGATCGATGAGCGAGTCTACAGTTTAGAAAACTTAAGTCATATTAGCATTGAGCCTCGATTTGATAGTATTCGCCATTATAATCGGCAAACTGCGTTAACCATCGGCGCGAATCTCGATGATTTATCGCTGCAAGAGGCCCAAACTCAGATCACCCAAATAATGGAGCACGTCGTTTTGCCTCCAGGTTATCAATATTCATTGACCGGTGGCTTTGAGCGTCAAGATGAAGAACAAAACATCATGGCGACCAACATGTTACTGGCTATCGCGATGATTTATATTGTTATGGCCGCCTTATTTGAATCTCTACTCTTACCCACCGCCATCATTAGTTCGATTATTTTTTCAATCACGGGGGTATTTTGGGGGTTGCTACTAACGAATACCTCATTATCGATGATGCCCATGATAGGCATATTGATTTTAATGGGCATTGTGGTAAATAACGGCATTGTATTAGTCGATCAGATTAACCAACAGCAGCCGTCACTCGCCAATCTCTCCAGCGCCATTGCACAAGTGTGTGTCACTCGATTACGCCCCGTACTCATGACCGTATCCACCACCGTATTAGGCTTATTACCGCTGGCAATGGGTGATACCCAAATTGGTGGCGGCGGCCCCGCTTATGCCCCAATGGCCATAGCCATCATTGGTGGCTTGTTATTTTCCACCGTCACCAGCTTATTTCTAGTGCCGTTATGCTATCAAGCCCTATATCGCTTGCGCCATCATGCCGTCATTCAGTTCAGCGCCGCCCATCACTTATCCCAAAAAGCCCTGCCGCGATTTATGAGAAAGTAAGAATGATGAAAAAATAGGATTCATGAGAAAGTGAGCTTTATGACAATATAAGTGTTATGCCGAAATAATCGGTTTGAAATACGCAAAACTAAAAGGTCAAAAGCCCTCGACAATCTCGGGGGGCTTTTTTTAAGAAAAAGGGTATTGCTAGCAATCATATTAGAGGATCGTGGTCGTAGAAAATATCAGCGTTTATTCACTACTTTTTACGTTGATAGTGCCTATTTAACTAATGTACTAATCAACAAGGAATTGTAGCTGAAATGTCATGGAACATATGAGCGTTAATATGGTGAACTTTAAATAGGTGAATCAAGAGCATTTTTTCTGCTTACTAAACACACCAAAAGAGCCCCCACCTTGTTAGCGGTGTGCATAGAGCATATCCTATGTACACCTTTGGTTTTTCTATATCGAGGTTGTTTTCACCTAATTATTTGTCCAGAATCAAGTAAAGTACATCCGAATATTTTTTTGCTACAAACAAAAAAACTAGTGTATACCGACAAAAGTTAGGCTGCAGCGTCCTGGAAATGCACTTCTTGCAAGATCATCAGTGATACCTAGATCTACGCTTCGATCATGTATAAATGCAGTAACTAATAGCTCGTACATCTCATCACTACTTTCTACACTGCCTAATGTTGTAATTATACCTGTTTCGCAACTGACACCATTTGGTAAGGTAAAACCGCCAACTATACCCACTTCAAAACTTCCAGGAGGTTGTACCGTGGTTTGACTCATTGTCCTGACAAAACTAAGTTTCGCCGAAGGAATCCAACCATCAGTAGAAAATGCGAATGACGAAGCTAATAAGATAACCGAGTAGAAGACATACAATATAAACTTATTCATAATATAATCCTTTATAGTAAAAGTTTATACGCGCCCCTTTAGCAAAGATGACACTTTAAACTCTGATAACTTCTCTATCACAGCCAAAATCAGCCTAAAGTTTTCCAATTAAGTTTAGCCTAGATATCAGTAATCAGCGATCTCTATACTTCTTGTTGAACGAAGCAGCTACACGGAGGGTTGTTGCAAAAAATTCGATAGGGTATTTAACCAATTTTTGAGATTTGTTCAACATTTGGGGTAAAGTACTCCCTACCCGTGATGAGTCGGGTCTATCACTAGTAGAGATGATAAGAACCGTTATCACTGGTAGAGATACTGGTCGTTCTACTCGACCCAAACCCAGGGCCAGATCATGAATGTTTTTTGTACAAAAAATATTGAATTTGACCGAGATTTCAATGTGTGATCTTATACTCACTTTTTGTGATAGATAAGATGGTCCTTAACACTTTTGAACAGCATTTTGGCCAATTAGATGATCAACGACAGTCAGCCAAAATCACTTATCCCCTTTTTGATATATTGTTCGTGACCTTATGTGCAGTGATAGCAGGTGCTGAAGGTTGGAAAGATATTAAAGAATATGCAGAAGGTCACTTAGACTGGTTTCAAAAGCATGGTTTTTTACCTTCCGGGATCCCTGTTGATGATACGATTGCACGTGTTATTGCAAGAATAAAACCTGAGCAATTCAATCAATGTTTCGTAAAATGGATGCAATCGATTAATCAGCTCTCAAAAGGTGACATTATCGCGATAGACGGCAAGACACTTAGAGGCTCATATGACAGAGAAGATCGCCGCTCTACATTGCATATGGTTAATGCTTTTGCTTGTAAAAACAAGATGGTTATTGGTCAAGTCAGCACAGATGCTAAATCCAATGAGATCACTGCAATACCTGAACTATTAAAGCTGTTAGATATTAAAGGGGCATTAGTTTCTATCGATGCAATGGGATGCCAAAAAGACATTGCTAATACCATCATTAAGCAAAAAGCAGATTATCTTTTAGCACTCAAGGGAAACCAAAAGTCACTGCATAACGCAGTCGAAGATATGTTTAAAGATTTTCGTAGTTCAGAGTCAACCCACTTGAATATAGAAAAAAATCGTAATCGTTACGAAGCAAGAAGTTATCAAATACTGGACGGCAAGAAGCTTGCTAAACAATTTCCAGAGTGGGCTAAGCTAAGCACCATAGGGATTAGAATGGGGTATCGCCAAGAGAAAGGGAAAGCGCCAAGCTTAGAATATCGTTATTACATTAGTTCAGCGACATTAACCGATGAACAATTTGCTGAAGCCGTTAGGGATCACTGGGCTATAGAAAATAGTCTTCATTGGGTTCTTGATGTAACAATAAATGAAGATGACTGCCAAATTTACAAAGATAACGGTGCAGAAAACTGGGGGATATTACGTCAAACAGCTTTGAATATGTTAAGAAAAGAAAAAACGAAAGTGAGTATTCCAACAAAGAGAAAGCGAGCGTGGATGAAAACAGCCTTTCTTGAGAAGGTATTAACCTCTGGATCCACTGATGTGGATAAAAGTTAATCACTCATGCGGTTGCCCTGGACCCAAACCCTTCTTAGGGATGAAGCGTCTTATTACTGAGAGGTAAATTAATAGATAAATATAGTCTATATTGAAAGTTTTTAAATATCATGGATGTTTTCATTAAAAAATAATTGGGTTGTTGATCTATTCCTTTGTAAGTTAATAGTTTTAAGTTTAGTTTTTAATACATTTGATTTTCAAAATAAACTTACTATAATTCACTACTTATTATTACTTAAAATACAAGGATGACTAATTATGGGTAACTTAGAAAAAGAAACTAGTTTATGGCTTAGTAATATAGGATCACTATCTTCTCCAGTATCTTTTACTAATTCTATTTTTCATAACCCTTTAATTAAACTTGATGCATCAACTACACAAAACCCAGCAAATGCATTTCCTACCGCTACTTATAAAGAAGCGGCAGATATGGCAAGTACTCCAGGTACTGCTCCAATAAGTGTTTTTGACGGATTACAAACAAGTGTGAACATGTGTCGTACGAAGGCTGAATTTGATCCGTTAGATCCTAATGGAAACGGTGACTTGAAGCATTTCTTAGGGTTTACTAATTTAGTTTCTCAGGTTCCTTTTTTGACTCTTGAATGGTCAGAAAGTAAGGAAATAAAACAGAAAAGTCATAATGCAAATGAACTAATAGACTCTTTTGTTGATGGCTTTCGGGGAATATTATCTAGTGATAAAGAATCTATTATCCAGTCAGTACAAAATCTAGTTAAAGCTGCATTATCCTATTCAGAGCAAACTGAAAAGCAGTCTAATTTTTCTCAAAATATATTAAAGGATGGTGATGGAAAAGTAAATTTCTTCTTATATACTAGTACATTTGAAATATCACAGAGTTCTAGCAAAGGAATGATCACTTTCCATGCAGAATATACTTTGAATCAGGCTGGTTATAGTTTAGAGACATCAACGTGGGAAAGAATCAAAGAGCAATTTGCAAATCTAGAAAAAACTACCGTCGATGACTGGCTAAATAACATGACAACTGAGCCTAGAGAAGGAAGTACAGTTAGAGCGTTATGCCTTGAAGATCCTAAACCTAAAAGCTCCCATATTAATTCTTGAGCAACAATTAGTGCTTAGATTGCCATAATAACCGACACACTTTGGTATAGAAAAGAGGGTTAGCTGCCTATAAGCTTCAATCTCTCACAAAATCGGCCAAGGTTCTCAAATGAAAAACCAATAT
>NZ_JAKIKS010000091.1 GCF_023284005.1 Shewanella surugensis
CCATAGCATTGTGGCCCCACCTGATCCCATTCCGAACTCAGAAGTGAAACGCAATCGCGCCGATGGTAGTGTGGGGTCTCCCCATGTGAGAGTAGGTCATTTCCAGGCGCCAAATACAAACGAAAGCCCTAGCAGAAATGCTAGGGCTTTTTGTTTTATTTGGCGGAAATGACACTCGAACATGGGGAAGTAGAGAGCACATGTGTAGCATGTATCCTTTAATGTGATAGTAGGGCGAATATCGCGCTAGCGATAAGTTCATGAGCGCGAAGCTTTAGCGTAGCTGGCCATGACAGGCGCCATTTTTGTCTGCTTTTTGGAAATGCCACTCGAACATGGGAAAATAAAGAGTCCGAACGCAGTGAGATTCAATACCCATGTGAAGTAGGGTGAAGAGTCTGCGTTTATCAAGCAAAGCTTGATGCGGGCTCAGGTAGAAAATTGTTCCCGACATGGTCTGCATTCCCCACATCCTTGTGGGTTTACGGGTCGAGTGATGATTGACTGAAAGTAGGAATGCCATTTATGCAGGATGCCTATTAAAGGCCATGCAGCTATGGATAAGAACCTATATCAATGCACTTTCCAATGAATCATCGTAGACATTTTGTGCCATAGATTGTGCCGGAAATTGACAGTCGGGTTTTCCGACGACCTTTGCGGGTACGCCGACCACTGTGGTGTGAGGTTTGACATGATTGAGTACCACTGAGCCAGAGCCAATCTTTGCCCCTTCACCGATTTCAATATTGCCTAACACCGTGGCACCCGCACCAATAAGCACCCCTTGGCGGATCTTTGGGTGGCGATCGCCTTCTTCATTACCGGTACCGCCTAAGGTGACCGATTGTAATATCGACACATTATTTTCAATAATGGCGGTTTCTCCGATCACAATACCAGTGGCATGATCGAACATGATCCCTTGGCCAATACGACAAGCGGGATGAATATCCACCCCGAATACTTCCGAATTGCGGCTTTGTATAAACCGTGCCAATTCTTTGCGATCTTCCAGCCACAAACAATGTGCTAAACGGTGGACCTGAATCGCCATGAAGCCTTTTAAATTCAGTAAAACAGTTAAATAATTAACGGCGGCAGGATCGCGATCGGTAACGGCTTTAATGTCGGCAGAAACCGATGTCAGCATGGATCCACAATTAATAAAGGCTTGGTCAAATAGCTCTCTAAAAGTAAAAGGTGATACCACTGCGTCAGAAAGTTTGTTTGCCACAATAAAACTCAGTGCTGAGCCTAAACATTCATGATTGAGTACACAAGAGTAAACATGGCTGGCAAGGAGTGGCTCTTTTTTAACCAGAGCTGTGGCTTCTATTTTTAATTGTTCCCAAACTTCATAACGCATACGGTTTTGCTCTTATTTTTTATAATGGATGTGTATTAAATTATGTGCCGGATCATTTGAGTGGCGTTGAAAGCGCTCTCTTTAAGTCACAGGTTCACAACGGCTTAAGCTAACATTTAGGCCTAATAATCACCAAGTAGAAGCATAGTTTATTTGGCACTAACTTATAAAAAGCCATCTGGAAAGTGAGTCAATCCTAGATCGCTGTTTCGGTGTATAAGGATGAGTTTAGCGGCGTGTGGGGGCAGCGAGTCCAGTAGCACGACCACAGCGGAAGTGAATAATAGCGCAGCGGCACCAGCCAAGCTTAACGTCACTGTCACGCCACATTTTGCCGCACTTTATCGTCAAAGCATTACCAATGCAGAAGCTAGCAGTACTGTAAACAGTATCGATACTGCTAGTGGTATGAAGCAGCGCAGTATGGATGCTTTGGAGCGAGTGAACAGCAATAATGAAATAGAAGGTAACAGTACATTAAATGCATCACCTGTCGATTTAGTGGTCACAGAAGATACCCGCTTCGATGGCCAAATGCAGGCTACCTCAGTCACCACCGGTGAAGTGCAAACCTTTGATTGGCCATTAACGCTCAAAACCGATGGCAGCATAGTCTCGCATCGCACCTTAGCACTCACGCCTGATACCTATGATTTCATTGTCGCAATAGAGCATGACGAGCAGCAATATGTCGCTAAAGCGCTAGGGGAATTGATTGTTGAGGGCACCAGCCCCGAAGTCGAGTTGTTGTTTCAGCCGTATTTAGGCGAAACCTTAGTGATTCTAGAAGACATCGATGAATTAGCCACGCTGAATTTTCAATTCTCAGCTGATGAACTGGCGATATTAAGCGTGCCTAAGTTGGGCTTGATCATCGACGGCGGCGATGAAGTCATTTATGAGCTTGATACCGAATATGGCCTCACCAATGTCACCTTGCCATTAGGTGATGGAAATTATGACATTCTCGTCAAGCTTTATGATGACAATCGCTTAGTGGGGATCATGCGCACTGGCGAAATCAATATTGAGCTGGAAGCGGGCGGCAATACCCCGATTGATATTATTCCGCTGAGCGCCGATGTCGACTTTAGCTTTGCAAGCGACAATAGCCTCAGCGAAATTAATATACAGGTGCCTGAAGTGCTGGTTGAGCGTGTAGCTGGTGTTGAAAATCTGGCCATGATCATGCGCCTCAGTGCGGGCAGTGGTGCAGATAGTGCCGCAGAGAGTGTCAGCAGTGAGACCTTGCATGGCTTTGTGTTCTAGGACGGTGTCTATCAATTAGCCGATCCTGAGTTGCCACAGTTTTACGCTCAAGGCGCGCAAACGGCCATGGCGTATTTAAGCTTTTACGAGAAACGTGACGACAACACCTATACTGAAGCACCACTAGCCAGCTGCGCTTTTGAAGTCGAGCTGGGTGAGACGCAAACCAAAGGCTGTGAGCTCAGCATCGATGTCTCGCATCAAATCAGTGGCAGCTTGTTATCGACCCTGATGCTCAGCGTCACCACAGATAACGATCCCGCTCTGGCCATCGGCACTGAGATTTATCTCGAAAACACGCTTGTGGGCTTAACTGGCAGTGAATACCAAACCGCGTCGATTAAGCTGTACTTGCCTGCGGGCGAGCACAGTATTCGCGCCCAAAAAGGCGACTTATGGGCCAGCTTCACCCAAGAGTATGCGCCGCTGTCTGTAGTGAATCATCTGTTATATTTGCAACAAGATATTCCCACTGAAATTGTCTTAGATGAAATTAATATTCTCGCCACTGGAGTAAAGACCTTCGCGCTTGATTGGAGTGATTCCAACAACTGGGCCAGCGAATATCAGGTGTGTTTGTATGATGCCAGTCTATCCGCCAGTGATTTTTGTCACCCACTCGGCGAGCCTGTCACCATCAGCGAGAACAGTGTCTATCTCGATGCCGCGCTATTAACAGATAATCCGCAGTTCTTTGTTATCGGCAGTGATGCAAGCCGCAGCGTCGCCAGTAACATGGCCACACCAAGTCGCACGCAATTAGATGCGGCTGTTGGCTACTTTAAGGCCTCGAATACTCAAAGTTCTGACTACTTTGGAATTTCAGTGGCTTTGAGTGGTGATGGCATGTTGATGGCAGTGGGTGCACCGGATGAAGATTCCAATGCCACTGGGATCAATGGCGATCAAGTTAATAATAGTGGTAACTCTACGGGGGCGGTGTACTTGTATCGTCGTGAAGGCTTAGTCTGGCAGCAGACTGCCTATGTGAAACCTTCTACGGCGAGCGGACAAGAGTTCGGCAGTGCTTTAGCGTTGAGTAGTGACGGCCTGACTTTAGTTGTTGGTGCTGTTGAAGAAGATTCAGATAGTGATGGTATTAATGGTGATGAATCCAATACTGATGCAAATGATAGTGGGGCGGTTTATGTGTTTCGATATACAAATGATGCTTGGCAACAACAAGCATATTTAAAAGCGGGACAATCTGGAAATGGGGATAGATTTGGCAAAGGCTTGGATGTCAGTGCCGATGGTAATACCATTGTGGTAGGTGCCATGTATGAGGATTCTGGTGCTATAGGAATAAATGGTGATGGGACGGATAATAGCGCATCAAAAAGTGGCGCTGCTTATGTGTTCTCTTTTCAGGATGAAGCTTGGTCACAAATCGCTTACTTGAAAGCCAGTAATACTGATGCCAATGATTATTTTGGCCACTCGGTCGCTATCAGTGCGGATGCCAGTACCATAGCCATTGGAGCGCGAGGTGAGGAGTCACCAGCAATAGGGGTTAATGGTGATCAAGGCAATAGTGGTATAACTGACAGAGGGGCTGTTTATATCTTTAGCCGTGAAAATGATGTTTGGATACAAGAGGCTTACATTAAATTGGCAGAGGAATATGAAGAAGTATTTGAAAATTTTGGAAATGGAGCAAGCTTGAGTGGTGACGGTAATACTTTAGCTGTTATCAGTAAATTTAGCATACATCTTTATTCAAGAGATCTTGGTGAGTGGAAGGTTAGTGATACCTTAGATGTCGATAGGGCGCCAACAGTTGTTCAATTAACTCAAAATGGACAGTCACTTTTTACTAACACGACGCTTGCTACTACAGACATTGGTTGGGGTGGGTATGGGATTGGTCAATATAAGCAAATAGAGGGAGTATGGCAGCTTTATAAGACTTTCAAAGCTTCGAATTCATTGGGCTATAATGCCAGTTTTGGTGCTAGTATAGCCACCGATGCTTTAGGAACAATGTTAGCAGTAGGAGACTTTAGGGAAGATTCAGCAACTACAGGTATACAAGGTGAGCAAAATAATACCTCTGCCGATATGGCTGGTGCCGTTTACGTTTATTAATTGAATACTTTAATTGAGTTTGTTTTTTTGCTAATAGTCTTTAATGACATCTCACTAAAAATAAACTCACATTAAACCCCAAGCGGGCTTATTCAGCCCGCTTTCATCTCTCCCCCTTATCAGACACCCATAATTATTTGATGAATACTCAAGCTTGAACTAGGCTGGAATGAATAAGTAAATATTAGTATAGCTAATGAGGTTTGACTCATGCCAACGCCCAGAAAAGCCATAGTGAGTATTGAAGACACGCCCTTTTATCATTGTGTGTCTCGTTGTGTTAGGCGTGCTTATTTATGTGGTATTGATAACTATACTGGGCAATCTTACGAGCATAGACGGAATTGGGTTGAGAGCCGTATTATTGAACTTGCAGATGTTTTTGCTATCGATATTTGTGCTTATGCCGTGATGTCGAATCATTTACATTTGGTATTGAGTGTGGACATTTATGAGGCTAATAATTGGACTGATCTGGCAGTAATAGAGCGTTGGCATCAATTGTTTAATGGGACTGATGTGACGCAAAAATTTGCCAAAGGTGAAATGTTGGAAAGTCATGAAATTAGCCTTTTATCACGAGTTATAGCTGAATATAGAGCTAGATTAAGTGATATCAGCTGGTTTATGCGGGCATTAAATGAGCCTATCGCACGTATGGCGAATAAAGAAGATCAATGCACGGGGCGATTTTGGGAAGGGAGGTTTAAGTGCCAAGCATTACTAGATGAGGCCGCCGTTTTAGCCTGCATGGCCTATGTTGACCTTAACCCGATCAGGTCCAAGGCTGCAGTAACACCTCAGACGTCAGATTTTACCAGTATTCAATGGCGAATTAAATCAGCACTCAAGGGACGACAGCCATTAAGCTTGTTGCCTTTTGTGGGCAATGGACGGGTTAATATGCCAAAAGGATTGCAGTTTCATTTAGACGATTATTTACAACTAGTGGATGAAACGGGTCGAATAATTCGAGATGATAAGCGTGGTACTATTAGTGAATCGACGATGAAAATACTCGATAGTCTCAATATTCCCCAAGCTAATTGGATAAAGCTTACTACTGAATTTACACGTTTATTTAAAGGGCCTGTTGGAACGCTACAAGAATTAGATATTTATTGTGAACATCTAGCACGAAAACGAAGGCAAGGCGCTACAAATTGCCATCGTTGGCTAAATAGTGCTTAGCTTTTAGCTATTGTTTACGCAATTCTGTTAATTTAAACAATAAATTTCAAGCAATCATGATCATCAATGCAACCCCGATCACTCGCTTGGTGTTTCTGCTGTTGAATTCATTTAAATTTTATAAGGTTAAGGTGAATGTAATCTCAAATTGAGTCGATATGAAATGGATCGAAATGTAGAGATAGACTTTTTTGGGGGGGCTTAACATTCGTTTCTAAGGAAAGAAATAATAATGGGTGTCTGATTTAAATAGTAGAAAACACAACACAGATAGGGGCAAAAATAGCGGTATTAAGCGGCGCTGCTTATCCCGAGTTCAGGTTAAATATTTCTTTTTCCTTCCTTCTGCTGAGACGTTATCAGTATCACTCATTTTTCTTTTCTTTACTTTATGTCTTATTAACACATTTGTAACTAATCGCGCCAACGAATCTTATTCGATTAAGTTTTTTGGTGTTGGTTTTATTAGTGAATGTTTATATTTGTGCTTTTATTTTGCAATCAAGGTTGTTACTTTTTGATACAAATGATTAACTGTGGGTGAGCTAGGGCCATAATAGCGTTACTCAATGTTAGTTATTAACAGCCTAGAAGAAGGGATCCTAGGTCATATTAGAGCTAGGACGCTGTTACTCTTATTGAAGAGAGAAAAAGTATGAATAAAAATAATAAAGTCATGGAAAATGATATTTTAGCGATTATTTTCAAATGGCGAAAATTACTGAAGAGCGAGCATTCGGAACTTGAGCCGCCGTTTTTTTCAAATTTATCCTTAGATGAAATTGACCCTCACTTAATCAAAATTGGGAATATGGTGGTATTGAATCAGCCCATTCATATGATTTTACCTGCCTACCCGGGCAAATCCCCTAACCGTAATAAAACCTTGAGTCGTTTGCCTGACTTAGCCGAAACTCACTCCATTGATGTCCTTAACCAGCTTTGTAGTGAGATAGGTGAAGTGTATGCACCTGGGGCTAAAATCAGTATTTGCTCCGATGGTTATGTGTTTGCTGATTTAGTGCGTATTCCTGATGAGGATGTGTTTGCTTATACCGAAGCGATTCAAGCTTATTATCAGAATCATTACCCAGAACGTTTTGATTTTTTTGATTTAAAGGATGCCTTTGGCGTTCTATCTGATTTTGATGCCATGCGAGAAGAATTGATGGTGAGGTATGGTGAGTCGTTAATTGGCTTAACGGAGCAAGCCAAAACCGATAAAGCCACCTTGTCTATGTATAAGGGGATTGCTAAATTTTTATTTGAGGATTTTTCTGGCTTAATGGAGTTTGCCACTATCAGTAACACCCAAATTCAAAAACAAGCTAAAGCCGTTTCTCTTAGGGTCATCCAGCGCAGTAATGCATGGAGTCGATTGCTGGAAGAGTATTACCCGAATGCGCTGAGGTTATCTATTCATCCACAGTTTAGAGTGTCTGAAAAAATTGGCATTCAGATGGGCAATAGTGATGATGCGTGGCGCACGCCTTGGCATTCGGTGGCCATAAAGCAAGGCAATGAAATTCATTTGCAAAAGCGCAGTCAAGTCGATGAAAACACTCATAGGCTTATCTTCAATCAAGGCAAGCCGAGCCACTATCATCACCTTACAGTTATGAATGAAAGATCTGTAGGTGGGGTGGCATGATTAAGGCATTAATTTTTGATTTAGATGGCACCTTGATCGATACTCTGAAGGATATCAAGGAGGCAATGAATGACACCTTGATACATTTTGGGTTTTCACCTCAGCCCATCGAAGTGTATCAAGACTTAATTGGCGGCGGCTCTCGGAATATGGTGAAAAATTTATTGTCGTCCTTTTCTTCAGAGCCTTTCTCTCCCTCTCCTCTTTCGATTTCAGCTTCTGCTTTACTTGCAAAACCGCCAGCTAAAAACATGCCACCGCTTAATTTAAACCTTTCAATGCCAAGCTTAAATGAGGTCTATGATTTTTATTTAAATCACTATGGTACTAACCTCATTAATCATACGGTCGCCTATGAGGGGGTGAAGAACGCATTACACACGTGGCAGGCACAAGGGATAAAGCTTGCTGTGGTGACAAACAAGCATCATCAGCAAGCCAAAATATTGTTAGAGGCTCTCTTTACTGCTCCTGAGTCGACAGATAATAAATTTTTCGCTAAAAGTGTTGAATTTTGTGTAATGCAGGGCTTAGGTGATGCTTTCCCGAAAAAGCCTGCACCAAATTCTACTTTGCATGTGCTTGAATGCTTAAATATAAAAGCCGATGAAGCCTTGTTTATTGGCGATACGATAACGGATCAACAAACCGCAACGAATGCTGGCGTGGAGTTTGTTTTTGTGAATTGGGGTTATGGCTGTGCTCTCGATCTAGGCCAGAGCGCAAAAGAGGACATTAAAGTCATATCCCATATCAATGAACTTCAAAAATGGATAGTGGCTACTACATCCATAGATTGCTTAGCAATAGACGGATCACAAGTAAAATGTGTACCGATAGGCTCCTATTAAGCCCTGAGAAATAGCGTTAACAACAATAACAACAATAATAGCTTAGCCAATCACGCTGTGAATAGAAGTGTGTTGGCGGCAGAGGAAAGTGAATCATATGGATAACAACACCGTTTTAAGCCCTGCTTTGGATCTGGAGGCTGCTCAGTGTTCAGAAAAAGCGTTAAATCAAGCTGAAATCGCCGTGATAGAAAATGACAATGCTGCGATAGAAGCGGGTATTCTCGATCTGTTGCAATCTTATTTAGTCCGTCATCAAGATGATCAATTTATTCATCAAGGACGTGAGTTCGCTCGTCAACAGATCCAGCATTTTATGGCGCAAAACAAACCACTCGATTTTATTTTACCGGGCTTTCCTTGTAAGTCACCCAATGTTGTGGATAAGAGTTTTTCAATGATGCCCGATTATGGTGAGGTTTTAGCTATTGAGCGTCTAGATGCCTTTTGTTTTGCCTTGAATGATCTCTATCCTCACGGCAGTCGGGTGACGATTTTAAGTGATGGCACCACCTTTGCCGATATCGTGCATGTGGATGATGAGGTAAAACAGCGCTATAAAACGGCCTTACGGCACTTAAGTGTGACTGAGAATATTCTTTGGGCCGATTTAACCGATTTATTGCCTGATGTGAAGGGCAATAATAAAGCTGACAGTGACAGTTTACGAAAATCCCTACTGAAGGGCATAAGTTCTGGGCCGCGTGCATTTGAAAAGTTTGTGCAAAAGGTACGTGATTCATCAGCACAAGCTAAGGTGCATGATAAGCTTTGCAGTTACTTATATCATGATGTGCGTATTGAACGTTTTAGTGATGGCGATCGCGATCACTATCTTGAAAGTATTAGTGATAAAGCCTATCAAATGATGTATCGAGGCCGCGCCTTAAGTGCGAGCATTGATAAAGTGTATCCTCAGCATATTCGATTATCCGTCCACGGTTATGACAATGCTGGGCCTAAGTTTACTTTTAGTTTATCGAGTGATACAACCAAGGCGGTGAGCCCTTGGCATAGCGTGCCAGTGCGTTTGTTAACGGGAAAGTTTGTTCAGCTATCTCATGGGGTTGCGAAGAAAAAATGTGTGGTCAAGGTGACTTGTGAGGGGCAAAACTGGTGTTATTTAGAAGTGGCCGATCCTAAGCTGCAAGCTTTTACCTTTGAAATAGTCAAATCACCCGCTTTTGGGCTTAAAATTAGTGATCCTCGGCAAGTCGGCTTCGAGAATTTACCCGTCGATTTTTTACAAGCATTAACAGCAAAATTTGGCTTTTTACTCTTGAAGTATCAACAGAGCAATATGCCCGATATCGAGCCGCAAGATCTCGTTGAACTGTGTACACCTTTTGGTGAGATTTACCATTGGCAATTTGGGCCTGTGCATGTGGTGAAACCTGAAGCCGTGCCCCATGGTTTTGTGCACTCTATCGAGAAAACGCCTCTGCATTGGGATTTAAGTATGTTGCCCGCTACAGAGAAAAAAGTGGCGCACAATCCTAAGTTTGCCGCCAGCTGCTTTATGCTGTATTGCAAGACGCCGCCCGTCAAAGGAGAAGGGCAAACCACTATCGTTAATAGTCGTGTCGCTCTTAAATTGGCTGGGCAAGCCAAGGTGAAGCAATGGAGAAATATTAATATTACTTATGAGACTAAGCTCACCTATTTTGGCGGTACACCTCGCAGTTATCCGCTGGTGGACTTACACCCAGTAACGAATGATGCGATTTTACGTTACCAAGAGGGCTGTGAGTCTAAACTGCAGCGTTTCTCCTTGTCTTCAGTTGATATGGAACAAACAGAATTAGCAGCACTAATCGAAGACGTGAATAATATTGCCTACGATGAAAGGTGCTTTATTGCGCTAGAATGGCAAGCCGGAGATTTAGTCATTATTGATAATTACTATACCTTGCATGGTCGTTTAGCCATGAGCGAGAAATCCATGTCACGAGAACTGTGGCGAGTTCAGGTATATTAAGTTAAGGCTCGTTATGATCCGTATAGCTTGATCACATTCTTCGATAGCAGTTAAAACCGAAACATTGAACATGAGTGAAATGTGCACCTGTAACTGAATGGGAAGTATTACTTGAAACTGCGGGCTAAAAAGAGGGCTCACTAAAATTAAGTTAGCCCTCTTTCTATTTGCAATCTTCTTTAACTTTTTGTTTTTTATAAAGTAGTCTCACTGTTAATAGCCCAGTAATCGTTAAAAGAAAAAGAAATAAGCCATTAAAATAAAAGAGAGCAAAGCGCCACCAATGACAGGATAAAGTAAATAACTATCTTCGGTCCGTCGTGCCCTGCGATAACACAGGTTAACCAGTATTAAATTAAAGATGGTCAACATTACGGAGGCCATGGAGCCGTCTCTAAAAGTAAACTCTCTTATTTCAAACGATATATAAATCAGCACAAACCAATCAATTAAAATAAGATATAAAAATAGCTTCTGCAGGCTATCAGGCCCCTTACGTTGAGAAGCATCAGTCATGGTGACCCTCCGGATCAGTGTTGTTATGTTGAAATTAGTTATACCCAAGTGCATTAAAAATGTGCTTGGGTATATATTGTTAGCTCAGACTTGCCACATGTTTAACATGATACAACTCAAGTCATCTGAATATATAAAATGTCAGCACGGTGAGTCACTGCTGTGATCCTCATTTGCGCTGTATTATGTCAAAAGAAAGACGTCCCAATTGATCCATTTCTTTAATCAAATAAGCAGAATGTCTTAAAAGGCTTTTATACTGCGTTATTGAATATCAAGTTGGAGTAGCGAGGGCTTCAGTTTAAGCTATTGTTTTATATTGCACTAATCAGTTGGTTGCTATTTTTGTGTTATACACGTATTTTTACGGGCTATTTATTTTTTAGGGGTGAATGTTGTTTAACCTAAAGGTATTTTAATCGCGGTGTGAGGCCTATCGTCATTTAAGATGAAAATGAGTAGCAAAGAGTAAAGCACCTTTAAGCCGGACCGATAAGGCAGTATGTTGTTTACTCTTTACAATGCATTCTCACCCATTTATCTGCTCAACGACACTATAATCATTTTTCCTTGTTTAAATACTCAATAAACGGCTGTAAAAATAATCTCAGCCCCTTTTAGTATTTAAGTGGGTTTGATTTGGTTAATCATAGATAAAATGGTTTTATCATCAGTGCTCAGCCAACGAGCGCCGACAAAATTTAATTTACTATTGATGGGGCGAGAGCGGGCGATTTCTACCGCCATCTCGTGGCCATTTAGCTCGATAATAACTTCTTGGCCGATTTCAAGTGGTGTGCTGGTAATTAACCCTACACCACCTAGGCCAAAATCTTTAATGTTAGCAATACCGATTTGGCTTATTTTCCACCAATTCTTCTGACGCAATTTTACGGTGACACCATCACAGGCTAGGGCGAGATCGACTGCGGCATCATCATCTCTTAGGCTGAGTCTGGCGTACTTTCTGAGTTCTTGTTCTTGCGTTTCTTTATCAACTGTTGGTACTGCTTGCTCCATGATGGGGATAATCGTTTGTTCTGTTTCACTCATAGCTGTTCCATTGCTCTGGGTATCGTGTTCTTGGTCTATTATTCTCCGCTAATTTTTTTGCTTGTTCAAGTCTTGGATCTGCTCCAATGGTCTTAGTTGGAAAACCAGCCATTTCTTTAATTTGTCGTTCAGCCGTTTGAGTGAGGACTAACATCTCTATGCGTCGATTGGCATTGGCTGTTGGATCATTAACAATAAAAGGCGCTTGATCGGCCATACCTGTGACTTGCACGATTTGATTACGCTTAACACCGCCATATTCTAATACGCGTCGAGCCATCAAAGCGCGTTGGCTCGACAGTTCCCAATTAGTAAATGTTTTACCTATATAGGTACTCGAATCCGTATGACCTGAAATGCTGATTTTATTTTCAACTTTAGCCAATAAAGGGCCTAAAGCTAATAATAAATCTTCAAAATAAGGATCCATTTTCGCACTGCCGCGAGTAAACATAGATTGGCGTACATTATCATGCACTAAAATACGAATGCCTTGAGGCACGACCTGAATGGCAACATTTGTGCCCATATCCACTTGCTTAATGATTTTATCCACTTCACGGGCAAGAAACTCAAGCTGTGCTTGGGTTTCAAATTGCCCCGGTACCATCGCATTGAGTTCCGGTCCACGGCCCGCCTTTGGATTATCTATTCCCGCAGGAATATGATTATGTAGCGCTGGGCCTGATTTTTCAACACCAGTCCCCGAGGCTGGTAGTATCGCTTGCTGAATGGGAATGGCACCCTCTAAGTCAATCATTGAAGGTGACTTACTCAAATCAAAAGGATTAATAGAGCCTGTAGCGTGCATGTCCCCTTGCAGATACTGCACGATTTGTTCACGCTCTGTTTGATCCGCCATTTGAATGATCCATAACACCATAAATAATGCCATCATGGCCAAGGTGAAATCAGCAAAGGCAACTTTCCAAGCCCCACTATTGGCTGATTCACGTCTTTGTCTGGGACGTTTTCTTATCACTATGGGTTCATTTTGTTTTGCCATTAGCTTTGTTGCTCCACCATCCAACGTTCAAGTTCGATAAAGCTAGGTCTATTTTCACTTTGAATTTGTTTACGGCCAGCATCAATGGCAAGCATAGGCGGTTTACCTTTAGCAAAGGCTGTTAAGATGGCAGCCACACAGCGAAGTTGTGCTGACTTACGTTCAGTTAAATGCTCAAGCGCTTTTGACAAAGGGTCAAATAAGCAATAGCAGGCAAAAATCCCCACGAAAGTGCCCACTAGAGCTGCAGCGACTTTAATGCCAATAACGGTGATTGGCCCATCAATGCTAGACATGGTGATGATGATGCCCATAACGGCAGCTAAAATACCAAAACCTGGCATTGCTTCGGCAACACGGGCTAATGCACGAGAGGGGCGTAATCTGTCTTCTTCTATACGATAGATCTCTTCTTCTAAGATTTGCGCTAAATCGTGAGCGGAGATTTTACCAATAGATTGTAAGCGTAAATTATCAATCAAAAATTGCAGGACGTTAGGGTGATCTAATACCGCAGGGTACATTAAAAACAGTGAGCTCTCTCTTGGTTTCTCAACATGATCATCCAATACCTTTAGGCCTTGCGACTGAATTTGGTTCATTAACATGCCTAATAAACCAAAAAGTTGCGGATAAAGCTCAGGATCTTCTTTTTCAACTCCTAGAAGCTCTTTGATTTGTCTGTACATATCCACGAGTACGGCTTTAGGGTTAGCAATAACCAGTGAGCCAAGTCCTGCACCGAAAATAATTAAAATTTCTGCGGGTTGCCATAGTGCAGCTAAATAGCCACCTGCCCATGCGTATCCACCAAAAACTGAAACAAGAATGATTACTAGTCCTAATATTTTACTCATATTACGTTACCTGCCTTTACTGATCCCATTGTTGATAGACTGTCTGAAGTTGTTTAACTGCCTGCTTATGAAGTTGGCAAATTCGGGTTTCAGTTAATCCTAATGTTCCAGCGATTTCTTTTAGATTAAGTTCATGTTGATAGTAAAGCGACAGGATCACTTGTTCTCTTTTATTTAATTTAGCGATCGCTTTGAATAATGTTTTCTTAGCCGCAAATTGATTAATCGCATCGGTTTTATCTGCAAAATGATTACCCGCTCCGAGCATATCGTCTAAGCTTTTCATGGACTCGGCTTGAGAGGCATAAAGGCGTGCACGGTAATCTTTTTGAGTGAGTCCCATGGACTGAGCGACTTCAAGATCCGTTGCTTCTCGGCCTAATTGACGCGACAGTTTTCTTACTGCATCATTGAGCTCATGGGCTTGTTGTCTGACGGGACGCGGACGCCAATCTTGGCGCCTCAGCTCATCGAGAATAGCGCCACGGATCCGTTGTCCTGCAAATGAAATAAAGCCATTATCAAATTCTCCTGGATAACGACGAGAAGATTCCAGCAACGCCATCATGCCAATTTGCTCCATATCTTCAATGGCTAACACTGCGCCACAATGGCTTCTTAGTTGAGTAACGGAGCGCTTAACAAGAGGCAAGTATTGCTTCATGACCTGACTTTCACTGAGTCGGTTACTGACGCTTTCATCGAATACTTCTTGATAAGCTAATTGACCCGAATTCATCATCCTGCCTCCTATTTATAGTTATTCAGATATAGTTATCCAAATATAATTATTCAAATGTAGTGATCCAAAATGAACGGCAAAGGGGATAGTGTCAGTAAGATCCGATAAGCATGGCGAGAGTCATTCTGGCCATGCACCTGATGTAGAAACATGTCACTGCTTTGAGTCATCATTGGTATTGATTTATACCCAAGAAACCTGATGAGAGAGGCACAAGTTGCTTGGGTATAATGTATTGTTTAATCATATTGAGAGATGAAAAATATAAACGCTATATTATTCATCTCTCACTCTTGAGCGGTTAACCTTGGTAGTCATAAAGCGTGTGCAAAAAAAGGCGGTTCAATTACTGTATGACGATACGAGTAAACAGTAAGCCTTCTAAATCAATCTTGTATTGATGTTCTACAAATAGATCCGATAACAGCGTCAGCGCTTCTTTTTGTAGCGGCTCTAATTGTGTAGGATCGTTAATTTGCTCAAACTTTTTACTCGCAAACATCTTCATTATGCCATTACGGATCAGCGGATCGGCTTCAGACAATGTGTGCTTAACATTATCTGATGAACTTTTGAGTGCCATTTCGAGTAACAAGTAATGCGGGTATTGATCGCCCGGTACTGAAATAACAAAGCGATCGAGCGGGTAATAACGCTCTTGTTTAATTTCAATGTTAGATTGATTGAAGGGGCCACCGATAAGATGAGGCGCTTGCCAACCCACCCAAAAGATGACGCCAGTCCAAGCCAAAATAAATAAGCTCAGGGTGAATTTTTTATTAACGCTGCTTTTTCCAAATGCCATGTTGCACTCCTAATTTAAGCTAACAGATCGACTTGGTTTTGCGCCAAGCTCTGTTGTTGTAGACTCTGGGTATCGACTGACTCTCCTTGTGGAGTTGCAATGGATGCCACTTGTGATGGGTTATCTCTTTGTTGTTGATGCTCGCCTTGGCTGATATCCAGATCGATTTGCCCGCCATGATCCATCGCCAAGTCGTCGCGTAATCGGTCTAAGCTCAGCTGCAATGCATCTCTCACAGAGGTGTTTGCCGCGTTTATGTGGATATGAAGCTTGTCACCATCCAGACGAATGTTAAGTTCAATTTTGCCTAACTCGGGCGGATCGAGTCGCACCTCTGCATGTTTAATTTGTTGATCAACTTGAAAGCGCAATTGCTCTTTTAAAGGCGAAAGCAGCTCTTGGGCTTGTTGAGCAAGAGGCGCAGATTGAGACACTGAAATGGGACCCCACTGGCTCACTTTAGTTTGCGAACGGCCATGTTGTGAGATCAACTGTGCGGCTTCATCAACCACATTTTGCCCAGCTTGGCCTAATTGCGACAGGGCACTTTCGATATTGTCGCTATTAAAGGCAAAAGCGCCTGCTGGCATAAAACGGTTTGTTTGCTGTTGAGAGGGGTTAGTGAGCGCACTGGTATTGGCAGAATTAAAGTTGTTTAGGGTTAATTCATTACCTTTGGCCAATGAACTGCTAGTCAAAGCGGTCGCTGACATATCTGAGCCTTGGCTTGAGCCAGTGTGCTTACCTTGTTGCAGTAAATTGGCTGTCATGGCCTGTTGCGGCGTTAATGCTTGCCCTATCCCTTGACTATATTGCTTATTAATAAAGCCTGATCCGACTTTCGTGTCCTGCGTCTTATGATTATTAACGCCGCCTTCTTGGATGATCTGGGCGAGTTGCTGAGCTTGCGTTAAGGGTGTTTTTTGCCCATTAGCCGCGAATGAAGAGTCATCCGCGATAAGTGGATCGCTATTATCGGTCACTGAAGAGCCATCAGCTTTATGTGAAGGGTCATCATGCGCATTGTTATCATTGTCAGTCGATTGACTTTTTGACTGCGATGCCGATTGTGACTCAGCTTGACGGTCTTTTAATTGCTGACTGTCTTGTAGATCACGGCTGTCTTTCAGCTCAAAAGAGGATGTGTCTATCTCATCCTGACTTTGCATAGAGTCGCTAAATTGAGGGCTGGATTTTATCGAGACATCCCGAGCACTCGTATTCGCACTTCCTGTGTTGGTGATAGCAAGGCTAGCGATCATCTAAAGCTCCACTTAATTGAGTGAGTTGATAAGCGGCTAATCCGTCCTGTGTAGAGGTAAATTGCTGCATTTCCATCTCGAGTGTATGTTTTGAGTGAATCAGCTTTTTCAGCACTTCACTGTGTGTATTGGCCAACGACTCTCGGGCCAATAATTGTGACTGTGTTTTAGGCGCCCCTGCGTGCTTAAGTGCCTTTATCATTAGCGTGTTCACTTTGGCTAATTTATCCCAGTCTTGTTTTTCAGCATGTTTAATGAGGGCAGCTTCAAACTGCCCCCAAGGTTTCATCGCAAGGGGCTCAGCTGAGGTTGGTCCAACCTTCTCTGACATCGTTAATCACCTTGATAATGGGGACTAATGCTTCGGGATCATTTTCGACACTGGCGGTCACAAGTTGACGGCTACAGTAGTCATAGAGGCGATTAAGGCTGGTGGCCACTTCGCCGCCATTCTCAAGATCCAGCATAGAATCTAATCCATGGACTATGTTGAGACACTTATTAACACTCCTTCCCTTGTCTTCAAAGCTGCGCCTTTGCATAAAGCCACTGGTTCGTTCGATTTCTTCAAGTAAACCGTCCAGTAACATACGCACCATTTCATGAGGCGTAGCGGCAGCGGCTCTGGCATTGAGTGTGGTTTGCTTATAGGCATTGAAAGGATCGTGCTCATTTAGCATAGTTAGCTTCCTTGGTAAAACAGTGAACTGGCGGCGCTCAATGAGTTGATGGTGGCTTCCATCGCGGTAAATTGAGCTAGATAAATATTGTATTTTTGTTTCATGCGATAATCATGCTGACTCATGTCATCTTCGATACGCTTGATTTGAGTCGTCAGATTGTCTTCCTTCATGTCCAACAGGCCAGCAGTTTGGGTGAACGGTTTCGTGATGGCTTCAAGCTGATCAACATAGCTATCAGTATCACTGAACATGGCTTTAACGGCATCGGGATCATTTTTAAGTGCTTCACTAAGCTTGTCTTTATCAATATCGAGTTTACCGCTACGGTTAATTTCGATACCGATATCCGCTAAACGCATGCCATTAGGCGCGGTTTGGAACATCACATTACGCATATTACTTTGTAACATGCGTAAGCTTGAATCGCCTTTTAGAGCGCCGATTTGATCTTCGCTAACGGCAGTCGTTTTAAACTCGTCTTCTTCATCATCATTATCGTCACTACTGCTTGAGCTACTCGTGCTACTGGTTTCATCCAGTACGGTAGTGCCCATAGAGCGAGTCAGTTGATTCAACTTGTCCATAAATTCATTAAAGCTATCGACAAAGTCAGTAACCGAATCTTTACTGGATTCAAAATCTGATTCGACTTTGATGGTGCTGGATTTTCCAACTTCATGGGCTTGATTAAGTTCAATACTAATGCCATCAATCACATCTTCTAGGTAGTTGCTACTGCTGGTGATCGATACACCGTTGAGTTTAATCTTGGCATCTTGAGCTACTCGAGGCTCATCCATGACATAGGCACTGCCACCCAGCTTCACATCTAGCGTGTTATCCACACCGGAATCATTCGATGTCAGCAAGAGTTTTACGTCATCACCGGTGCGCATCAACGAGGCGGTGACGCCAGGATTGTCGGAGTGGGAATTGATCTTGTCTCTTAAGTCCGCTACGGTCATGGTGCCGTCAGCGTTGAGATCGGCAAGATCTAGCGTGACAATATCAGTGACATCACTACCTACTTGAATACTAAAAGTGCCTGATGTCCATTCGGAGCCTGATAATAAAGCGTCTTCGCTGTCAAAGGTGGCTGATAATTGCTGTGCCTGAGCCAATTGCTCAACATAGAGATCATAATTTCCCTTAGGCGCACTAGGGTCAACCGTAATGCTGGCATTATCATCGCTGATAGAGGCAGTTTTTTTCTCGAAGGACTCGCCATCGATCTTGCCTAGCTTGCTGCTGATTTTATCCAGACTGGTTTCCAGCATCTTATAAGCGTCGAGTTTTAAGTTACTGCTACTCAGCTTATTGCTATAAAGCTGATCTTTACCCATACGATCGGCGGCAACCAGTTGCTCGGAGAATTGAGCGGAACTCATACCTGAAATCATGACATATCCTCATTGGCTCTACTGAGCTATTATTGTTTAAAAAGCAATTTACGTGCCACTTTTTAATCTGTTGAAAAGATTGGTTTTATAATTAAAGGCGAGGGCTGCTGTGGCTGACTCATTTCCGTTATGCTCAAATAAGTGAGGAAGTCATGCTTCCGCTTAGGTTTTCAACGTAAACGAGAGACAAATCATTATGAAATCGCTCAAAACTGCCTTTAAACTACCCACAAATAGAGCGACCCTCGGAGCAGAGCACTGAAATCAACCTTACTTAAAACGGGTGCTAGTAATGAATGCCTGTATTGAATATGGTGACGAGTGTAGGAGAGAGTTGGTGTTCCTTATATGGCTGATAAAGTATCGAAAAAGTGGCAATAAAAAGGGCTAAATCTGATAAAAGATTTAGCCCTTTACTGCGATTGTCTCATCCTGCTTAATATCGCAGGCTGAAGATAAGCATGAGTATTGACTTATCGATGCAGTTTATTTAGCTTCACTTTCTTTTTCACTGTTAACTTAAATCAGCGCGTCAACGTCTGCGTCAGCTGGGCATACCAAAGGATCTTGGGCTTCAGCGCCGCGGAAGAAAATGGACTGTCCAATGGCTGCGCGAACAATGACTTCACCAATCACTTCCACCGTTGCACCAATCCCTAATTGTAGATCCGTGTCTGGATTAAGCGTGAGGCTAACGCCATCATTCACCTTGAAGAAACCATTATCACGGACAACCACTTTGGCTGTCTCACTAATGATCACATGGGCATTCGCGATCAGTGTGGCGCTCGCGTCAACAATCAACCTTGCACCAGCATTCATCGTTACATCGGCATTAATTTCACTGTAACCAATAAAACTAATGTCTTCGTTGTAGCTGCTAATTACATCTATGCTGCCAGCAAAGCCATTATGCCAAGTGTTTTCACCTAAAGTGTCTAGCCAGATATAACTAAAGTCTAGCCACAGGCCTAAGTCGATATCATCACCGCGACCAAAGAACAACTGGTTAATCACACTAATATCGACACTTCCCCACCAGTTATACTCAACTGATACTCGGCCATTGAAATAACCAGCGACCGCTTGCTCAGCATAAATATTATACTTAGTGTTACGCTCAAAACGGTTGTAATGAGCCACAAAGTTAGCCACGCTATTATGTTCATGGCTAATTAACTGATCAAAGTACAAGTGTACCGCGCGAATGTTATCCATCAACCATGAATAGGTGATATTCACATCGCTGCTACCCCAAGCATAAACCCCCACTCTAGCATGAGAAATATACGTGTATTTAATAACCACTTTACTGTCGATATGCGCCGTGAGTCCTTGCCAGAAACCACGTTCTCTATCTTCTTCACGTACTCCAATATAGACAAAGTTATCACTACTACCCTGACTGTTGAAATGGCCATGTACATGTACTGTCGTATCGATACTGGCATAAAAACGACTACCTGCACGCAAGTTCACTGTTAAATCTGTCGGTAGGGTCAATGTGCTGCCGTTGACGATGACCCGTCCGGTGACATCAATCGTGGCTGCACCATCAACAATCAGTTCTGCACCTTCCTCAAGAATTAAGTCTCCATCCACATGTAGCGTCGAACCTGCATCGATTGTCAAGCTTGCGCCTGCACCAATTGTGACGCTATGGCCTGAGCCGATAGTGGTTTCACCAATAATACGAATACGACGTTTCACTATGATATCAATATCAATGATAACCGTACCGTAAACGTAATCGATTTCATCAATGTCTTCACCAAAGCGATCGTGTTCGTGATCAACCACTAAGCCATACTCACCATGGGAGCGATCAAAAATCTTCGCCGCAATGTCTTCAATAACGACAGTATTCCACCAGTTAAAGTTCGCCTCTATTTGCAGAAGTGAGTTTAAGTAAGCGCTGTAGGCATAAATATTAAAGGTATTATTGATGAATTGGTTATATTCCAAAACAAAGGTACTGCTAGTGTTTTGAATAAATTCATACACACGCACAGCATTGGTATTGTCAATAAAACGGCTATAACGAATATCAACATTGATGGCAGTTTCACTGTTTATATGCGCATAAACGCCGTATTCAGCATGGCTTACATGGGTGTAAACCAATTGAATTGTGGCACCCGAATAAACAGTAATACCTTGCCAGCGGCCTAAGTCTGGAATGTCCAGTGATGAGCCAAAATGGATCTCATTACCTTCAAGTCCATTACCCATTAAGCTACCGTAAATATTAATTTGTACATTAAGCCCAGAACGTACTGTCACGCCCGCACCAATGTGCCATTCACCATAAACATTAATAATGGCACCATCTTCAATGGTCACCGTCGCGCCATCTTCGATAATCCAGCGGCCAGCTTGAGATACCGTTAAATGCACGCCTGCACCTATGGTGATATGGCTACCTGCTTTTACTCGTACCACTTGATCTGTATTGATATGAGTATTACCAATAAAGGTATAATCACCATCGAGCACTGTTTCACCATCAATAGTTAGATCTTCAGGCCAAACCCATACAATGGTATTATGAATGACGTCATTAATATCGATTGAACCAAGGTATTGACCATAGTTGATGATGAGTCCATCAGTTGCATCGGTATGATCATAAATTCTGGATATGATCTCACCCACTTGTATGCTATTCCACCAGTTAAAGCGAGCATCAATCACAGTGGTTGAACTGTGGTTGCTGCTATAGCTACCATGAATATGGAAGTGATTGCTAATAAACTGGTTATAATGCAACACTAAGCTTGAGCCAGTATTGCTATAACCTTCATAAACATGAATACCATAGGTGTTTTCAATAAAGCGGCTGTATTGAATATCAATAACTTGGCTATTAATGCTGTGGTTAATATCCACATAAACACCGTATTGAGCATGGCTAACAAGTGTATATCTTAAGCTTACATTAGCGTTAGCATGGGCATGAATACCATACCAGCTGCCAGCAGTAGCAGAGCCATCAGCGTTACCTAATGAAGAGTCTAGAGTCGAGCCAAAGTGAATTTCACTGCCTTCAAGCCCGTTACCTATCAAGCTACCATACACATTGATACGCACATTTAAGCCTGATGTGACTGTCACGCCAGCACCAACTTCCCATTCACCATAAACATCGACACCGCCGCCATCGTCGATAGTCACACTCGCACCATCTTCGATGATAAGCTTGCCACCTAAGGCGATGGTCAATTTAACCCCCGCGCCAATGGTAATATGGCTGCCAGCCTTAACGCGCACAATTTGATCGGCTACAATGTCGGTATTACCAATAAAGCTATAGTCACCGTCAAGTACGGTTTCACCGTCAACAATTAAGTCGTCAGGCCAGATCCAAGCAATGGCGTTATCGATGATATCATCAATAATGGCCGATCCTCTAAATTGCCCATAGTTAATGAACATACCGTAAGTCGCATCTTGATAATCATAAATCTTAGCGATAATCTCACTAATATCAGTCGTGTTCCACCAGTTAAAGCGGGCGTTAATGACAGTTGAAGACACATGGCTACCACTATGGGTCGCATACATATGTAAGTCATTATCTATAAATTGGTTGTACTGCAATATAGGGACGGCGCCAGTATTCTCATAACCCTCAAGAATACGCACACCGTTAGTGTTTTCCACAAAGCGGCTGTATTGAATATCAATCACTTGGCTGTTAGTACTACTGTTGATATAAGCATAAACACCATAAAGTGCATGGCTTATTTGCGTATAACGTAAGTGTACTGTTGCAGTGGCATAAGCCGTGATCCCGTTCCAACTGTTAATGCCGGGCGCCGCTAATGAAGAGTCAAAATGGATTTCATTGTTTTCAAGCCCATTACCGATTAAGCGGCCATAAACATTCACTCGTGCATTAATGCCTGACTGAATAATCACTCCCGCATTAATCGCCCATTCGCCGTAAACATTAACAATGGCATTATCGTTAATGGTAACGCTGGCGCCTTCCTCAACAATCCATTGACCACCTAGGTTCACCGTAAATTGAACGCCGGCTTCAATGGTAATATGGCTCCCTGCAGTAACACGCACAACTTGATCGGCTGCGATCTCAGTATTGCCAACAATACTGTAATTACCATCAAGCACGGTTTCACCGTTAACCGTTAAGCTACCTGGCCAGCTCCAAGCAATGGCATTAGTCAGTATGTCATCAATGGCCGTTGAGCCACGATATTGACCATAATTAACATACATACCATATGTGCTATCGCTATGATCATGAATTTTCGTCATGATCTCACCAATGTCGATACTATTCCACCAGTTAAAGCGGGCATCAATCACAGTGCTGGAATCATGATTGCTAGCATGGGTGGCGTAAACATTCACTTCATTGTCGATAAATTGGTTATAGCTGATAACAGGTAAAGCACCATTGAGGGCATAACCTTCATACACGCGTACGCCATTCGTGTTCTCAATAAAGCGACTGTATTGAATATCAACCACTTGGCTGTTAACACTACTATTGATATAAGCGTAAACCCCATATAAGGCATGGCGAATTTGTGTATACCTTAGCTGTATGGTAGCGGCAGAATAAGCGGTAATGCCTTTCCAACTGCCAGCCTCAGCACGTGATAAAGAGCCATCAGCGTCTCCTAATGAAGAGCCAAATAATATTTCATTGTCTAAAATACCGTTACCGATAAGCGTGCCATAAACATGAATATGCGCATTGAGATCCGATAGCACAATCGCGCCCGCATCCAATGTCCATTCACCATACACCTTCACTTGAACATCATCCGATAAGCTTAACTGCGCACCATCTTCAATGATCAGTTGACCGCCCACGGCAATAGTCAGTGTAATGCCATCGGCTAGCCTTAAATGGCGCCCCGACTTCACTCGAACAATTTGCCCATCAGCAATGGTAATATCACTGCTCACAAAATAGTTAGCATCCAGTACATATTCGCCATTGATGAGTGTCGATTCTGGCCATTCAAAATCAATGAAGGCATCAAAATAGTCATTAAAGGCATTGGATAGTCGATAGGGGGATAAGTTGACTTGCATCCCCGTGGCACTGTTCTCGCTATATACTAGCTTGGCGGTAATCGCGTCAAAGTCCGTCGCATCCCACCAGTTATAGCGAGCATCGACCGTGGTGTTTTGATAGGCGTTATTGTCATAGGTATAAAGATGCGTATCGTTATCGATAAAATCAGAATACTGAATGACAGGTGCAAAAGTAGCACCGTTATAGCTTGGGTGTTTAGTACGAACATCAGACAAATTAACTGCGGTCGTATTATTATTGAAATGACTATAGCTGACATTGAAGGCAATATTATTACTGTAGCTGTAACCATTTAAGTAGGCGTAGAGTCCAATGTCGGCATGACTGACCTGGGCGTATTTAAAGGTGATATTGGCGTTTGAGTAAGCTTTAATGCCTTTCCAATAGCCCTTATCGGGTGCATCTTGTGATGAACCGAAATAAACGAGGTTGTCTTCAGCCCCTTCTGCGTGAAGAGTGCCATAGATATCCAATTGTACATCAGCGGCAGCCAGGACTTGCGAGCCTGCGCCGAGTTGCCAAGTGGCATTTTTAGCAACATTGATGTTGGCATTGGTTGCAAGGTCGAGGGTCACATTTTCAGCAATATCCCAAGTGCCATTGGAGAGTGTAATTTTAGTGCTTGCGCCAAAGTGCAGCTCTGCATTATTAGCGACAGACCAAGTACCAGAGCTAGTGATTTGTGCACCGTCTTCTACAATTAACTTGGCGCCATCTTCAATGATGAAACTAGAACCAGTGGCGATGGTAAGGGTTTTACCCGCCTTAATCGTGAGCTGACTGCCTGCACGCAGGCGTATTTCTTGACCAGAGATGGTTTGTGTATGACCTTCTATGACAAACTCACCCTCTAATACATGGCCTAAGTTTTCTTGGAAAAGTGTGTCAGGAAAACGGTAATACAAGCGATGATTCGTGATGTTAGTCAACGCATTTGATAAGCGATACTGGCCATAATTAACATACATCGTATTAGCAGTATTGTATAT